>CATNDK010000186.1 GCA_950096585.1 Thalassococcus halodurans | reverse complement strand
TTTAAGGGTCTGGGCGAGATGGACGCGAAAGACCTGAAAGAAACGACGATGGACCCGAAAACACGCAAACTGATCCGCGTGACCATCGACGAGGACGAACCCGGCGAAACCGGCGATCTGGTGGAACGTCTGATGGGCAAGAAGCCGGAGCTGCGCTTCCAGTATATTCAGGAAAACGCTCGGTTTGTTGAAGAGCTGGATGTTTAAGGCTTTCTCGGCCCAAGCACTATTTCCAACACCTGTCCAAGCGCCATAGACGACGCGCGCGGTGGCGTTCTAACGGTCGAACCGGTGAGCTTTATCTCTCCAAGTCCGTAGGAGTTCTGAGGGGTAGAGCAAACCCAACCAAAGAGCCGCCGCGTGGGGGCGCGTCGTCTCTGGCACGGCGGCCTGCGGCCTTGGCTCCGCGCCTTCCGCGAGCTTCGGGTTGGGTTTATTGCCCTGCCTTTACCTAGTTCTGTTTCGAAGCCGCTCGTTGGCAGCTGGCACACTCAACCACATCCGCCAGAGTTCCAAGCCCCAGACCAGCCTCACCCAAGTAGACACCGCATGGCGGCCCGTCGTCTCTGACGCCGCGGCCTTCGACCTTTGCTCCACGCCTAGCGAAAAGTTCACTGGACAGCGCCTGACAATCCCGCAAATGTCCGGCCATGCGCGCATTGATCCTTTCCGCCACTCTTGTCCTGACCGCCTGTTCGGGCCGTCCCCTGACACAGAATGAAATCCTGTTCACACAAGCTATGGCGGGCGATCAGATCGACCCTGCCCCTGTCCGTTTCCACGACGGGCATTTCGCAGGCAGCTACATCACCTCGCTGCCCGTGCGGCCCCGTCTGACCTGTCAGGAACGCATCTTTGCCCCCGTCAGCGGCGACGAGATCGAGGTCTCACCCGGTGCGATCACGCTGTTCAATGACGTCTACTACCGCAAAGACCTGTATATCCCCGATTATCTGCCCAACTGGCCGAAAGAGGTGCACGTCTATGCCGCCATGCTGTTTGCCCATGAAATGACCCACGTCTGGCAATGGCAGAACCGCGCGCGGACCGGATACCACCCCGTCAAAGCCGCCGCCGAACATCAGCGCAGCGATGATCCCTATCTGTTCAATCCGGATACAGAGGGCGCATTTCTGGATTATGGCTATGAACAACAAGGCGCGATTGTCGAAGAATACGTCTGCTGCCAGTTGCTGGACCCCGACGCCCCCCGCACGGCGCGGCTTGAGGGGATGATCTCAAAGGCCATGCCGATCCAGCGTTTGCGCGATGTGCTGGATGTAGAACAGGTGATCCTCCCGTGGAGCGGGGCCGAGCCGGAAGGCATTTGCAGATAGCAAAAAGGCGGGGAAAATCCCCGCCCCTTAATTAGGTTTTGATAAAGAGATCAGATGCTGTCGACGAAATTGTCGACCTCTTTTTTAGCCTCTTCTTTGGTCTTGCCGTACTTGGCCTGAATCTTACCGATCAGCTGTTCGCGATCGCCTTTGGCCTCTTCGATTTCGTCGTCGGTCAGCTCGCCGTACTTCTCGCGCAGCTTACCTTTAAATTGCGTCCAGTTACCTTGAATTTGATCCCAATTCATAGCCGTAGCTCCTTAATCTGTGTTTCACTGAACAAACGGATCAGGGGCGAATTGGTTCCCGATAATTCGACAAAAGCGGGTGGCGTTTATTCGTCCATATCGCCGTGGACCGCGAATTGGCCCAGATCGGCGGTCTGCCCTTCGATGGCGCGGAAGGCCTCTTTGACGCCTGCCTCTGTCAGTTCCCGTGCGACGGTCAGAACGGTGTTCGGATCGAATTCCTCGCACAGGTCAATCATCTCGTCGATCTCGGCCTGCGCAACGCCGCGCGCGGCTTCGATCGACGGTGCGCCGTAGATATCGACAAAGTGCTGTGACAGCCCCTCGATCAACGCCTCGCGTTCCGCGTCTTCAATGCGGGTCACAGCGACGAATGTCACGCGGCCAAAGGTTTCGACACCCAGCCAGCCGTTGGCAAAGGCCTGACGGGTTTTGCCCACCAGATCGCCTTCGCCGAAATTCGAAAACTCGAATCCGCCCGCGATGCACCATTCGCCAGTGCGGGCCGGTTTGGCAAAAACCCGTGTGTCGCTTTCATCAAAGTGGATGGCCCGTGCGAGTTTCATGGTGTCTCCAGTAGATCAGTCAACGGCACAAGGCGGGTGCCTTCGCCAGTTTTCACCAAGATTCCAAGCTGTTCATCCAGCCCGAGGAACGTGCCCGAATGTCCCGATTGGTCGATTGCATCGCCCATCCCGAAAACAAGCCCCGAATATTCGCGGTGGAGCGGCGCGATGCCGTCCTGTTCCCAGATATGCAGTTGCGTCAACAGGTGGCGCGACCAGCTTTCTAGCACATCCAAAGGCATCAGATCGCCGCAGCCCTCGGCGTGAAGGGCGGTTTCATCGGGGTTTTGGCCCCCGTCGATGTCATTAGACACGAACCGCAGGCTGAGCCCGATCACCATCCAATCCGGTGGCGAGTTCCGATCACCCTTGGGCGCCACCATCCGCAGCTGCCCCGCCGTGGCACCGTTGACGTGAACCTTGCCGCTCCAGCCCAGTTGCAAGGCCACCTCGGGCGGAGCGACGGACCCAACCGCGTTCTGCAGCGCAACCCCTGCCAGCGGCAGCATCACCGCCGCCTCTGCTAGCGACACCTCGGGCGCAAGGACCAGTGCCGCCTGCAAATCAGGCGACACCGGATCGTATAAAACAAGCCCAGCATCACACCCGTCCTGTGCCGCCTGAATGGCTGCGGCGAACGGATCGCCCGCAACCGCGCGGCCCGTCAACAAAGGGGGAAAGCTGAGCTCTGCGTTCATGCGTGGCCGTCCTTGATCAGCGCCTTGGCCACGTCACGGAAGCTTTGCGCCTGTGGGCTGTCGGGCTTTGACACCACAATGGGTGCGCCACCGTCCGAGGCCGTCCGAATATCCAGATGCAACGGGATTTCCGCCAACAAAGGAACGCCCAGCTTTTCGGCTTCGGCAGCGACGCCACCGTGACCAAAGACGTGTTCTTCGTGTCCGCAGTTGGAACACACATGGGTCGACATGTTTTCGATCAGGCCGACAATCGGCACTTTCATCTGGTTGAACATGTCGATGCCCCGGCGCGCATCCAGAAGCGCCACGTCCTGCGGGGTCGAAACCACAACAGCGCCGTCGACAGCGAACTTCTGGCTCAGGGTCATCTGCACGTCACCGGTTCCCGGCGGCAGGTCGATGATCAGCACGTCCAGCGCGCCCCACTGAACCTGATTCATCATCTGCTGCAACGCGCCCATCAACATCGGACCACGCCAGATCACAGCCTGATCTTCATTGGTCATCAGACCGATGGACATCATTGTCACGCCGTAGTTGCGCAGCGGAAGGATCGTCTTGCCATCAGGCGATGCCGGTTTGCCGGACACACCCAGCATGCGCGGCTGCGACGGGCCGTAAACGTCTGCATCCAAAAGACCAACGCGGCGCCCTTCTGCGGCCAAAGCACAAGCGAGGTTCGCGGAAACAGTGGATTTGCCAACACCGCCCTTGCCCGAGGCAACGGCCAGAATGCGATCAACACCCGGAACCTTTTGCGGGCCTTGCGGCTGCGGGCGGCTACCGCCCTTCAGGTCCGGCGGCGGTTTGGGGGCGGAATGGGCAGTCATGACAACCGACACCTGTTCGACGCCTTCCATGGCCTTGACCGTGGCTTCGGCCACATCACGCACGACCTTATAGTTTTCGGCCCTGTCGGGGTTTACTTCCATCACGAAGCGGACGGTGCCGCCATCAACTGTCAGTGCCTTCACCAACCCGGCCGAGACGATATCCGTGCCCGAAACCGGATCATCGATTGTTTTCAGCGCGGCATTCACCGCGTCACGTGTCAAAGTCACGATAAATTACCCTTTGATTTGTCCGCTGACGGTATGTTCGAATTCCAATCCGTCAATGGTCAGAACGACCTTGGCTTCATAGGTTTTGTCCTCGGGCCCGCCATCTTTGCGCACGGCGCCTTCAATCGCCTGCTGGGAAGTGACCCCAACCTGTTTCAGGAACTTGCGCATCGACATGTTGAATTCGTCGGTCATCAGGAACTCCGTTTTTCTGGGGCCTTAGCGTGGTTCACGACCAAGGCATTGACGTGTCTAGGGCAGCGCCCCTACGCTTGCAACGGGGCCAACCCATCGGGGAGGAGACCAGATGCGGCGTTGGATAGCACTTGCAGTTGGTATGGTTTGCGCCACCGCATCCGTTGCACAGGATGCGGACAAAACCTTTCGACTGTCCATCCCGGACAGTCTGACAGAGACCGGCTTTCCGCAATATCTTTTGCCCAGATTTTCGCTGAAAACCGGCACGCGTATCGAACGTGTCGGTCCTGATGACGCCGCTGATGCTTCTTTTGGCGACACAGGACGCGCGGCCTTTGCCGATGCGAACCAGGTCTGGAGCATGGAGGTAGGCGATGATCCCGACGCACAGGCCTTTGCTGAGTGGCTTTTCTCGGCGGTCGGTCGCAACACCATCGACAGCTTTACCGTAGATGGGGACACGCCGTTCAGTTCCACAGTCAAAGAGGAACCACAGGTCGTCGAACTGAGCTTTGACGGTGATGCCAGCAAAGGGGCGGACCTGTCGCTGGCCTTGTGCGGACGGTGCCATGTGGTGAGCGAAGCAAACCGGATGAAGGCCATCGGATCGACGCCTTCCTTCAAGGTTCTGCGCGCTTTGCCCGACTGGGGCGACCGGTTTCAGGCCTTTTATGCCCTGAACCCGCATCCCGCGTTCACGCAGATCGCAGACGTCACGCCGCCCTTCGACATTTCCCGCCCTTCGCCCATCGCGCCGGTGGAAATGACGTTGGACGATCTGGACCACATCCTTGCGTTCGTTGCCGCCGAAACGCCCGCTGATCTGGGCGCTCCGATCGAAAGCCGCTAGAGTTTGGTCCGCGCCTGAGGCGTCCATCAGTGATCGCGCCGCTTGGAAGGGCTGTCGTTCAGATAGTCATCCGTGGTGCGCGGTCTGCGCGGCTCGCCCATCTGGAACGGATTGTTGTTAGAATGGAACTGCGCCCGAACCCGACAGTCATCGCACATCTGGATCATCTTCAGCGCATCGGGGTTGTTGAACATGGCGTTTGTGCCGGCCAGCTTTTCGGAAATACGCTCGATCGTCGATTTCACCCCAAAGAGCGATCCACATTCGATGCAGGCAAAGGGCTCTTCTTCGTTCAGTACCTGTTGGGATAGGGCATTGTCCTCAAGATTCATGCGCGGCTGAAGCATGATCGCTTTTTCCGGACAAATATTGGTGCAAAGTCCGCACTGCAGGCACGCGTCCTCTTGGAACAGCAACTGCGGCTTGTCGGGATTGTCCCCCAACGCACCAGACGGGCACAACGACACGCAGGACAGGCAAAGCGTACAGGCATCCGTATCCACCAGAACGGCCCCATAAGGCGCGCCTTCGGGCAGATCCAGAACGCCACCTTCAGGGTTCAGCGCCTTGGCTGCAACGCGGGTGACCTGACGGCGCGTGCCAATCGGCAAGGCGGGAGTTGCAACGGCCGGTCCGGTTTCGACATAAAGCACATCGCTCAGCGCGTCAGGATCTGTCGGATCAATCAGATCCACGGGTTTACCGCCTGCCAAAGCCTTGGCCAGTGTAACCTGATTTTCCAAAGTCTCGCGGTCTGATTTCGGCGCTAGCAACACAGTCACGCCTGCGAAACCAGCCCCCAAAGCTGCCAGCATCTCGGCATGGCCGAAACCTGCCAAGGCGCTGACCGACATCGGGATCACGTCGGCAGGCAACCCGCGACCATGTCTAGCTGCCAGTCCGATCATCTCTTTGCCGAAATCCTCGTCATGGACCAACAGGCGCGGCGCGCTGCCCCCTGCTTTCCGGTAGGCACGCACCAACGTGTCGATACGTCGGAACAGCGCCGACACAGGCGGGGCATCA
>CATNDK010000185.1 GCA_950096585.1 Thalassococcus halodurans | reverse complement strand
GGCCACGGTCATGCAGCGCATGACGTCCGAGATCACCGCCGAGACCACGGCCGCGGTGGTGCCGCTGCCCTCGGATGAACTGAAGGGCCGCATCATCGGCCGCGAGGGCCGCAACATCCGTGTGCGCCTCGATCAAGGCTTCTTCATAGTCTTCGGCGTCGGTGTTCTGGTCAGCCAAATGTTCGCTGTAGGTCTTAGCCAGATCGGGTGAGATCAGATGCGCCGCGCGCTTGTAGGCGTCTTCGATCACCGCATAATCTGCGGCTTCCACGAAGTCGTCAAACGTCATCTTCTGGGTTTCAATGTCCGTCTTGACCGTCTTGCCTTCGACCGTGAGAACATCCTTCCGGGCCTTGGCAATCTCCGCCGCTAGGGCCGTCCGCTGAGCGTCCAAGACACCATGCAGGTGCGCGTGCGCGTGCTTACCTGCATTTGCCAACAGGCCATCCGCAGCCAATTCATGCGCCAAGGCTGTCAGCCGCTTGATCGGTCTTGCTTGCTTCTTCGGCATTGCAGCGGACGGAAGGCTTGTCAGCTTGTCCCACACTGCCTCCGGCACCGTCGGGTTTTGTGCCATTTCCTTCGGATTGATCAGAACTCGCCGTCCGGGCAGCTTATCGCCACCGTCACCGCCCGACATGAGCGCCTCGACAACGGCTTTGACCGTTGCTTGGTTGAACTTTGGCAACAGACAATCCACAGCGTTCAGCCGCTCGTTGCCCGGTATGCGCCGCGCAAGTGGCGTCCGCACCATGCGGCCCAATAGCTGTGTGATATGTGTTTGGTCCGATGCAGACCGGAAAGATACCATGACTTCTGCCCTTGGGCAGTCCCAGCCAGTGCTGATTGCATCTTTGGCCAGCAGAACTCTTACTTGTTCATCGTCCTGAACACGTTGTGGCTCGATGTATGGCACGGAGTAACCGCCAAAGCTCTCGGCTTTATGCTCACCGAACACATTGAAAACGCTGTTTTCCGGTAGGTCAGGCCATGTATCAAAGATGACCTTCAGCCAGTTTCCAATGTCATTGTTCCAAGCAGTCACCGCCGCTTTCCAAGCAGCTTCCGCCTTTTTCCATTCATCGTGTTCGTCTTTGTTCAAAGGCCTCTTGGGCCTGCTAGGTGAGTTCGGCACTTGCAGCACCATCAGTGGTACAACGCTTGCTGTATCGCCTTGTTGTGCGGCATACTCTGCCCAAGCCTCAGAGATTTCTTTGAATTTCCTTGTCCCTCGCTGCAACAAAACCGTTGTCACGTCGCCTTGCGCCTCTGGCACGTCCAAAGTGATAGTGTCTTTGATCAGGCCAGATTCCTGCACCAGCTTTGAGTTGACCAACACATTCGGCATCTTGGTGAGGTCTGGCATCGCCTGAACAGCATCGTCAAAGCGCTTCACGGTTGCCGATATGCCCCAAACAACAGGAATGCCCGGAACCGCGCCTTGCCCATTGATCAGCCGCTTCACGATTGTTTCACGTCCGGTCGCCGTTCCGCTGACACCTCTATGCGCCTCGTCCAGCACCAGATAAAGCGTAAGGTCCGGGTCTTCGATGGTGTTGCGGATCGTATCCCAGATCGTGTGGGACCGGTCATCGGGCATGATCGGCGTGCCGTCGATGGTCAAAACCCCTTGGTCGGACGGATCAGCACCGCGCACCAGCATGGAGTTTTTGCCCAGCTTCTGCGTATTCAGGAAATACACCTTGCCCGGTTCAAACACTTCGCGTGAGAAAGTGTTCTCGACCGTCACAAGGTCAGAGGTCGTCAGCTTGTCCGCCGCCTCTTGCAACCGCCAGCGGGATTGTTCGTTCAGGGACGGGTCGTCTGAAAACCAAATCACCACCGCGCCGGGGTCGGGTTCAAAGTCATAGTCGTCAGAGCCGAAAAACAACGCCTCAAACACCGCTGCGGCCATGACCGTTTTACCGGCACCTGTGGTTGCGGTCAGGGAAAAGGCGTTCTTTTCTTTGTCCTCATGCCAGCGCTTGCGGGCTTTCTTCAAACGGTCCAGAACTTGGGCCACGGCATCGTCTTGGTAATCTTTGAGTGTAAATTTCATGTCTTATCGCCCCATCGAGAAGCGGAAATTGGTGAGGTAGGATTCATAGAGCCGCACAGCTTCGACCCCGTCAGGGAGGCCCTGTGCGACGGATTGAAAGCGTCTGTCGTCGTCGGTGACGATATAGGCGATGCGGATACCACCCTTGGCCTCTATGGCTGCGATATAGGGCGCTGCGGCGTCCAAATCGGTCAGCAGGCCATAGGTGTCAGCCACGTCCCACCCTGCGTCTGGCAGGCTGTCAATGCGCCGCCCTTCGCTGCCAGCCTTCATCCACAAAAGCGGCGCGACACGGGCAAAGGCGCGGTTGTGGCTTACTGAGACCGGGGTTTCATAGGTGAGCGTGAAGAACTCGGCGTTTTCCGCAAAGCCATCCGCCATGGGGAACTCATCGGTGAACTTGTAGTCACCCTTGATTGGGTCGCCCTCTGGGGTCTGTCCTGTGATCGCAGCCTTGATGCGCGGCTTGGTGATGTAGTCGCAAATGCCCCATTGCTCCCACTCAGGATCACCGGGGCGCAGGCCATCACTTTTCAATGCCTGCTGTTCGCTGGCTTTAACTTCGTTGTTGGTCACGCAAATACATTGCCTGCGACCATCGTCTTGCCTGTTTAACCGCATGGTGGCGTGAAGGCTCGTGCCCGAACCCGAAAAGAAATCCAGTATGATTGCCGACTTGTTGCCTCTAACAATTGGTCGAAGAGCATCTTCGACGGCGTACAGGCTTTTGGGAAATGGAAAGGTGCGGCCATTTCCAAGAAACAGACCAATCAAATCGGTCCCATATGCTCCCGCATCATGGCTTGTTCGGTGCCATACTGTGCGAATTTTTCTGGTTGCTGCACCCTCAAAAGCAACATCTGCAACGCCGGTAGTTTCATCACGAGTCAGCACCCTAAGTGTACCGCTATCAATGTCTTTCCGGTGTTGCTCTGTAAGGTAGGTGAGGCCCCAAGATTTGCGTTTTTTGTCGTATTTACCCAGAGCTACGTAGCCTTCCTTGACTAAGGCATTGAACGTATCAACACCAACACCCCACCTGCCCAGCGAAAGGTCTTTTCGGACTGGCCATACAACAGCATGCCCGTGCTCATTGGAAAGCGAAAAATCAGGTTCCTCTGAAAGAGGTAGGTATTTTCCAGCTCCGATGATCTTCCCAAGTTTTGGGTCGATCCAAATCGGATAGAACATTTGTTCTCGGTCTTTACGTTGAGCTTCATCACCAGAGCGCAGCAAACCCTTCCATCGAGGTCGAGCCAAACCATCTGCGGTTTCTTTTTCTTCCTTAACCGTCAGCAAATCATCATCTGCCGAGTAAATTTGGCATTCTGGGCCAAAGCAAAAGAAAGCATACTCTTCTACCCTCGACAGGTAGCCCTGAGTAACTCCCTTGGGGTTATTGACGATAGTCACTTGCTGAATTGTATGGTCAGGTAGCGTTTGCTCCAACAGCAATCCCAACCGACGCACCTCGTGCTCATCAATTGTTACGATCAATGCCCCAGAAGGCTTCAATAGCTGGCGAGCAACTTGAAGTCGCCTTTCCATGAATGCCAACCATTTCGAATGCCTGTAGACGTCTTCGTCACCGACGTATTTATTGTTGTACTTCCAGTCGCTTGCACCCGAGTTATATGGCGGGTCGATATAGATCACGTCGATCTTGCCGCGATGGGTGTAGGTCAGCGCCTCCAGCGCGTGGAAGTTCTCGCCATTGATCACCGTGTGACAGGGCTTGTCGCCGCCGCGCTCGACTTTGCCAGTGCTGATCAGACCGGGATAGATGTAGTCGCGCATTTCGGCCACTACGATCAGGTCTTCCACCGCGACCGTCTGCGCCTCTGGCTCTGCCGCCTCATGCAGCGTCAAGTCTGCCAACCGCGTGCCATCCTGCTTGTGGGTCCGGTTCACCTTCCACAGCCGCTGGTCGCCTTTGTCCATGCTACCACGGGGCGGCAAAACCCGAACCTTATCACCCCTACGAACAGGCCGACCGGGCAGTTCCACGCTTTCTGGTGCATGACGTTCAAAGTTCAGCCCGAAAGCGCGGCGATTGGCTAGCGCCCGGAACTCCCGCTCCAGTTCATTGCCGAGTGTGGCGTCTTTGGCTTTGGCCTGTGCAATCAGATCGGTCAGGCGTGACATGATACGTTGTCTATCATGGTGCATGTCATATTTATCAACTCCCTCAGTTCCGACAGCTCGGACACCTTGCCACCAACGAGCCTGTACCGCCGACATGCCGGACAGCAGCAACGTTGGCCTGCTCAACCGATATGCGCAAACCTTTGCGAACACAAACAACTTGATCCGACTTCGTGTGGACCCCATATTTTCGTGGGGTCAACGAGTCGGGCGCAAAATATGGCATCATTCAGCGGGTTCATTCGGAAGTCACCTTCGGCAAGACTCAGAGCATTCCTTGCCGCGCGGGGCGTTCATGCGCCCGATGATTTCGATTGGATCAGCGAGGGGCGCGGGACGGCGCTGGTGAGGTCTATCGAAGCCTTGCTGGAGGAATTGCCCGAAGCGCAACAGGATGCTGTAAAGGCAGAGTTGGAGTTCTTGAGCGCGCTGGCCAGCGAAAACGGGAGGCAAGCCGCTGAACAGGTCTGCACCGGGCAACTCATTGAACTAGAAGGCTTGGAGGGCGTCGAAGACGTTCTCTTGATGCTGGCGATAGAGCAGCCCCGCATGGTTGACCGGGTTCAAGTGCAGGCGTCGCTCTTGCACCGGAACGGCGGAAAGCAATGGTCGCGTTTTCAATTCCCTGACGACGGAAAGCCTTGGGCGCTGGACTCGCAAACCGCGCGTGACGGATTTTTGGCCGAGACCGTGAATATTCTCAATTTGCCCATGCATCGAAGACGAGAGGCAGATTGGTTTCATTCTATCAGAATTGATCCGGCGACCGGCGAGCAGTCCAAGTTGACCCAAGCCACGATATACGTCGAAGACCGCGCCGAAAGCGAATTGGCGTTTGGCGCAACCAGCCTTGAACGGCAAACCGTGCAGAAAGTCCTTGAGGTTGGTATTGCCTGCGATCCCGAAGAACGCATCGTCGAAATTTGCGCAAAGGGCGGCACAAAGGTCCGCGATCAATATCTGCAATCCTTTTCAAAGCACTTTGCGCCGCAATCCAAACCGCCGGTCGAAGTTCCCCGCCGCGATGTTCAATTGGCAATCCTACGCCAAAAGCCGGAATTGACGACGGTTCCAGCGGATGGAATTGAAACGGTCGAAGTGTCTTCTCTTTCGTTCCGGTCTTCGGATGGAGGGTTTTTGCTTGTAGAAAAACGCGGAGACGAGGAAACGCTCTATCAGTTTCTTGCGCGCAACTTCAGCGGCAATTCCCCGTTGCACGCGGGCGGCTGGCAGATCGTGGCGGCGACTTTGCGGATTTTTCTGGAACCGCGCGAAGGAAAGAAAGGCCGCGCCCTGACGGTCACTTTGAAGACGCCGAATACAACCAGCGTGCCAAACAAGACCGAAGCGGAGCGCCAATTCGTTTATGGACTTCTTGAACGCTGGAACCTGCTTGCCCCGCCGCCAAGCGTGGCCAAACTGTTCGAGGTGATTGATTGAGCGCGGCTTCGCTGCTTTGCGAGATCATCGCGCATGGGGGCAAAGTCTCCTCTGATTTCCATCAAAGTGACCGGGGCTTTGCGTCTCTGGTTCGGCATGGTTTTCTGCGCGACGCAGGCGCTATGTCTTCTGTGGTGTGCGATCAATGCGATGATCCGCATTCGGCGCGGGTTGTCTTTGAAGACGGCTCAAACGGTTATTTCTGCCCCGAGCTGGGCTTCGTCCCACTCGCCCCCGAGTTTTTAACTGCATTCCTGCCCGACCTGCCGAAATTGGTCGAACGGTTGGCAGACGCTTTTGCGTGCCGTCAGCGCAAATCCTCACGCCTTCATGGTCAAACTTGGCGCATCGGTGCG
>CATNDK010000184.1 GCA_950096585.1 Thalassococcus halodurans | reverse complement strand
TTTGCAGGTGCGGATCGGTCGATGCCAAGCGCCCCGTGTTCGCACCCGCGATAGAATAGGACGTGTGCACACGACCCGTTTCCGCGTTGATATGTTCCTGCAGCGCGTCGGTGTAGGTCGATTTCAGCTTGGACAGCTGACGCCAGTCCAGAACGCGGCGCGGCAGTTCATGTTCGGTTGCCAGATCCTCAAGGACATCAGCGCCGGTGGCATAGGCACCGGTCTTGCCCTTTTTGCCACCCTCGAAACCCATCTTGTCGAACAGGATCTCGCCAAGCTGCTTGGGCGATCCGACGTTGAAAAGCTGACCTGCCATTTCGTGAATTTCGGCCTCAAGCCCCGCCATTTTCTGCGAAAATGCGTTGGACATGCGCGACAGCGTATCGCGATCCACCTTGATCCCCGCACGCTCCATATCCGCCAGAACCGGCACCAAGGGACGCTCCATGCCTTCATAGACACGGGTGACTTTGGCCTGATGCAGTTGCGGTTTGAAAATCTGCCAAAGGCGCAGGGTGATATCCGCATCCTCGGCCGCGTATTTCGTGGCCTCATCAATCGGGACCAGATCAAAGGTGATCTGACTTTTGCCCGAACCGATGACCTCTTTGATCGGGATCGGCGAATGGGACAGATAGCGTTCTGACAGCGCGTCCATGCCGTGGCTGTGCAGGCCTGCGTTCATCGCATAAGACAGCAACATCGTGTCATCAATCGGCGCGATATCAATGCCGTAGCGTGCCAGAACCTTGGCGTCGTATTTCATGTTCTGGCCGATTTTCATCACAGCCGGATCTTCCAGCAGCGGTTTCAACAGCGCCAGCGCGTCGTCCAGTTTGATCTGCCCTTCGGCCAATTCGGCCCCACCGAACAGATCATCACCACCTTGGCTGCGATGCCCCAACGGGATGTAAGCCGCCTTGCCCGCCTCAACCGACAGGGACACACCCACCAGTTCCGCCGTCATTTCGTTCAGGCTGGTGGTTTCAGTGTCGACCGCCACATAGCCAAGCTCATGCGCCTGCGCGATCCACGTCTTCAACGCCTCGACATCGCGCACACAGTCGTAGCTTGCCGGTTCAAACGGGATATCCGCCACCGACGGGCCATTGTCCGCGGGCGGGTTCGCACCCTGCGGCGTGGTGTCGGGAATAACGGGCGCATCGACCCCGAAGGCATCCGCAATCCGCTTGGTCAGCGTGCGGAACTCCATCTCTTTCAAAAAGCCCAGCAGCGTTTCCGGATCAGGATCAGTATGCTCCAGATCGTCCAGCGTGAAATCCAGCGGCGTTTCGCAATCCAGCTGTACCAGCTTTTTCGACAGTTCGATCTGATCGCGCTTTTCGATCAGGGTCTGACGGCGCTTGGGCTGTTTGATCTCTTCCGCGCGGTCCAGCAGTTCTTCCAACGTGCCGAATTCACCCAGCAACTGAGCCGCCGTTTTCACACCGATCCCCGGCGCGCCCGGCACGTTATCGACGGAATCGCCCGCCAGCGCCTGAACATCCACCACGCGTTCGGGATACACGCCGAATTTCTCGAACACGCCATCGCGGTCGATCACACGGTTCTTCATGGCATCGTACATCACGACACCATCGCCCACCAACTGCATCAGGTCCTTGTCCGAACTCACGATCGTGACCGACCCGCCCGCTTCACGTGCCTGACAGGCCAACGTGGCGATGATGTCGTCGGCCTCGTACCCTTCAAGCTCTTTGCAGGCGATATTGAACGCCTCGGTCGCGCGACGGGTCAGCGGGATCTGCGGGCGCAGATCCTCGGGCATAGCCTCGCGGTTGGCCTTGTACTGATCATACAGATCGTTGCGGAAGGTATGGCTGCCTTTGTCGAAGATCACCGCAATATGCGTCGGCGCGTCCTTGCCCGAGTTATTTTCGACATAGCGCTGCAACATGTTGCAGAACCCGGACACGGCCCCAATCGGCAAACCGTCGGATTTACGGGTCAGCGGCGGCAGGGCGTGGTAGGCGCGAAAGATGAAAGCCGATCCATCAATCAGATGCAGATGCGATCCCTTGCCAAATCCCGTGCTCATGCCGTCGTCTCCATAATCAGCGTCATCAGGTTTCTGACATGTTCCGAAGGATGCCGCCAGCAAGTCTTTTGCCGATAACAGTCACAAACAGCCGAAACAGCAAAAGCCGCCAAACCCCAGGTCTGGCAGCGATCAGGTCAATCTACAGAAAGAAGGGATCAGGCTTTGTCGGCGTGATCTTTATGGACAAAGCGGGCATCGCAATAGCCGCATTCGACCCAGCCCTGATCTTGGGGGATCTGCAACCACACACGGGGATGACCCAAAGCACCTTCGCCGCCATCACAGGCAACACGATAGGTATCGACGATTTTAGTTTCAGGCGCGTCCTGGCTCATTGCGTGGATTCCCCTCGGGTCTTCTTTGCACTAAATGCCTTATGAGCAAATCTTACGAAGGGGGCAAGTCAGAGCATGAGCAATGATGCAATCCGTATCCAAGGGTTACGCAAAACCTACAAAGCCCAAGGCAACGCCCCAGCCAAAGACGCGCTAAAGGGGATCGACCTGACAATCCCCGAAGGCAGCGTGTTCGGCCTGCTCGGGCCGAACGGCGCGGGCAAGTCCACATTGATCAATATTCTGGCGGGGCTTGTGAAGAAAACAGCCGGTCAGGTGGAAATCTGGGGCTTTGATCAGGACAAGAACCCACGCCAGTCCCGCGCATCGATCGGAGTGATGCCTCAGGAACTGAACCTAGACCCGTTTTTCACCCCGCGCGGCGCGCTGGAAGTGCAGGCAGGCCTATACGGCGTGCCGAAATCCCAACGCCGGTCCGATGAAATCCTGAAAATGGTTGGGCTAGAGGATAAGGCCCACGCCTACGCCCGCACCCTGTCCGGCGGTATGCGCCGCAGGTTGCTGCTGGGTAAGGCGCTTGTTCATCACCCGCATATCCTTGTTCTGGATGAACCCACCGCAGGCGTGGACATCGAACTTCGGCAGATGCTGTGGGAAAACGTGCGCAAGCTGAACCGCGAACGGGGAATGACGATTATTCTGACGACTCATTACCTCGAAGAGGCCGAGGAAATGTGCGACGAGATCGCCATCATCAACCAAGGCACACTGATCGCCCGTGACAGCACGAAAAACCTGCTGGGCCAACTCGACAGCCGTACCATCGTGATCGACCCGTCCGAGCGGCCAGACAAACTGCCAGACGTCGACCACGTCCGGATCGAAACCCGCGAAGACGGCACTCTGGCCTTCCACTACCGCGCCAGCGACATCAGCGCCGACGATGTATTGGATGCCGTGCGCAACGCAGGCATCCGGATCCGCGATGTGCGAACAGAACAACCCGATCTGGAAGATGTGTTCCTGAAACTTACACGCGCCGCATAAGCCAAGCAGACCAAACCCGAGCCCCTGCCAAAGCAGGGGCGAGATAAACCTGCGCGTGGCCCGAAGGGCCGCGCACAATTGGATCAGGATTTAACTGGCAGGCGCCAACATACGGCCAAGGTTGCGACCCGCCAGAATGTGCACATGCAAATGCGGCACTTCCTGCACACCGTTCTTGCCTGCATTGGCGATCAGACGGAAACCATCCGCCTCGACACCTTCCATTTTGCAAACCTCACCAACCGCACGCACGTAATCGACGATTTCCGCGTCCGACGCAGTCTGCGCAAAGTGATCGAAGCACACGTACGGCCCCTTCGGGATCACCAGAACATGGGTCGGCGCCTGCGGGTACAGATCGCGGAACGCAAGGCTGTGTTCGGTTTCAAGAACCGTGGTGTTCGGAATTTCCCCGCGCAGGATTTTCGCAAAGATATTCTGATCGTCGTAGCTATAGGCCATGTCTGTCCTCAGTCAGCAAATAGGTAAGGGCTGCGCGCAATTTCGATCGCCTGATCATGCGGCACGGTCAAAAACGCCTCAAGCGTTTCTGCATTGACCTCGGGCGTCTCGATTTCACGGATACGCATATAATGCTCGAACTCGGCATCCCTGATCCGGTCGGATTCATGCAAGATGTCGTTGCGGATTGTCGGCAACAAACGGTTCAGCGTTTCCTGCGGCGTCTGATCACCCGCAAGGCCCACGCGCATCGCATGCCCGATCATGTATTCGTCACTGAACTGGCATTCGATTTCCAGCACGCGCGTTGTGGCGCGGTCGCGGCAGAAATCTTCCAGCAGGTCGAGGTTGCCGGGATCGATACAAACCACCAGCTTGTCCGTGTCGTAGTAGTCAAACAACATCCGCATCAGCGCACGCCTGTGACGGTGCCGTTTGCCCAATGTTGTCTGAATACCCCCCAGATCAGGCAGGGCCGTCTGTTCTTCGTTGAACAGGTATTCGATGCACGGAATGTTGGTCATCTGCCGGATGCGATCCAGCAGACGTTTGGCAACGTGCCATTTTTTGCAGACCACGATCAGCAATTCACGCTCGCGCCCAAGCGAGCTTTCGGTTTCCCAGAACCGCGGCGCAAACCGGCGTCCGATCCGGCCCTTGCCGGACAGGAATTTGAACAACGACCGGCCTTCGTTCGAAATCTGGAAGTTGACGCCTTCGGTCGAATAAAGAACCCCCAACCGCCGTTTCATATCACGCGCTGCGGGACTGATTTTACGGGCGAACAGGAAATCCTGGCTTAGCAGCATGTCGTAGTGGTCGTTGTAAAACACCACTGGCATCCCGTAGTCGGTGAACATCAGGAACGTCAGCGTCCGACACTCGATTTCCTTTTCCGGCACGAGATGGCGCACCAGCGTCTGGAAGAATGTCTCGTCCGGAATCCACGTTGTACGGAAGAACCGCATCACATCGGGGCGCTTCTTGGTGAAATCCAGAATCCACTCGACCGTGCGACGACGCAGGCACCACCACTGGCTGCCGATCATGATCTCGAGGTCATCGGGCACTTTACGCGTCAGCCCCAGACGTTTCTGGAACTCGAACATCCCGTAGAAAAGTTTTTTCTGGGTCCGTTCGTTAAAGATGTGACGATAGATCAGACGCTCTTCTTTCCAGCCGGTCTTGATCCAATCGGATTTGAAGTAATCGTAGCTTTCGATGTAATCGACTTCGCGCTTGTCCAAAAACTCGTGCGCATATTCAGCTGACTTGATTGCCATGCAATCGCCGGACAGCATGTAAAAATGCGTGGCCCGCGGGAATGCGTCGACCGCCGCCTCAACTGCGTACAAAGTCGCCTGAACAAGGCTCCATTCCCCCCACCCGCAGCGGATGCGTTTTTTCGAGAATGTGACATTTGGGTTATCTTTCAGCGCACTACGGATTTTATCGTAGGCCGCTTTCGGCGCGCTTGCGTCAAAGTGGATCGACATATAATCGCCCACAGCCGTAAGGCTGAGCGCCTGTCGAATGATGGCGTCAGGGTCTTTGTGACACAGCAGAATGAACGCGATTTTTGCCATTCCAGATACTGACTGCCCTATTTTCGCCCGATTTTGTAACTTGATACGCGCAAACTAAGATTGAATGAACCTCGGTTCTTTGCTTTTTTGGCCTAATAATGCCAGTTGTTGCAAGCAACAGGCCAAAAAGAGCAGTTTCTGGAGTGATGATATGGGCTTCCCCGGTACATGGATGACCGAGAGCGAAAGCGTGGTCTACCGCGTGGTCCCCAAATGTGCGTGTTCGACCATCGGTCAGATCATGTATTATTCGGACCACGGCGAATTCTTTGACGGTGACATCCACGACGCCCAGACCGGTCTGCACAAATGGGCCCGCGAAGAAAGTCAGGCCGCGATCCGCGCCAACGTGAAAACACGTTCGTCCTATGCATTCACCTGCGTCCGGAACCCTTACACCCGAATTCTGTCGTCATTTTTTGACAAAATCTGCGGCATCCAGCGGAACGGCAAACGTTATCGCGGCAATCTTGTGCCCCTTCTGATCCAGAAATACGGGATCGAGGTTGGCGGCGATGACGGCAAGCAGGACTTCGACCAGATCCAGTCCTTCCGTCGCTTCCTTTTGTTCGCGCGCGACACCATCCGC
>CATNDK010000183.1 GCA_950096585.1 Thalassococcus halodurans | reverse complement strand
TCGCGGCAGAGACGACGCTGTCGGGCAAACCGGAAGCGGCCTTAGAGGCTTTGTTCCCGAGTTTTGGCGAACAAGACCTTGCGCTGGTGACGGGGTTGGTTGGTGTTTCGGACTCGGCCGCTGTGCCGCCGCAAACCGCCGCGCAGAACCGTGCGAAATTGATTTCGCTTCTTGCTGACTGGTTCGTCGCGGGCGACGCGCCTGTTGTGGTCGTTCTGGAAGACGCCCATTGGTGCGATCCCACGACCCGCGACCTGTTGGCGCTATGCGCAGAACGTGCTCAGCAGCGCCGCGTTATGATGATTGCCACGTCGCGGAATGCACACGACGATATCTGGGCGGACTGCCATAATCCGGCATCCTTGCCACTCAAACCCCTTGATCGCGAAGCAAGCGAAGCGCTGCTGTTGCGGGCGACGGGCGGTCGAATGTTGCCCGACACCGTACGCCAAAAGCTGATCGATCAATGTGGTGGCAACCCCTTGATGCTGGAAAGCCTTGCGCGTCCCTTGGCTGAATCCGATCTGGACGGGTTGCATGACGATGTGATCGTACCGCAGACGATCTATGCCAGTGTGGCTGAGCGTTTGGATCGGCTTGAGGATGGTCGCAAGTTTGCCTCGGCTTTGGCGGTCATCGGTATGAATTGCGATTGCGAAGCGATTGCTGCGATGCTGGACTGGCCGCTGGCCAAGACCGACGCGGCCTTGGACGAACTTCTGCGCGCGGGGCTGGTTTCCTGTAGTGATAGCAGGGACGATATCGGGTTCTACCACCAGATTTACCGCGAGGTCGTCTATGAAAGGGTGGTCGGGACCGAACGCAAGAACCTGCACCAAAAGGCGCTTTCCCTGATCGAGGATTTCCACCCGGACATTGCCGAAAAGCAGCCGCACGTTCTGGCGGACCATGCCATTGCGGCAGGTGATCCTGTCGTTGCGGTTCCGCTGACCATCGAAGCCGGTGAAAAGTTTCTGGCGGGCTCATCGCTTCTGGAAGCGGATTACTACCTTGAAAAGGCAATCGCGGGGCTGGACGATCTGCCATCGACCAGCGCGAACAAGATCACACGGCTTAAGGCTTTGGCGGCGATTGCGTCGGTCAAACGCAGTCGTCTGGGCATTTCCGCGAAAGAGGTAGGTGTCTTGGGCCGCGAGATGCTGGCGCTTGCGAAAGACGTGGGCGACATGCAGGCGGTGCTTTTGGCATTGAACGGGCTTTATGCGCATTCGCTTGTCGCCGCAGATTACCGTAGTGCGGCTGACTGGGGCGCAGAATTGTCCGAGGTGTCGCAGCAAACACAAGACCGCCGGTTTTCGATGGTTGGTCGGCGTGCTGTCGGGGTGGTGGCCCTGCACACCGCGCGGTTTGCTGAGGCCGAGACAGAGCTGCGCGCAGCTTTGGACGCCTACGATGCCAGCAAGGACCTGCATCTGGCGATCGCGCATGGCTATGACCATGCCGAAATCTGTGGCGTCTTCCTGTCCTTCACACTATGGATGCGCGGCGATTTGCAGGGTGCGCGGGAGCTAAGCCGGTTCTCGGTGGATCATTCGCGCCAGATCGATCATGCGCATTCGCTGGCGCAGGCGCTGTCGTTCAGGGCCATGCTTGCTGCCATCGCCGCAGAGGGCGGCGAGATGGCCGAAGCCGGCACTGAGGCCATTGATCTTGGTACGCGGTTTGACCTGAAAGTCATGCGCGAAGCTGGCTGGTACTTCCGTGAATCCGCGTGGTTCCTTGCGCGGGGCGAAGCGCTGACGCCGGAACAGATGGCAGGATTACGCGAAGCCGAGGCCGCATTTATGAAGGTCAATCCGGATAACTACGGCCCTGTGGCCAAATCGTTCATGGCGCGCATCCTGATCAGTTCCGGCAAGTACGACGAAGCTGCCAACGAGTTGGACAAAGCCGTCGAGAAAGAGGCACAGACCGGTGAAATCTGGATCACGCCAGAGCTGACGCGGATCCGAGCACTGGTGACGCAGGCCAAAGGCGACAGTTCCGGCGCACGCGAACTGCGGCAAAGCGCGCTTGATCGTGCGATCGAAACGGGGGCCAAAACATTTGCCCTTCGGATCGCATGCGACATGGTCGAGGCGGACCCCTCCGACGAAACCCGCAACATCCTTATCGATGCCGCAAACAACATGGTGTCGCTGGATGAAGGTTGGGATGTGCGGCGTTACGAACGGCTTCGTCTGGCGTCTTGAACGATGGGCTGCGCAGGGGACAATGCGCCTATCGAAATCAGATGATTGATCACACTTGGCGCTAAATGCGCGGGGCCGAACTGTGTCAGGCGATGCGCCAAAGTATCCACGTCAGCCGGTTCTGATAGTGCAAGACGCATGGCATTGGCGTTGAACGGGCCGCAGTGGCCGAAGCGTGTTTCCGTGTTCCTGACCCTTAATCCGTTGGCCCAAACGATTTTCTGTGCTGTCAGATGGGGCACCTGTTCGGCGATGCAATCCAGTTGAAAGGGCGTGCCTTTTTCGATCATCGGCGGTGTCGGTGCGTCCGGCACAACATCCGATTTCCAGAACGGGGTCGGATACCTGCTTTGATCGGCATAGGCCTTGGCCGTTGCGTTGATCGCGGCTTCACGGTCCATTTTATGGCGCTGCATCAGATAGCACCGTGCGGCAGCTGCGTCGTCCTCTCCTGATAGAAAGCTTGATGCAGCAGCGACCGCCTGAGCGGCGCTTCTGAATGCGTAGACCAGCCCATGGGACGATATCGGATCACGCGCCAATGCAGCGTCACCGATACAAATCGTGCGTGGTTGCGGTTGTATCTGGTCGACGGCGCTCAGGTCCGCAGGCTGGGGCGGCACCACACTGTCGATTTCCGCGCTGGCAAGTCGGGACGTCGCCAGCAGGTCGTGCAACAGCGTCAGGCGGGATTGCTCGTTCAGTCCGCCCAAATCCCGAGGCGGCATAAAAACCGCGCCGTGGATCTGGTCTTGGGCGTTCGCCGCCGCCCATACCCATGCGCTTGGCAGCGCTTCGATCAACATCGTCGCGGGGGGCAAGTCCTGGGACATCGCCTTGAACGGTAATGCAATGCGCGGTTCGGAAAGGCGGGTTCTGGGTTGGGCAGCGCGGCCTCTTGCATCAAGAATGACCGAGGCTTTGACAGACGTCTCACCACGATCGGACCGGATGCCAAGGCATCCATCGCCGAGGTCTGTCACTCGCCCTGTCCGGATTGTCACACCAGAGGCCAGCGCATGGGTTTTCAGGCTGGCACGCAGTCGCGCCCGATCCAGCAGGATCGGTGCTGTCGCGCCGAAATTCCGACGTTCCTCTTCGGTGCGCCAGATCATTTCCACCGCTTGTGCAGGGGCGATGAAGGCGGGCTGCAACGCTGGCAACAAACCCAGATCGGCCAACAGCGTCTGGCCGTTTTCCGGTAGGCTTTCGATACGGCCCGCGATGGGCAGAAACGGGTCGATCAGAACAACGCTATACCCGCGCCGTACCAAAAGCGTGGCGGCCACACAACCCGAAGGCCCCGCGCCAGCAATGGCTATGTCGTAGTGGTCAGGCATCAAACCAATCGGGCCTTTCCGCCATCACGCGGGCATATGCCCCAAGCGCGAAATGCAGCCAACCGCGCACGAAATCGCAGGCGGGGCGGCCCGCGTGCAGCACCTCATGGTGGCACCCGCCGCCGCACAGCTTGCGCGCCCAACAAGTTTGGCAGCTATCCTGCGCTGTGACCGTCCGCTGTCGCAGGAAGGTATCGCGCGCTTTGTGGTCGATGCCGCTCGCCAGATCGCCCATTTCGCCTAGCGGGTCGTTCACGAACCGGTGGCAGGCCGAGTACGCGCCCTTGGCATCCACGGCCAGATAATCGCGCACCGCTCCGCATGAATGATCGCGGGCCTTGCCGCGGTGGATTTCCTGCAATGCGGTGGCGAGGTTCGCAAAGGCATTCGGTCGCCCCGCCAGCGTGTCGGACAGCCAGTCTTCCCCGGCGTCAATCATCGCCTGCAACAGCAGTGGCAGGTCATCGGCCTGCAACGCGCCCTTGCCGGTGGGGGACGTCAGCATGGGCGACACGCCGACCGAGGAGAACCCGAGTTCCGACAGGGCCGCCACCGTTCGTGGGATGTCCAGATTGTTCGGTGTCGCCGTGACGCGGGCGGACAGTGAAAGGCGGTCTTTCAGATCGAACAGGGGTGCAAGCCGTTTGGCGATCCGGTCAAAGCTGCCTTGGCCACCGTTCATCGGGCGCAACCGGTCGTTGGTTTCGCGGTCGCCGTCCAAGCTGACGGTCACGGCAAAACGTTGTTCTGCCAGAAAGGCAGCATCCTCAGGGCGCAGCAACGTGCCGTTGGTGGTCATGGAAAAACCAATCGAAATCGCTCGCGCGGCGGCCCGTTCGCGGGCGTGTTTGACCGATCCCATGATCAGGTCACGCGCCAGCATCGGCTCGCCGCCCATAAAGGCGATCTTAACCGCACCGCCGGGGGGCGTGCTGTCGATCAGTTGGTCGATCGCGCGGTGGGCGACCTCGGGTGTCATGCGCGTATCTGGACCGCCAAAGGATCCGCCCGCCGCATAGCAGTAGCCGCAGGCCATATTGCACGACTGCGACACGGTCAGCGCCAAGGCACGGACCGGTTGCAGCGTGGTGTCCGGCATAGGCGCTGGCACGCCATCCAAGCCCAGTCGTGCCAGTTCCGCCTGCGTCGCACCGTCACCCTTGGCCAAGGCACGTGACATCCGCAGGACGTCTTCGGGTGATAGCCCAAAGACCGCTGCCTGATCCGCCAGCAGCAACAGATCACCCGCTAGATGCGCATGGGCGCTGCGGGGGCGGGACGGGGCGATCAGGTCAGGGATCGCACCATCAGCCATGACGATCTTTCCAGAGCGGCGTTTTGTATTTGTCCGCATTGGCAAAGAACGGCACGCCCAGCCCGTGATCCCGCGCCAGTGCTTCGGCCATGTCATGCAGCGCGTGCATGTCGTCACGCGCCTGAATGATGTCATCGCGTGCAGTTTCGGCGGCATCCAGTTCGTTCAGGCTGGCGGCTTCGGCCAGATAGCCTTCGCGCAGGGCGTCGATGATCCGGTCAAGGCACTCTAGCGCAGGCTTCACCAGCGGATCATCTGCTGCGGCCTCTTTCACAGGGCGCAGGTACAGATCGGGGTTCTGTGCGTAAGGCGTCAGGATGCGTTTGGTATCGCGGAATTTCTGGAAGTGGCTCAGGCCATCGGTGTCGATCCGGACCGCCAGTTCATCGAGGCCCACAGGGAAGAAATCAGGCCGTTCGCGCAGATGGGCAACGAGCGCGGCGTATTCGGTATCGACCGCACCGCCGGGGCGTTCGACCTCGACGAATTCCTGAATGACGTCTTGTGTGGCAGGACGCAGGGCGGGGGGACGGGTGATTTCTTCGTCCGGATTGTTGGGATCGGGCGCAGGCACGTCACTGATAACCGACACGACCGGTTTGTAGGGACCTGTGTGATCGGCAAACGCATCGCAAAGGATCCACAGCGTCTGGTTGACCCAGCGCAGGTGGGTCATTTCGCTGATCGCTACGCCAAGGATAAACTGCCGCGCGGCGCGCAGGTCGTTGGCCAGACCGGGCCAATTGCGGGCCTGTTCCTCGGTCACCTCGTCCGGTGCGCGGAGCGAGAAGTAGGCGTAGAGATATTCAAACGCCAAGGTCAGTTCCAACCGCGCCAGCGTGTTCGCCAGATCGTCGATCATCTGATCCAGATCTTCGTAGGGTTCATTCACCTGACGGTGGCCAAAGCGCGGCTCTGGCGTGGATTTGGTTTCCTGCCCGTGCAGGACAAAGTCCAACTCTTCCCAATGCAGGTTGATTTCATAGGGATCATAGCGCGACGGGCGGGCCAGCTCGATTGTCGGCTGGGCTGAGATATCGCGGCTGGGTGATTTGCGGCGGCGCATCCAATCAAGAAAGTTCAGCGCCTGTGCGGGATCGTCGTCAGATGTGCCGTCGGGAATGGCGTGGTTCGGATCGTCGACCTCGCCCAAGGCCACATCGGGGTGGTTCGACGCCCAGTACTGGCAGG
>CATNDK010000182.1 GCA_950096585.1 Thalassococcus halodurans | reverse complement strand
GTCGACGGGAGACCCTGCGGGTCATCGCGCTGCATTCCGAAGTAGGCCAGCCCTGCAAAACCCGCAAAAATGAGCGGCGGCAAAAATATCAACAAGCGGCCATTAGCCATTGGATTTGCTCCGATTTTCAATCTGGTCAAGTTCCGCTTTCACCTTGCGTGCACGCATCAGGCTCAGAAGAACCAGAACAGCCAGCAAGACCAAGGATACAGCGTAGGACGACAGAACAGCGCCTGCGTATTTACCAAGTTCGGGCATCATGCTGCACGCTCCTTCGCCAACAGCGCTTTGATCCGGCGCGACCGGATTTCTGTACGTGTGCGCAACAGAACCAAAGTCAAAAACAACAGAAAGAACCCTGCCATGCTGACAAACAGCGGGATGGCAAATACGTTGCTGACCCGTTCCTCGGTGTCACCGGCAAAGGCGCCAGCACGCATGACAGACGCGCCTTGGTGCAGGCCCTGATTCCAGAAGTTGACCGCGTAGCGCGACAGAACCGCAAAAACCGATCCCACCAGACACAGGATCGATGTCAGGTCAGCGGCGGTATCGCTGTCTTCAATCGCTTCCCACAGGGCGATGTAGCCAAGGTAGAACAGGAAGAGGATCAGGAACGACGTCAGGCGCGGGTCCCACGCCCACCATGTCCCCCACATCGGCTGGCCCCAGATTGCGCCGGTTGCCAGCGCGATAATCGTCATCACGGCGCCCACGGGCCCTGCGGCACGGGCGGCCAAAGCAGACACATGGTGCCGTCGCACGATCCAGATCAACGAAGCTACGAGCATCATCAACCACGCATTGATTGCCATGAGCGCTGCGGGCACGTGCAGATAGATGATCTTAACCGTAGATCCTTGACGGAAGTCATCAGGTGTGAAGAAGAAGCCCCAGACCAAACCGATTGTCAGCGTCACGATCGACAAGATCGCGAGCGGTGGTAAGAGCTTATCGGTCAGGCGTAAGAACTTGACCGGATTGGCGTATTCCCAGATCGACATAGGCGTCTCATATTCCCTGTATCGGGTGGTTACAAATCACATCCACGCGGGTTTTGTCCACGAAAACGGCTCATCTCAGGTTCATCCGCAGCACTGCTGCCGCCGCAAAGGGCAAAAAGGCCAAGGCTCCAAGGCTGATACCGGCCAGAAGCATCAATGGCGTTTCGACAGCCAACCCCTCTGCCCCTCGGCGCGCCACCTCGGCCCCGAAAATCAACGTCGGCACGTACAAGGGCAGAACCAGCAAGGACAACAGCAATCCGCCACGCTTGATCCCGACGGTCAGCGCAGCACCGAATGTGCCGATCACCGACAATGCAGGCGTGCCCAGCAGCAGCGACACGAACACCCACCGAAATCCTTCTGCAGGCAGGCTAAGCAAGATGCCCAGCAAAGGGGCTGCAACGACCAAAGGCAATGCCGAGGTCAGCCAGTGGGCAATCGCCTTGACCAACACGGCGCCTTCTAGTGGCACCGGTGCGGTGGCCAGCAAATCAAGACTGCCGTCTTCGAAATCCAGCGCAAAAATCCGATCAAGCGACAGCAAACAGGACAGAAGCGCGCCGATCCACAAAATGCCCGGTGCGATCTTTGCCAATAGTCCTGTTTCCGGCCCAACCCCGAACGGAACCAGCACTGTAACGATCAGAAAGAATGATAGACCAAGGCCAAAGCCACCACCTGCACGGACTGCCAAACGCAAATCTCGGATCAGAAGAGCAATCACAGGAACGCCTCGTCTGACTGGCTGAGTTTGGGGGCCGTAACCTTTAACTGCGACAGATCCAGCACTTCTGCTTCAGGAATACCCAGATCAATATGGGTCGCCATCAAGGCCGCGCCGCCGGATGCCAGATGACGGCGCACCGCATCGGCAAACAGTGCGACCGAAGCTGTGTCCAGCGATACTGTGGGTTCATCCAGAACCCAAAGCTTGCGTCCCGTTACCATCAAGCGCGCCAGCCCCAAGCGGCGCTTTTGCCCCGCACTCAGGTTACCCGCCAGACGGTCCCGCAGTTGGATAAGATCGAACCCTTCCAATGCCGGTTCAATATCGGATGTCCCAAAGATCGCCGCCCAGAACCGGAGGTTCTCCGTAACGGTCAAAGTGGCCTTCAACCCGTCAGCGTGGCCCGCGTAGGCGATGTTTTCTTCGCCCTCGACCGATCCCTCTTCGACCGGCTGCAATCCGGACACCGTTCGCAACAAGGTCGTTTTCCCCAACCCGTTCGGGCCGCGGATTATCAATGCCTGCCCCTCTGACAACGTGAAAGACACGTTTTCCAGCAAGGTTACGCCACCCCGAGATACGCTAAGATTGTTGGCCGTCAGGATCATACGCCAAGGCTTACCCGTGCTATGCGCAAAGCGAAAGCAGCATATGGATGTTGCGCCCCTTTATCACACCGCGACGGCAGCCAGCGCGACACGGCGACCTTCGGACAGAAGCACATTGTACGTTCTGCAGGCAGACGGCGAATTCATGGTTTCAACGCCGATGCCCGCCTGTTCAAGCGCGGTGCGAACGGCTGCGGGCAGATGGCGGATTTCCTGGCCTGTGCCCACAAACAAAACGTCGATCTGGCCCGCCAATGGCAGCAAGGCTTCAACATCATCCAACCCGCCCCACGAGGCCACTCCGGATTGTGAAAGCAACAGGTTACCTTCTTGGACCTTGCCTGCGACACGGAAAAAGCCTGGGCCGTAACCATCGACCGGCTTTGCGTCGGTGTAGGTAATTTCGTTCAACCGCATTCTAGAAACCCCCGATGTCTACTGGCAGACCCACGATCACTGCCAACAGAATAACCACATAGGCCACCCATCGGTAAAGTCGCTCATGCATGGGGTTAAATATCTTACCCCCGATGCGTGTGCCGATTGCATAGGGCACCCATAAGATCGCGCCCAGATATAGCGCCTCGGCTGTCAAAAGACCGTTCAGCCAGTAAATCGGCGGCACAAGAAAGCTCGTGGTGGTCAGAAACACCAGCGTGTTCGCCCGTGCCTGCGCCGCGCCCGCCTGTCCGGACAGCTGAAAGAGAATCATGATGGGACCCATCAGGCCTGTCGCCCCACCCAAAAGCCCTGTCGCCGCACCGATAGCCGCGCGCACACCGTTGGTAGGCGCGACGGAATAGCGCCAGCCTGAAACACGCCCCAACGCAACGCAATGGGATCGCCTGCTTTTAGGAATATCAGACCAATGGGAACTGTGATTAGGGACGCGCCGATCAGAATGGCCACTGCGCTTTTATCGACCTGTTTTACCGCCGCAGGAAAGACTGAGACGACCGAGGCCAATGCACCGATATTGAAGGCAACAATCGCTGTTTCCAGCGGCATCAGGATCGCGGCGATCGGCAGAAAGATCAGCGCCGATCCAAAGCCCGCAAATCCGTAGACCACACCTGCGCCCCCCATAAGGGCCACAAGCAAGGAAAGATCCAGCGGCGATAGAGCCGCTGGTATCCCATCAAGCATCGATACCCGAGAACTGCGTGCCTGCGTTTCCGTCGGTCTTTGTCCAGTCACGCTTGACGCCAAGGACATTCAGAAGCGCAGAGGCCACGAAGATCGACGAATACGTGCCGACGAAAATGCCCCAGATCATCGCAAAGATGAAACCACGGATCACGTCCCCGCCCAGAACAAACATCGCGATAAGCGCGATCAGCGTTGTGACCGAGGTCATCAAGGTCCGGCTGAGTGTCTGATTGATCGACATGTTCAGGACCTCTTTCAGGTCCAGCTTCTTGTACTTGATCAGGTTTTCACGAACGCGGTCAAACACGACCACAGTATCGTTCAGCGAATAGCCCACGATGGTCAGAAGCGCCGCGATGATGGCCAGATCGAACCGGATTTGCAGTTCCGAAAAGACACCAATCGTCAGCACCACGTCATGCACAAGCGCCAGAACCGCGCCCAAGGCAAACTGCCATTCGAACCGCAGCCAGATATACACCAGAACCGCGCCAATCGCTGCGACAACGGCCAAAGCCGCCGTCTTAATCAATTCACCGGAGACTTTCGGGCCAACGCTTTCGACCGATGTGAATTTGATGTCCGGCGACACGGTTTGCAGCGCGGCCAGCATGGCAGCGATGACATCGCTTTGCACCGCTTCCTGATCATCCTGCGCCTCAATCCGGATCATGGCGACATGCTGGTCTTCTCGGAAAGACGGATCAAAGACCTCGGAGATGACAACATCTCCGAGCTCCAGTTCTGCCAGTGCCGCGCGGTATTGACCAACGTCGATGTTCTCGGTGCTTTCTGTCCGAACGGTTGTACCACCGCGGAAATCGATCCCAAAGTTCAGGCCCTGAATCATGAACGACGCAAAGGCGATCACGATCATAAACATTGAAATCCCGAGCCAGATTTTCGACTTCGAGAAAAAGTCCCATTTCGTCTCTTCAGGAACAAGCTTGATACGCATCATGTGTTTGATCCTTTATACGACGATGGCTTTGGGACGCTTGCGTTCGAACCACATGGTCACGAACAGGCGTGTTACGTAGATGGCTGTGAACACGGATGTGATGATGCCAAAGCCCAAGGTGATGGCAAAACCACGCACGGGGCCCGACCCCATTACAAACAGGATGATCGCCGTGATGATTGTTGTGATGTTCGCATCCACAATCGCCGACAGCGCCTTTTCGTACCCCAGTTCAATGGCACGCGCAGGGCCTTTGGCAGTTTTCAGTTCTTCACGGATACGTTCGAAAATCAGCACGTTCGCATCGACGGCCATACCAACTGTCAGAACGATACCTGCAATACCCGGCAGTGTCAGCGTCGCGCCGATCAGGCTGAGCAGACCAAACAGCATCGCGATGTTCAGGATCAGCGCGATGTTGGCGAAGAAACCGAACAGCCCGTAGCTGAAGAACATAAACGCCAGAACGGCGATACCCGCCACCATACAGGCGACTTTACCCGCGTCGATGCTGTCTTGCCCCAGTTCCGGGCCAATGGTCCGTTCCTCAAGAAAGTCCAGACCTACCGGCAGCGCACCTGCACGCAGCAGAACAGCCAGCTTGGTGCTTTCTTCAACGTTGAAGTTACCGGTAATGATGCCGGAACCACCCGCGATATGCGCCTGAATAACAGGCGCGCTGATCACTTCGTTATCTAGAACGATGGCAAAGGGTTCGCCGATGTTTTCAGCAGTGTAATCGCCGAATTTCCGTGCACCCGATGTGTTGAAGCGGAAATTGACCGCAGGACGCCCGTTCTGGTCAAAGCTTGGCTGTGCATCGACCAGTTCCTCGCCCGTCACAACTGGCGCTTTCTCGACAACGTAAAAGCCATCGCCTTCATCCAACGACGGCAGGACTTCGTTGCCAACGCCCGCGTCGGCCTCGGCGTTTGCGGCGCGGCGAACAACCGGTTGGAAGGTCAGTTGCGCGGTGGTGCCGATGATTTCTTTCAGCTCGGCAGCAGACCCAATGCCCGGCACCTGAATAAGAATGCGGTCAGAGCCCTGACGCTGAATCGTCGGTTCGCGTGTGCCGACCTCATCAATCCGGCGACGGATGATTTCCAGCGTCTGGCTAAGTGTACGATCATCTGTCGCGCGCTGTTCAGCCTCGGACAATCGGACGACCAGATCGTCATCTTCACCCGTTACAACGATATCGGTTTCACCAGCTGCAGCAACGGACACAACAGGCGCAGCCAGTTTGCGAACCTCGGCCAAAGCGGTGGCCATCCCTTCCGGCTGAGAGATTTTGACCCGCAGTTCGGCAGGATCGCCCTGTTGAAGTCGGATCGTACCGATTTCGGAGCGAAGCGGACGCAGCGCATCGCGAACTTCGGGCCACAGGGCCTCCATCCGCGACGCGTATGCGTCTTCAACACGCACTTCTGTAAGAAGGTGCGCACCGCCGCGCAGGTCCAGACCAAGATTGACCAGACCTGACGGCAGGTAAGACGGCCAACTTTCGGCAGCGGCAAGACGTTCTTCCGTCTCGCCCTGACGTTCAATGGCCGTGACGGCGTCATTATGCTGTTCGACACGGGTGTAAAACGCGTTGGGCAGTGACAGGATCACCCCGATGACCAGAACGCTCCAG
>CATNDK010000181.1 GCA_950096585.1 Thalassococcus halodurans | reverse complement strand
GCGGTCGCGGGTCTGACCGCGGGCGGTCAGCATAAGCACAGGAATCCCTGAGATATCAGGCTCTTCCCGGATTTCACGCAGGATATCATAACCACTTTTTCCCGGCAGCATGACATCCAGAATAATCACATCCGGCTTCAGGCGCGACGCGGTTTCAACCGCATTCGTGCCATCCGAATGGGCCCTGACGGACCAGCCGTCACGGCTTAGAATGAAACTGATCGCTTCGATGATATTCGGCTCATCCTCGATCAGTAGCAAATGTTTTGGCATTCACGATGTTCCTCCCCTGTCACCCCGCCCCGCTTTCACGGGCCTCACGCGTGGGCGACCCCTAATTTATTACCTGCCAGAAGCGATCTGTCAAAAATCCAATCATTGTCCGGTCGACAAAATGGAAGGCTCGCGGCGCCCCGCACAGTCATTGCGTGGACAAATCCGGCACGAAACACCCACAGCTTCGGTCTTTTCGTCTGCCGCACCAAAGGGCACGGGGACCATCAGCATATGAACTTTCAGCAGCCGCGCGCCGTCCAAAGCGGGCGTTTGCGTGTCTTCGGCATAGGCGAACGCCTTGATCTGACGATCTGTCGCACCGGGCTGTGCGATCAACCGCATGATCGGCATCCCCGGCGCGCACAGAGCGGAATAAAGCGGCCAAAGCGGACAGCCGGCACCAAAGCGGGGCAATGAAAAATCCTGAAGCGGCTTTCGATAAGTCAACGTGCCCGTGCCATCGCAAAGCGCCAAACCGAAATCATCGTCCAGAACCGAGCCTGACAAAATCGCCATGCGGCGCATTACCAGACCGGGCGATAGACGCAGCGCCCCCGCGATTGCAAATGGGTCCGTTTCGCCCGCCAGCATTTTGGGGGCTAGGATTTCGTGCGGCAGTTGCTCTGCATCGCTGGCATAGCGGTTTAAGTGAGCATCTAACAAAGTGCGCGCATCCGCCGACAGCTCGGCCCCCAATGTTTCGGACAGATCCGAGATGCCGTCGGGGCTGTGTTCCAGTGGCTCCAGAAAATAACCGGCGCTGGCCAGAACAGCGTCCATTTCATCCTGCGGCGCGCTGGCCTCGGACGTGGCATCGCCTGAGGCTTCAAGATAGCCCACCAGCGTGCGGCTGGTTTCGGCAAGACGGGTGGCGTCTTCGTAAACGTTACGGTGGAAACGGGCGCTCCATTCAGGGCTCAGCTCAGCTGGATCATTCAGGATAGAGGCAGTCGACCGGATCGAAGTCACCGTTGACAACATTTCGTGCAATGACGCCGCCAGATGCGGATCGTGTGTCAAGCGGTCGGACAGCGTTTCAACGGTCCGTTCAAGCGATGCGATACGGCGGCGGTTGTCTGACAACAAACCCGCCCAGCCCGGAAAGCGCCCTGCGAACTCGTCGACGCGATCTACTTCAACCGGCGCAGCCTTAGGATCGGATGCGGCCTCGCGGAGTGCAGCGATCAAGGTCGCCTCAGCCCCTTCGCTAAGCAAGGCCGGTTCGACACCCAGCACTTCAGCGATATCGAGAAGAAGCTTACCGCCGATTCCGCGCCGATTATGTTCAATTAGATTGAGATATGAGGCCGAAATTCCCGCTGCGCTGGCCAATTCAGCCTGCTTCAGACCTGCCATGACGCGACGTTCGCGTATTCGACTTCCGGTTAGCGTGTCCCGTGCCATCAATTTTTCCTGACTCTTCAACGCACTTCTGCGGCGCGGCGTAAGTAAATTTACAGTTTACTGAAGTATACTGTTCATTAATTGACAAAAAAATTGAAGTATAAAAAGCAGTTGTTGCGCAATTTTCTTTCTCCAACACATACTGACTTTGCACACTAGTGCGCGCGTTTGCGGAAAAGAGGAGCCGCAAATGCAAATCACCTAGGGAGGATTTCTATGTCCAAATTGAATCTGACACGCCGCGGCGTGATCCAGACCGGTGCTGTAGCTGGTGCCGGCCTCGCGCTTCCGACATATCTGTCGGCGGCTGGCCACGAAGGCTTTACCAACGCTCCGACAGGTAGCACTGTCACATTCGGCTTCAACGTACCGCAAACCGGTGCGTATGCGGACGAAGGCGCAGACGAACTGCGCGCTTACGAACTTGCTGTTGAGCACCTGAACGGTGGCGGCGACGGCGGCCTGATGAACACATTCTCGTCCAAAGCGCTTGAGGGTACAGGTATCCTTGGCAAGAAGGTCGAGTACGTCACAGGCGACACACAGACAAAGTCCGACGCGGCTCGCGCCTCTGCGAAGTCCATGATCGAAAAAGACGGCGCTGTAATGATCACCGGCGGTTCGTCCTCCGGCGTTGCGGTTGCGGTTCAGGCTCTGTGTCAGGAAGCTGGTGTCATCTTCATGGCCGGCCTGACACACTCGAACGACACCACAGGTAAGGACAAGAAGGCGAACGGTTTCCGTCACTTCTTCAACTCTTACATGTCCGGTGCTGCTCTGGCCCCGATCCTTGGCAAGAACTACGGCACAGACCGTAAGGCTTACCACCTGACAGCGGACTACAACTGGGGTTACACCACAGAAGAAGCCGTCCGCACATCCACAGAAGCGATGGGCTGGGAAACTGTAGCTGCGGTTAAAACGCCGCTGACACAGACTGACTTCTCGTCCTACATCGCGCCTGTTCTGCAGTCCGGTGCCGACGTTCTGGTTCTGAACCACTACGGCGGTAACATGGTGAACTCGCTGACAAACGCGGTTCAGTTCGGTCTGCGTGAAAAGCAGGTTAACGGCAAGAACTTCGAAATCGTTGTTCCGCTGTACTCGCGCCTGATGGCGAAGGGTGCTGGTGCCAACGTTAAAGGCATCTTCGGTTCGACAAACTGGCACTGGTCGCTGCAGGACGAGGGCTCCAAGCAGTTCGTTAAGTCCTTCGGTGAAAAGTACGGCTTCCCGCCGAGCCAGGCTGCGCACACATGCTACGTTCAGGCGATGCTGTACGCAGACGCGGTTCAGCGCGCAGGTTCGTTCAACCCGTGTGCCGTTGCAGAAGCTCTGGAAGACTTCGAGTTCGACGGTATGGGCAACGGTAAGACACTGTACCGTGCCGAAGACCACCAGTGCTTCAAAGACGTTCTGGTTGTGAAGGGTAAAGAGAACCCGACTTCCGAGTTCGACCTTCTCGAGATCGTTGAAGTTACACCGGTCGGTCAGGTTACTTACGACGCTTCCATCTTTGGCGGCGAACTGGGCACCTGCAACCCCGGCGCATAAGCAAAACTTCCGGGTGGGCAGCAATGCCCACCCGAACACCGCTTCTCCCTGACTGCCCCCCTGTTGACGCGGGGGTTCAATCTTTCCGCAATCCGACCGCAAAAGGGTGGGACAATGGACGCATTAATCCTGCAAATCCTGAACGGACTCGACAAAGGGTCAGCATATGCGCTGATCGCACTGGGTCTGACGCTGATCTTCGGCACACTTGGCGTTGTTAACTTCGCCCACGGCGCGCTCTTCATGATCGGTGCATTCTGCGCCGTGACGCTGAACCGCATCCTGACACTCAGCCACACTGTCATCGACGAAACCAGAACCGACTTTTTGGGCAAACCCCTGCAAGTCGATGTTCCCTACGTCTATGACATCTTCGGCGAAAGCGCCGGCAACGCGATCATTGACTGGTCCGTACCGCTCGCCATCCTGTTTGCCATTCCTGTGATGATCGCCGTTGGTGTGATCATGGAGCGTGGCTTGATCAAACACTTCTACAAGCGTCCGCACGCTGACCAGATCCTTGTGACGTTCGGCCTTGCGATCGTTTTGCAGGAAATCATCAAATACTTCTACGGTGCGAACCCGATCCCGACACCTGCCCCCGAAGCCTTTAAAGGTAGCTTCGATTTCGGCACGATGATCGGTTTTGATCCGAACATCATCATCTACCCGTACTGGCGTCTGGTTTATTTCTGCTTTGCGGTTGTGATCATCGGTGCCGTATTTGCCTTCCTGCAGTTCACAACATTCGGCATGGTCGTTCGCGCCGGTATGGCGGACCGTGAAACTGTTGGCCTGCTGGGCATCAACATCGACCGTCGCTTTACCATCATGTTCGGTCTTGCGGCAGCCGTCGCGGGTCTGGCGGGTGTGATGTACGTACCGATCAACCCACCAAACTATCACATGGGCATGGACTTCCTGGTTCTCAGCTTTGTTGTGGTCGTTGTGGGCGGCATGGGTTCGCTTCCGGGCGCTGTTCTGGCGGGCTTCCTGCTTGGCATTCTCGAAAGCTTTGCCTCGATGCGCGAAGTCATCGACTTCATCCCCGGCATCAACCAGGTCATCATCTATCTGGTCGCTATCATCATTCTACTTACTCGTCCGCGGGGCCTTATGGGTCGCAAGGGCGTGATGGAGGACTGATCCATGTTCGGTCTCGAAAAGAAAGACGCGTCTCTTCTTATCCTCGTCGCGGTGCTGACCATCTTTGCACCGTTTATCCTGAACCCCTTCCCCGATGGCTCGGCTCTGGCCCAGTTCAACGCGGGCTACCCAGATCTGATGCAGCGCTTCGTGATCTTCGGTATCTTTGCGATCGGCTTTAACATTCTGTTCGGCCTGACAGGCTACCTGTCCTTCGGTCACGCGGCGTTTCTGGGTATCGGTTCCTACGCAGCGGTCTGGATGTTCAAACTGCTCAGCATGAACGTCATTCCGGCGATCATTCTGGCGGTCATCATGTCCGGCTTGTTCGCTTTGCTGATCGGCTATATCTCGCTCCGTCGCTCGGGTATCTACTTCTCGATCCTGACACTGGCGTTTGCGCAGATGATGTTCGCCCTTGCCTATTCGGTTCTGACACCGATCACAGGTGGTGAAACTGGCCTGCAGCTGGCACTGGACGATCCGCGCATCCTGAGCATGGCGTCCTCCACGGACGGCAACATTCCTGTTCCCAGCCTGTTCGGCATGGAAATGCGCGACAGCACTCAGCTGACCGTCGGCGCATGGAAGTTCACGTTCAACGTTGGCTACTACTTCTGCTCGGTCATCATGCTGGTTGCGTTTTACATCGCGATCCGGATCTTCCGTTCGCCCTTCGGCCTGATGCTGCGTGCGGTTAAGTCCAACCAGCAGCGTCTGAACTACACCGGTCTGAACCCGCGTCCCTACACACTGGCAGCTTTTGTCATCTCGGGCATGTACGCAGGTCTGGCGGGTGCGCTGATGGCATCGATGGACCCGCTGGCCGGTGCGGAACGTATGTTCTGGACAGCGTCCGGTGAGGTTGTTCTGATGACGATCCTTGGCGGTGCTGGCACCCTGATCGGTCCGGTTCTGGGCGCAGGTGCGATCAAGTACATGGAAAACATCCTGTCCAAGATCAACAGCGACATCCTGCACACATGGTTCGCGTTCCTGCCGGATGGTCTGGAAGATTTCATCGTGACCATCATCTACCCCTTCATCGGCAAAGGCTGGCACCTGACGCTGGGCATCATCTTTATGCTTGTCGTTATCTTCCTGCCTGGTGGTCTTGTTGAAGGTGGTCAGCGCATTATGCAGAAACTGCGCGGCAAATCTGCCGACACAGACTCTGCTAAAACCGAACCTGCAGAATAAGGAGAAGCACTCATGGGCATTCTTGAAGTCAAGGACGTCAACAAACGCTTCGGCGGTCTGCAAGCGCTTGGTGATGTGAACCTGTCGGTACAGGAAAACACCGTACACGCAATTATCGGCCCGAACGGGGCCGGTAAATCCACCCTGCTGAACTGTCTGGTGGGCAAGCTGATCCCCGATACGGGCTCGGTCATGTTCAACAACCAGTCGGTTCTGGGTCGCAAGCCGCACGAGATCAACCAGATGGGCATCTCGCGCGTGTTTCAGACGCCGGAAATCTTTGGCGATCTGACGGTTCTGGAAAACGTGCTGATCCCCTGTTTCGCAAAGCGTGACGGCGCATTCCGCCTGCACGCCTTTGAGGGGGTCCGTCGCGAAAAGGAATTGATGGAAAAGGCGATGCAGATGCTGGAGGACGTCAACATGGCGGACAAACGGCATATGCACTCGGCCTCGATGAGCCGCGGCGACAAACGGCGTCTGGAGATGGCGATGTGCCTTGTTCAGGAACCGAAAC
>CATNDK010000180.1 GCA_950096585.1 Thalassococcus halodurans | reverse complement strand
GATGGGTTCACTTCAGGGCAAAATCAGCGACGGCGCTGCCCGCAGCGTACGACAATCCATGGGGTTCGATGTATCCGATGATCCATGGGTCGCGATCAACGAAATGCCCATCGAGAGTCTGAAATCGCTACTTGTTTCTGAAAGCATCGAAGTCTGCGCGGTCGTTCTGTCGAAACTTGAAATCACGAAGGCCGCCGAGTTCGTTTCGTCGCTTCCCGGTGAACGCGCTCGTGCCGTTTCGTTGGCAGTATCGCGCACGCAAGACATCACGCCTGATACCGTGCGCCGCATCGGTCAGACCCTGATGGCAGAAGCGCAAAAAGAACGCCCGCGCGCCTTTGCCCGTGATCCCGGCTCGCGGTTGGGCGACATCCTGAACATCACCAAAAACGACACGCGCAGCAGTCTGCTCAGCGGGATCGAGGAAATGGATCGGGATTTCGCCGAAGAAGTACGGCAATCAATCTTTACGTTTGCGCATATCGCAGAGCGGCTTGACCCCATGGATGCGTCGAAAATTACCCGCGATGTGGAGGCTGAAAGTCTCATCGTCGCATTGGCCGGTGCGAAATCGGATGCAGACAGACAAAGCGTCGACTTTATTTTATCCAACCTTTCCAAACGCATGTCGGAATCCATTCGCGAAGAAATGGTCGATCTGGGAACACCGTCCGAAGAAGAGACCGAGCAAGCGCAGATGTTGGTTGTTGCGGCGATCAAGCAAATGGCAAACCGAGGCGAGATCAAATTCCGCGCCGTCGAAACCTGACGCCCGCCGCCCTAACCTTGTGCTGGACTGCTGTTGCACCTATCACCACCTGACCGCGCTTCAATTCGGATGCAGGACGTGACGCAATCAGAGGCAGATAAACCAACCGGCACTTGGCAGGACTGGGCCGTGGACCGCGTGATGCGCAGTCTGATCTGGCTGACCCTTCGCCTGCCATTGCGGTTCCGCCTGTTTGTCATGGGCAAACTTGTGTCCAAAGTCGTGGCGCCTCTGGCCGGATACCGCAAACGCGCCATCGACAATCTGACCCACGTCTGGCCCGAAATGGACATGGCCCAGAAACGCCATATCGCGGATGCCGTCGCAGATAACGCCGGTCGGACGATGATCGAAAACTACGATGTGAAGGGGCTTTTGCGCCGCATGTCCAACGCCGAAATCAAGGGCGAAGGACTGGCCGCAGTTGAAAAAGCCAAGGCCGAAGGTCAGCCGGTACTATTTGTCACAGGCCACTACGGCAACTTCGAAGCGCCCCGCGCGGCACTGGTTTCACGCGGTTTTCAGATCGGCGGTCTCTACCGTCCGATGAAAAACGCCTTCTTCAATGACCACTATGCCAAGAACATGCACGCGCTCTCTGGTCCCGTTTTTGAACAAGGCCGTCGCGGAACGATGGGCTTGATCAAGCACGTGCGCGAAGGTGGAATGGCGGTGTTGTTGTTCGATGTCTACGACAGCGCCGGTGCCAAGATCGACTTTCTCGGGCGCCCCGCCCCGACGCTCACCTCGGCTGCCGAGATCGCAGTGAAAACCGGCGCACTCCTGGTGCCGTTTTTTGGTATCCGTAAGAAAGACGGCGTCAGTTTCGATGTGGTGTTCGAGGCCCCCGTCGCACACGGCGATCCGGTGGCCATGATGGAAGAAGTCACCAAGCGTCTGGAAGCGCGGATCTATAAAGATCCGAAACAGTGGTTCTGGATTCACCGCCGTTGGAAACCCAAGCGTCAGCGCAAGCGGGCCGCCGCCAAGATGGAGCCGTGATCCGGCTCCTGTGCCAGAACAACCACGGCATCATCGCCTTTCGCGGAAAATTCGATCTTGTAGCTGCCTGTGCCGGACCAACCCGAATGTGCGGTCCAATCCGTCACAATCTGACTGTAATCGATTGTTTTACCAGAGTTTTCGCCACGCTTGATCTGAACCGTCTCACCGGGGTCGACACGGATAAAGTGCAAATCCAGCGGGCCACTGCCCGACAAACGTTCCGCCTGAACCGTCACCGTATCACCGGACCGATCCACCGATAAGGCCACTGTCGCCTGATCGGTTTTGTGACGATTGATCAGCATTTCGACATCCTTGGCGCGATTGCCAACTACATCGTTTGTGCCATCAATGATCATCTGCGGTGTGTAAATAGACCGACGGCCAGCGACGCGCGCATAGCCTTTCTGACGCTCGACATGCTTGGGATCAGCAAAGTCGTCCTTCCAACCTATATAGTCCCAGTAGTCCACATGAAGGGCCAATGCGACGACATCATCGCGTTTGGAAAGCTCTTTCAGCAACGCATCCGCTGGAGGACAGGATGAACACCCCTGTGACGTAAACAGTTCGACAACAACCATCGAGTCGTCCGCCTGAGCCACTCCGGCAAGGGACATCACGGCAGCCGCAATAGCATGTCTGACAAAGCGCATTAATTCGGTCCTGTGTTGGTCGGAACTTTCCTAGATGAAGCCGATTGAAATAACCAATCAAGGTTTTGCGATGGTGTTTGATCGACTTTAACGGGGCCCGTCAGAAAGAAACTGCATTTTTCTGTGTGCAATGGTATACATTTTGCGATTCACCCTCTTGAACGCATCGCCAGCTTGATGCAGATAGCATCCAAGCCAATACCATCCACCCCAAGCCAGGAGGCAATTCATGCCCATCACAGTAGGCCAGGATACCGCCAAGACGCGTAAGACGCTGACGGCCGGCACTCAGAGTGTCGCCTATTACTCGATCCCAGCAGCTCAGGAAGCGGGACTTGGTGATTTTTCGAAACTGCCCGCCGCTTTGAAAGTGGTTCTGGAAAACCTTCTGCGTTTCGAAGACGGCAAAACCGTTTCCGTCGACGACATCAAGGCGTTTTCCGACTGGGCCGCGAATGGCGGTAAAACCGCACGTGAAATCGCATACCGCCCTGCCCGCGTTCTGATGCAGGACTTCACCGGCGTTCCGGCGGTTGTTGACCTTGCTGCGATGCGCGACGGCATCAAGGCTCTGGGTGGCGACGCACAAAAGATCAACCCGCTGAACCCCGTTGATCTGGTCATCGACCACTCGGTCATGATCGACGAATTCGGCAACCCGCGCGCGTTCCAGATGAACGTTGACCGCGAATACGAACGCAACCTCGAGCGTTACACATTCCTCAAGTGGGGCCAGAACGCGTTCAACAACTTCCGCGTTGTTCCTCCGGGCACAGGCATCTGTCACCAGGTAAACCTTGAATACCTGTCGCAGACCGTTTGGACAGACACTGACCAGAACGGCGAAACAGTTGCCTATCCGGATACGCTGGTTGGTACAGACAGCCACACAACCATGGTCAACGGCGCGGCCGTACTGGGCTGGGGTGTTGGCGGTATCGAAGCCGAAGCGGCGATGCTGGGTCAGCCGATCTCGATGCTGATCCCCGAGGTCATCGGCTTTGAGCTGACCGGTTCCATGGTTGAAGGCACCACAGGTACCGACCTTGTTCTGAAAGTCGTTGAAATGCTGCGCGCCAAGGGCGTTGTTGGCAAGTTCGTCGAATTCTACGGTGAAGGCCTGGATCGTCTGCCGCTGGCGGACCGCGCGACAATCGCGAACATGGCGCCGGAATACGGTGCGACATGTGGCTTCTTCCCGATCGACAACGAAACACTGCGTTACCTGCGTAACACAGGCCGTGAAGAAGACCGTATCGCACTGGTCGAAGCCTACGCGAAAGAAAACGGTTTCTGGCGTGGCGCGGACTATGCACCGATCTACACAGACACGCTGCACCTGGATATGGGCACCATCGTTCCGGCGATTTCCGGTCCGAAGCGTCCGCAAGACTACGTAGCGCTGGACAACGCCAAAGCGGCTTTCGCCAAAGAGATGGAAGAAACCTTCAAGCGTCCGCTGGGCAAAGAAGTTCCCGTCGCTGGCGAAGACTACACAATGGAATCCGGCAAGGTCGTGATCGCGTCGATCACATCCTGCACCAACACATCCAACCCCTACGTCATGATCGGCGCGGGTCTGGTGGCGCGCAAAGCCGCGGCTCTGGGTCTGGATCGCAAGCCTTGGGTCAAAACATCGCTGGCACCGGGTTCGCAGGTTGTATCCGCCTACCTTGAGGCAGCTGGCCTGCAGGAAGATCTGGACAAGGTTGGCTTCAACCTTGTTGGTTACGGCTGCACCACATGTATCGGTAACTCCGGTCCGCTTCAGAAAGAAATCTCCGAAGCGATTGCCGAAGGCGACCTGGTGGCGACATCGGTTCTGTCCGGTAACCGTAACTTCGAAGGCCGTATCTCGCCCGACGTACGCGCGAACTACCTGGCATCCCCGCCGCTGGTCGTTGCCTACGCAATCGCTGGTACAATGAACATCGATCTGGCCAACGATCCGATCGCACAGACTGCTGACGGCAAAGACGTCTTCCTGAAAGACATCTGGCCCACAACGCAAGAAGTGGCAGAGCTGGTCGAGAAGACAGTCACACGCGAAGCGTTCCAGTCCAAGTATGCGGACGTCTTCAAAGGCGACGAAAAGTGGCAGTCGGTTGAAACCACAGACGCTGAAACATACGACTGGCCGGCATCGTCCACATACGTTCAGAACCCGCCCTACTTCCAAGGCATGTCCAAGGAGCCCGGTGTTATCACAAACATCGAAGGCGCACGCGTTCTGGCGCTGTTGGGCGACATGATCACAACCGACCACATCTCGCCTGCAGGTTCCTTCAAGGAAACCACACCTGCAGGTCAGTACCTGATCGACCGTCAGGTTCCGGTACGTGAGTTCAACTCCTACGGTTCGCGCCGTGGTAACCACGAAGTCATGATGCGCGGCACGTTTGCCAACATCCGCATCAAGAACGAAATGCTGGACGGCGTTGAAGGCGGTTACACCAAAGGCCCGAACGGCGATCAGACGTCGATCTATGACGCCGCGATGGAATATCAGGCAGCGGGCACACCGCTGGTGATCTTCGGTGGTGAGCAGTACGGTGCGGGTTCGTCTCGTGACTGGGCGGCCAAAGGTACAGCTTTGCTGGGCGTTAAGGCTGTGATCGCTGAAAACTTCGAACGGACTCACCGCTCCAACCTGGTTGGCATGGGGGTTATCCCGTTCGAATTCACCAACGGCGACACACGGAAATCTCTGGGTCTGACAGGTGACGAAACTGTTTCGATCAAAGGTCTGGACACAGTGACAGCCGGCGCGATCGTACCGTGCGAAATCACCTTCGCAGATGGTTCGTCCAAGACCATCGACCTGAAGTGCCGCATCGATACAGCGATCGAGAAAGAATACGTCGAACACGGTGGCGTTCTGCACTACGTGCTGCGCAACCTGGCTGCGTCGTAAGTCAAACGGGGCGTCCTTAGGGACGCCACCTAGAAATAAAAGGGGCCGTGCATCACGCGCGGCCCCTTTTATTCTTTGAGTGCCTATTTCTTCAACGTTTCATCGAAACGGAATCGTCCCGAAGGCAATTAACTGCTCACCGGCTGATTTTTCTGCTGTTCATTAGAACCAACAGCTTCACATCCGGAAAAAACTACCCAAATGGTACCGGTAACCAAACGGGACGAAGACAGGCATGAAACTTTTGACGGTTCTACAAGGTGTCGCATTACTGCTGTTGGCAGTGGGTGCTGCGCTGGCCAGTGATATCCGGCCAGAGCCTTTGAACCCGTTGTGCACACATCACGTCGATGCCGTGTGCGAGTCTCAGACCACCGTCTACTGAGCGGCCAGTTCTGCCTCAAGCGTGGGCAAAAACCGCGTTTCGAAATCTGTCCCGACCAGTGGGCCCGTGAAACGCAGGACCACCTTCCCTTCACCGTCGACGATGAATGTCTCAGGCGGCGCTGTGACGCCCCAATCAATTGCTGTACGACCACGCGGGTCATAGGCCACTGCGATGAACGGGTTTTCGCTCTCCTGCAGGTAGGACGACGCAGGCTCGGCCTGATCCTTGAAATTCACGCCGACGATCCGCACGCCTTGTTCCTGCATCTCAAGCAGCTTGGGGTGTTCGGCACGGCACGGCGGGCACCAGCTGGCCCAGAAGTTGACCAGCGTCACCTCGCCTGATTTCAGCATGTCTTCGGTTACGGCATCATAGCCCGGAAGCGCCTCGGAGGTAATCGCGGGGGCGATCTGGCCTTCCCGTGTCGACG
>CATNDK010000179.1 GCA_950096585.1 Thalassococcus halodurans | reverse complement strand
GGGCCGGGGCGGCCAAGGCGCGCAAGACGGTGGCGACCACCCGTGCCGCGCTGGAGGCTGTGCGCGCCGAGGAAGAGTTCCTGCGCCATGCTGTGGGCGAGTTGGATGCACTGTCGCCTGAAGCGGGCGAAGAGGCGACGTTGGATAGTGATCGCCGCCGGATGCAGGCGGCTGAACGTATCCGCGATGATGTGATGCGGGCAGGGCAGGCCCTGTCGGATGGTGCTGAAAACGCCATGGGCGACGCGCTGCGCTGGTTGGAAGGTGTGACCGATAAAGCCGACGGTCTGGTCGATGCGCCGATGGCGGCGCTTGAACGGGCGATGGTGGAATTGGGCGATGCAGTCAGCGGTGTTGAGGCCGCGCTGGACCAGTTGACGTTCAATCCGCACGAGCTTGAGCAGACGGAAGAGCGGTTGTTCGCAATCCGCGGGTTGGCGCGCAAGCATCAGGTTGCGCCGGATGAGTTGGCCGGATTCGCCGACACGCTGCGCGGCAAGCTGGAGGCGCTGGATCAGGGGGCTGAGAATATCGGCTCGCTTGAGGCGGCTCTGAAAGCGGCCGAGGCGCGGTATGCTGATCTGGCGACAGCATTGCACGACAAGCGTGTTACAGCGGCCAAAGCGTTGGACAAAGCCGTGTCGGAAGAGCTTGCTCCGCTGAAAATGGAGCGTGCGGTTTTCCAGACCTTGATCGAGGACGCGCCGGATGGGCCCGAGGGCCGCGACGCTGTCAGCTTTACCGTGGCAACCAACCCCGGTGCGCCTGCGGGGCCGTTGGCCAAGATCGCGTCGGGCGGGGAACTGAGCCGTTTCTTGTTGGCGTTGAAGGTGTGCCTATCGGAACCCGGTGCGGGCATCACCATGATCTTTGACGAAATTGACCGTGGCGTCGGTGGGGCCACCGCGGATGCCGTGGGCCGTCGTTTGAAGGCGCTGGCGGAAGGTCAGCAGGTTCTGGTCGTCACACATTCGCCGCAGGTGGCAGCGTTGGGTGCGCATCACTGGCGCGTTGAAAAGCGTGTTCAGGATGATGTCACCACGTCGACGGTGACGCCGCTGGACGAAGGTGAACGGGAAGACGAGATCGCACGGATGATTTCCGGCGATACCGTCACAGAAGAAGCGCGCGGCGCTGCTCGAGCGTTGCTAAACGGGTAAAACGCCCCGTTTTGTCCCCTACAATTTGCGCATCTCGTGATCACAACGGGATTTATGCCGTTTTTTTACGGCAGCTTACCTTGGACCGGCGTATGACTTGGCGTAAGGAACTATAGGACTCATCTATTCAGATTTGGCGACACGCGGAATGGCGGACACATCCTTGATCAAGCAGCAGTGGGGGGAATTTTCCCGAAACTGTGGGCGCGGCTGGGATTTGCTTCGTCATGAAGGCCCCGGACAGATCCAGTTCTGGTTTATCGCTTTGGCTATCGGCATCGCGGCAGGCTTTGCGGCTTTGTGCTTCCGTCTCGGGATCGAGTGGTTGCAGACGCTGGTTTACGGCACGCCCGATGTGAACACGCTGCACAGTTTTGCCGAAACGTTGCCGTGGTATCTGGTGATGCTGATCCCCATCCTTGGTGGCACTGTTGTCGGTTTGATCCTGCATTTTTTCACCCCTGATGCCCGTGTGCGCAGCGTGTCCGATGTGATCGAAGGCGCGGCGCTGAATGATGGGCGGGTCGAGAAGAAGGCAGGTATCGCGTCGGCGTTGTGTTCATGGATCACGCTGTCGACAGGGGGATCATCCGGTCGTGAAGGGCCGGTCGTTCATATCGCGGCGATGATGTCGAGTTGGGTGTCGAACTTGATCCGCGCGGATGGCATCACGGGGCGTGATCTGTTGGGATGTGCTGTGGCTGCTGCTGTTTCCGCAAGCTTCAACGCGCCGATCGCAGGCGCCTTGTTCGCGCTTGAGGTCGTGTTGCGCCATTTTGCTTTGCATGCCTTCGCACCCATCGTCGTCGCCAGCGCCGCGGGCACCGTTATCAACCGGCTGGCGTTTGGCGACGTGACCGAATTCAGTTTGCCCGGTACAACGACGGTCGAGTTCTATTTAGAGCTGCCGGCGTTCTTGATCCTTGGTCTGGTGTGTGGACTTGTGGCGGTTGTCATGATCCGGTCCGTGTTCTGGGCCGATGATCTGGGCACCGCGTGGCAATCAAAGCTGGGCCTGCCCAACTGGCTGCGGCCTGCGGCAGCGGGCGTGTTGCTGGGGGCGATGGCCATCTGGTTCCCGCATATCATTGGTGTTGGCTATGAAACCACGTCGCGAGCGCTTACAGGATCGCTGTTGCTGCATGAAGTGGTGGTGTTTGCCATGCTGAAGGTTGTGGCGGTGGCTGTGACCGTGGGTGGCCGGATGGGCGGCGGTGTCTTTTCCCCGTCCTTGATGATCGGGGCTTTGACGGGTTTGGCCTTTGGAATGATCGCCACGGGCTTTTTCCCGAACCAGTCTGGCTCTGCAACACTGTACGCGTTGGCTGGGATGGGGGCTGTAGCGGCGGCTGTTTTGGGTGCCCCGATTTCCACCACTTTGATTGTGTTTGAACTGACAGGCGACTGGCAGACCGGTCTGGCCGTGATGGTATCTGTTTCCTTGTCCACGGCAATTGCATCGCGGCTGGTGGATCGCAGCTATTTCCTGACGCAGCTTGAGCGTCGCAACGTGCATCTGGCGGCGGGCCCGCAGGCCTATCTTCTGGCGATGTTCAGAATGGCGGGTGTCATGCGCAAACCGACCGAGATCGGTGCTGCCGATGAAGAAGCCTGTCTGCGGATGATTGATCAGAACCTGTTTCTGCAGCCCTCTGCGACCTTGGAAACAGCGCTGCCGATGTTTGAGAAGTCAGGCGTGGCGTTTCTGCCGGTCGCCGACATCGACAGTGAAACCGGCCAACCCGTTCTTGTTGGCGCACTGTTTCATGTCGATGCGTTGAAGGCCTATAACCGCGCGTTGGCGGCTACGGCCGAAGAAGAGCATAGCTGATTACAGCTGCTCGACTGCGACGCCGTCCTGAACGGTGAACGCCAGATAGTCTTTGATCTCGGCCACGTCTGCCGCCGGATTTTCGTAGGTCCAGACCGCGTTGTCGTATGTGCGGCTTTTGGACATGATCGAATAGTAGTTTGCCGTACCCTTTTTCGAGCATTCGGTGGTGTGATCTGTGCGGTCAAGCAGCGCCATAGCGATGTCATTGCGCGGGAAGTAGATGACGAAAGGCAGATCGCCTTCGCTGAGTTCCAGAGCATTGGAAGATTCGCCCAGAACGGCGCCACCTGCACGAACCACCCAAGTGCCATCTGCCGGTCTGATTTTGATATCTGTGGTCATAATAATCTCCCTCTAGTCTGTTGTTGTCCTGCCCGCGTTTTATGACAATGCGGTGTCAAATCGGCTGCGTCGCATTCACGAGCCATTGTGCCGCAGTGTCATCAACCAGCGGCAACAGGGTATTCCGGCACGTTTCATGATAGCTGTTCAGCCACGCGCGTTCCGGCGCTGTAAGCATTTCAGCCACGATTAGGCGGCGGTCAATAGGGACGTACGTCAGTGTTTCAAATTCCAAAAGGTCGCGAATTGTCGCGTCTGGCTGTGGTTCGGCCTGCGTTACGACAATCAGGTTTTCGATACGAATGCCAAACGCGCCTTCGCGGTAGAAGCCGGGTTCGTTGGACAGGATCATTCCGGGTTCAAACGGGACGGTGCCTGTTCGGGCCAAGCGCTGCGGTCCTTCGTGAACGCTCAGAAACGCGCCGACGCCGTGGCCGGTGCCGTGGCCGTAATCCAGACCTGCCTCCCACAGCGGCGCGCGGGCGAAGGCATCCAGATCGCGTCCTGCCAGACCTTTGGGAAACTTCAGGCGGCTGATGGCGATCATGCCGCGCAAGACACGGGTGAAGGCCTGCTTTTCTGCGTCGCCCACAGTGCCGATGGCGATGGTGCGGGTGATGTCTGTGGTGCCGTCACGATACTGCCCGCCAGAATCGACCAACAACATGTGGCCGTCTTCGATCCGAGCGTTGGTTTTTTCTGTCACGCGGTAGTGCACGATGGCACCGTTCGGGCCGGTGCCCGAGATGGTGTCAAAGCTGATGTCTTCCAGACAGTTGGTTGCGCGTCTTTCGCCCTCAAGCTGTTTGACCACGTCAATCTCGGTCAGGCTGCCTGCTGGCTGCTGATCCAGCCAGGCCAGAAAACGCACCATGGCGGCGCCATCACGTGCATGTGCTGCGCGGGTCGAGGCGATTTCCGTGGCGTTCTTGCAGGCTTTCGGCAGAAGACAAGGATCGGGGGCTTCTGTAGTTGCAATGCCGGATGTGACCAGAACGCTGGAAATGGCGACGGGGCAGGTGGCCGGATCAATTTGAACGGGGCCTTCTGTTCCTGCCAAGACCGTGATCAGCGAATCCGGCGCGGCAATTGTAACCTTGGGGCCAAGCGCTGTTGCCAGATCGCCAAGCTTCCGGTCATCGACAAACAGCGTGATGTCGCCCGAGTTTTTAAGGATCGCAAAGGCGTGCGGAACCGGATTGCGGGGGATGTCCGTGCCGCGAATGTTCAAAAGCCACGCGATGGAATCCGGCAAGGTCAGGACACAGGCTTTGGCTGCTTTCAGGGACGCGCCGATGCGTTTTAGTTTGTCGTCATGCGCCTCGCCCGCGAATTCGACAGGCTGGGCTGTGATCTTACCAATAGGCGCATCAGGCTGATCTTCCCAGATGCGGTCAATCAGGTTGTCCGTGGCGCGAAAGTCATGTTCCGGAAGGTCCTTCATCAGCTTGCGCAGCTGATCAACAGAAAACAGCCAAGGATCATAGGCGACGACACCGCCCGTCAGGTGTTCTGCGATCCAGTCGGACAGGGAAATCTCGGGCCAGTCCACTGGCGTGAAGTCAGACGCGACTTGCGCCTTGACCTGAACGCGGTAGCGGCTGTCGACAAAGACGCCCGCACGGTCAGCCAGAACAACGGCAAAGCCCGCAGATCCGGTGAACCCTGTCAGCCATGCCAGCCGGTCGTCGCGGGGGGCAACATATTCGCCTTGATGGGCGTCCGAGCGGGGAACGATGAAAGCGTCAAATCCTTCTTTCGACATGACAGCGCGCAAAGCTGCCAAGCGGGCGGGACCTGCGGCGGGATTGGACGTCTCTTCAAAACTCTGGAACATGATCAGCCCCTAAATAGATATTTTCTGTCCCCAAATACCTCGGGGAGCGCGAGGGGCAGCGCCCCTCGTCCAAGCCTGATGGCCGTCAGGTCATCAGGCGCCGGTCGGATCGGCGCAGCCGATCCGAAACACTATGACGCTTTACGCAGGCCCATGGCACGGGCACGTTTGCGGGGGTCGCTGTCGAACAGTGACGCAAGCTGCTCGGTCATCGCGCCAGCCAGCTGTTCCACATCGGTGATGGTCACAGCGCGGTCGTAATAGCGGGTCACGTCATGTCCGATCCCGATCGCCAGAAGTTCGACCAGTTTGCGCTTTTCGACCATGGCGATCACATCGCGCAGGTGTTTTTCCAGATAGTTTGCAGGGTTCACCGACAGCGTGGAATCATCCACCGGAGCACCGTCTGAAATCACCATCAGGATTTTCCGCGCTTCGTGGCGGCCCGCCAGACGACGGTGTGCCCATTCCAGCGCCTCGCCGTCGATGTTTTCCTTCAGCAGGCCTTCTTTCATCATCAAGCCTAGATTGGGCCGCGTACGGCGCCATGGGGCGTCGGCGGATTTGTAGATGATGTGGCGCAGGTCGTTCAAACGACCGGGCTGCTGTTCGCGACCGTCGTTCAGCCATTTTTCGCGTGACTGGCCGCCTTTCCATGCGCGGGTGGTGAAGCCGAGGATTTCGACCTTCACGTTGCAGCGTTCCAGCGTGCGGGCCAGAACGTCGGCACAGATCGCGGCGATTGAGATCGGGCGGCCACGCATCGAGCCGGAGTTGTCCAGCAGAAGCGTCACGACCGTGTCGCGGAATTCGGTGTCTTTTTCGACCTTGAAGGACAGCGGCGTTGTGGGATTCGACACCACGCGGGCCAAGCGGCCTGCATCCAGAATGCCCTCTTCCAGATCGAATTCCCAAGACCTGTTCTGCTGGGCCTGAAGACGGCGCTGCAGTTTGTTGGCCAGACGGGATACCGCGCCTTTAAGGGGTTCAAGCTG
>CATNDK010000178.1 GCA_950096585.1 Thalassococcus halodurans | reverse complement strand
CGGGCAGGCGGTTCATCTCCTTGATGCAATCGCCAGCGAGAATCGTGTTGAGAGGGAGCGCTTGCGCGCTCTTAATATCGGTCATCTTCGTCATACTCTGCCTCTGTCCCGTTGGCGCTTTTGCGCTCTGTGGTTGGGTACAATGGTGAGTCAAACGTGATTCGGGGTCAAATTCTTTTTTGAATCAGTAAGTTAGAAATTATTCTTGATACAAGATATTGTGTATCGGTTTGAAACTACGTCTATGATGTGGGGTAACACCAAAATCTCGGAGCGCTTCTTTGTGGCTTTTTGACGGGTATCCCGCGTTCGAGTCCCAGCCATACTGCGGATAGTGTTGCGCCAAATCACACATCACTCTATCGCGCCATATTTTGGCCACAATTGCGGCCGCCGAAATCGACACTGATTTGGCATCGCCCTTGATGATCGCGCTGGCGGGAATGGTCAGATCTTTGGGGATCATATTGCCGTCGACCAACACATGCTCCGGCTGCTCGGGCAGCGCCGCAATCGCACGGCACATCGCCACGTGGCTGGCGCGCAAGATGTTGATTTCGTCGATTTCCTCGACCGTCGCTTCGCCGATCGCATAGCGGCAGTTCGCGGTGATCAGCTCAGACAATGCCGCCAGCTTTTTCTTGGACAGCGCTTTTGAATCGCGCAGGCCCTCGGGCAAGGTCGCCGGATCAAACAAAACAGCCGCAGCCACCACAGGCCCCGCCAACGGCCCGCGCCCTACCTCGTCCACACCGGCAATCAATTTGCACCCTTGCGAGATCAGCGCACGTTCATGGGAATCGTCAGGAATAGTCATGGTTGTTGGGATACCTGACAGGCGCCGGTGCAACCACATCAAAAGTTTGAGTAGTCTTGAAAGCGAGATGGTATGGTTTGAGCTATAGGCTCCCACTCAGGCTCACCGACAAGGAGAAATGGAGCGGCGTCTTAAGAAGATAGAGGATCCAGGAGCAACCCGTCTTCTTGGTCTGTGTAATATTCGACGTTGCGACGGATTTTTTCGAAAACCTGTGGAAGGTATTCAAAAAGATCATTCATCTCCACTTCACGCTCTGGGAAGCCGTGGTAGCGTTTAAGGTAGGAGGCGATTTCCAATCGTTCGTCCGCAGACAACGTCACCAGCGGATCCGATTCCCCATAATTCCAAAAGTTGGTCAGATGGATGAACTTCGAACTGTACTCGTATGCCAATGAAACCCAAGAGTGGTTGTCCTTGGCATAAGTGTGGAATTCAACATCGCGAATATCTGTATATTTTCCCTTGGTGGTTCGTCGCTTCCAGCGTGCACCCGCAAGGACATCTCGACACATCGCATCTCGATCAGCAAGGGGAACAGAAAAAGCTAAATAGTCGACCCGCATAAGGTTATCGATTTCCTGACGAATGATCGCGGCGCAGGCACCGAAGAGCCTCTGGGCGTAGAGCATACCGAAGGCTTGATTGTGCTCGCGCGAGCGCGTCTCAACGAGGCGCATATACGACTTGAGGTTCTCATTCATCAAACGCCGCCTTCCTAACCGCGATCAAGCGTAACGAAACTGCCCTACCAAACTTGTACCATCATCAGTGGCTCATGCGGTCCTGAGACACAATGGCGGCTTTGTCCCGCATAACAGACAATGATGCATTCCGTGCGTTGCCCCAAATAATAAGACGCGCGGCCTTCTTTGGGCCGCGCGTCTGTGGCGATGCAAGGGGACAGGGGATCAAACCCGATGCATCTCCTGCTCGAAAAGGATCAGCGGCGGCCCATGACGTAGCCGCGCTTGCGCAGGCACTGGGCGCCGTAGGCGTGGGCGTAACCGCGCTGGGTGCGCACCTCGGTCCGGCATTTACGCGGCAGGCGGTTGGATGCGTCGTAATTGCGGTTCAGGCAGCGCGCGCTGAAAACGGCGTCGTGCTTTTTCGAACCGTTGCGCGGCACCCACAGGCATTCAGCGGGCAACGGCGGGCGCATGCGGTTCTGGAAGTTGTTCTTGCCGTACTGCGGCCAGGCCCGTTCGTAGATCAGCTCTTTCTGCTTTTTGCTGACCTTACCGTCATTGCGTTCCCGCGCCTGTTCTGCGGCGTTGGCGATCACATAGATCGTGGCGGCACCAGCGAGAAGCTTCACAAGATCATCGGCATCGGCGGCTCGGGCGCTGGTGGCCCCGAAGCTGGTCAGGGCAAGGGCGGTACTTAGGACGGCGGCAATAAAACGGTGGGACATTGGGCGGCTCCTGTGGGCTGTTAGACATTTCGGTGATGCGCCTGATCGAACGTGACCAAGCTTGTGTCCCGAACCTGTCCCAGCCCCCCGAAGTCAGGCAATGACGACCGCCTGTTATCGGATAACAGCCCTTATTTTGCGGGTTGTTATTGAATTGCACCACCCATTGCGTGCAATCATGTGCCTATGAAAAACGCCCTGATCCTTTCCCTGCTTCTTGCCCTGCCCGCCGCGGCAGAGGCCGGTTGCTATGCCGATTACAAGGCAAAGCAGGAAGACCCGTTGCGCCTGCATTACGGGGTGGCCGAGATTTCTGGCGACTGCAGCAAGAAATCCGCCAAGAACGAGCTGAAGCCCCGCCTGAAAGACGCAGGCTGGACTTTGCTGAATGTTGTGTCTGTATTTGACGAAAGTGGTTTGGAGGAAAGGAAGACCAGTGCCGGAAACAACTACCTCCGCTACTGAGGCGCGCCGGTCCGGCACGCGTATCGTCAGCCTTGGGATTGTCGCGATCGTCGCCTTGTTGGCGGGTGCAGGGATCTGGCTGTTGCTGGCCCTGCCCGACGCCAACGCCTTTGATGCGCAGGTCGAAAGTATCTTTATTGAGAACGACGACCTGACATCGCAGGCCGAAATCAAACTGCTGGAAATTCTTGCCCAGTCCGGCAATGCCTTTGCCGAAACACTGGCCAGCTACCGGATGGTCATTTTCGTCCTTTTGATCTTTGCCACCGCCATGCTGGTCGCCGCCTTGGTGTTCCTGATCATGCTGGTCACGATGAACCGCCGCATGGCCCAGATCGAACGGTCAGGGATCGAGGTGTCGTCGCTGATCATCAGCCGCGATGAGAAGACGGTCTATCTGAACACCATGGGCTTCAAACTGACCGACGCGATGATGGAGACGATATCGGTTCTTGCCGAGGCCCGCATGGACGACGAAATGCTGACCGGTGTCCAGATCGAGGCGATGATTTCCGGCCGGTCCGAGGCCGACTGCGACGAAGCCGCCGGTGCCACCCGCATCAAACGCCTGCGCGACGGGCTGGGCAACCAGTTGGTCAGCGAACTGCTGGTCAAAACCATCGCCAAACGCGGCTATGTGCTGGCCATCGACAAGGGTGTGATCGAGGTGGTGTAGGAAGCTGCTGCAAAAGCAGCTTCCTTAACCCGCGTCATTTACCCCAGAGCGGATAGCGCCGCATTGGTCGCCTCGCGTTCGTATCGGAACACCGGAACGGCGGCATAATCCACGGCTCGGCAGGTGAAGGATTGCTTCAGTTCGTTGAACAGCTCCTCCTGCCCCGCTTCAAAGGCCTTCATCTCGGATATGTCGTCGAAATTGATCGTCACGTAGAGCGAGCCTTCCTTGCACAGGAAGATATTCAGCCCTGTCATGTTGTGTCTGGCAATCGATCCGCCCAGTTCCTCGGCAACGTAGGACGCAGCAATCTTGCCTTCGGTTAAGCTGGTCAGCTTGATCTGATAGATTTTGGTGTACATCGCGCTACTCCATCATTGCAAAGAGATCTTCGACGTCCAGCGTCGCTTTGGGGGCCAGGATTTTGCGGCGGAACATCGCGGCGGACAGGCCCTGATTGCCCTGAACCTCTCGGCCCACGGCGGACAGCTCTGCGCCAATTCCTTTCTTTTCGGCCAACCCCATACCAATCAGCGTTCCCAAAGTGTCCTTGGACACCGGGTTGCCAGCACAAAGGCTTAGAAAGCCTTCCAACTCGGGCAAGCCCATTTCCGGGTATTCACGACCAAGGTTCCGGCAGACTTCGGACATGCGTTCCGTGACAGCACCGCGTTCTTCCATTTGCAGCGTGATCATCAGGGTCATGTTCGACGCCAGTTCAACCATCCGGTCCACGACCTCGGGTGACATCACCCTTGGCTTGTAGTCCACAGTGCATAGTGTTCCCAAAACCAGACCGTCATTGGTCACAAGCGGATAGGCCCCCCAAAACACCCAATGGGGCGACTCAAGCACCAGAGGATTGTTCTTAAGCTTTTCGTGCTCTCGCAGATCCGGCACAATTGTCGGTGCCGTGCTGGCCAATGCGTATTGGCACAGGGTCATTTTACGGGGCACTTCAGTGGCGTCGATCAGCCCGTTGAAATCCTGAGCAAGGAAAAACTGGCGATCCTCATCCAGCAGCCCTGTATAGGCGACCGGACAATCCGTAATCAGTTTCGCAAGATCGACATATATATCCCACCGGTCAGGCTGATCTACATCCATGACCCCGGACCGGTGAACCCGTGCGTTGCGTGCTTCTTCGTTCGCAGGCAAGGGTGCGGCTTCGTATGCAGGTACCATAACAACTCCATTCCGAAAATTTACCCAAGGCAAATTGTGAAGCAAAAAGCCCGCACGTCGAGATGACCTAAGATCAAATGAAGCTGTCTTGGGCGATCTGAATCTTCGAAAGACATCGCGTCACAGCTATAAAATGAACCCGAGGTCTGTCGTAAACCTCAACGTCTCGACGCGGACCGAAATCAAAGCGCCGTGTCCCCCCGCGCGTGTCGCGCCCCCAGCATACGATAAGACGTTAACACCCTGTCAAAAACGGGTGCGTCCATTTGGGAAATCGGGCGTATTTGCGCGCCGATTCCGTCGAGTCAAAAAACGTCCAAAGGTCCTTTTCAATCTTTTCGCCACGAACTAGGCTTTGTCTGTCTTGGCAATAAAGGCATTGCGCGCTGCTGTCAGGATGAGCGGAGCTTTCCCTCTTGGTCAGACGCCCGGATGCGTCGGCTGCGTGCACAAGGCTCCTTTCATTGAAACAGGCGGCGCGCCGCCGGAACCGATAGGTGAGCCATGCTTCGCAACGACCAACTTGAACAGTGGGACCGCGACAACTTTTTCCACCCCTCCACACATCTGGCCGAGTTCGCCCGCGGCAATGTCCCCCAGCGCGTCGTCACCGGCGGATCGGGTTGTCATATCGAAGACCGTGAAGGCAACCGCTTGCTGGATGCCTTTGCTGGTCTTTACTGTGTGAACGTCGGCTATGGCCGGTCCGACATTGCCGATGCGATTGCCGATCAGGCCAAGGAACTGGCCTATTACCATTCCTATGTGGGGCACGGCACCGAGGCATCGATCACACTGGCCAAAATGGTTCTGGATCGCGCGCCCGATCATATGTCCAAGGTCTATTTCGGCCTGTCCGGATCAGACGCGAACGAAACCAACATCAAACTGGTCTGGTATTTCAACAATATCCTTGGCCGCCCCGAGAAGAAAAAGATCATCTCGCGCTGGCGCGGCTATCACGGCTCGGGTCTGATGACAGGCTCGCTGACGGGGCTTGAGCTGTTCCACAAGAAGTTCGATCTGCCGCTGACGCAGGTGATCCACACAGAGGCCCCCTATTATTTCCGCCGCCCCGACCTGAACATGAGCGAAGAACAGTTCACCGCCCATTGCGCGGCCGAGCTCGAGGCGCTGATCGAACGCGAAGGCGCAGACACCATCGCCGCCTTCATCGGCGAACCGGTACTGGGCACAGGCGGCATCGTTCCCCCGCCCGCGGGCTACTGGCAAGCCATTCAGGCGGTTCTGGACAAACACGACATTCTGCTGATCGCGGATGAGGTCGTGACAGGCTTCGGTCGCCTGGGAACGATGTTCGGGTCTGAACATTACGGCATGCGCCCCGACATCATCACAATCGCCAAAGGCCTGACCTCGGCCTATGCGCCTTTGTCCGGCTCGATCGTGTCTGACAAGGTATGGAAGGTGCTGGAACAGGGCACAGACGAAAACGGCCCAATCGGCCACGGCTGGACCTATTCCGCCCACCCCATCGGCGCCGCGGCAGGTGTGGCGAACCTGAAACTGATTGACGAATTGGACCTTGTCACCAAGGCAGGCGACGTGGGCGGCTATCTGAACAAAACCATGTCCGAGGCGCTGTCAGACCATCCCCATGTGG
>CATNDK010000177.1 GCA_950096585.1 Thalassococcus halodurans | reverse complement strand
GTTCAAGCACCTGGAAAATCCCGAAACCGGCGCCGGCGGTGAAATCCAGCTGACCGACGCCATCGCCAAGGAAATCGACAGCAGCGGCGTCTATGGCTATCGCTTCAACGGCCAGCGCTTCGACTGCGGGTCCAAGTCGGGCTATCTTCAGGCGACCGTGTCTTTCGCACTGTCGCGTCCCGATCTGCGCGACGACCTGATGGGCTTCCTGCAAGAAGTCGTCAACGTCGACAAGGCTGCTCAGTAATCCGCAATACCGGGTGACCGTATGGACAAGGTACTCGTAACGGGCGGCGCGGGCTATATCGGCTCGCACGCCTGTAAGCTTTTGCGGGCGGCAGGTTTCACCCCTGTGACCTTCGACAATTTTTCGACCGGCTGGAAACAGGCGGTCAAATTCGGACCTGTGTTCGAAGGCGACCTGCTGGACCCTGACGCGCTGAAGCGATGTTTCGAAGAACATAAACCAGTCGCCGTCATGCACTTTGCCGCGCTCAGCCAAGTGGGCGAGGCGATGTCAAAGCCCGGCCTGTACTGGCGCAACAATGTATCAGGTTCGCTTAACCTGATCGAAGCCGCCGTTGAAGCAGGCTGCATGAATTTCGTCTTCTCATCGACCTGTGCGACCTACGGCGATCAGGACAACGTTGTTCTGGACGAAAACTCGGCCCAGATGCCGCTGAACGCGTATGGCGCGTCCAAGCGCGCGATCGAAGACATCCTGCGCGATTTCGAGGCCGCCCACGGGCTGCGCCACATCATCTTCCGCTATTTCAACGTCGCCGGTGCCGACCCAGAGGCCGAGGTGGGCGAATTCCACCGCCCCGAAACGCACCTGATCCCCGTCATGCTGGAAGCCATCGAAGGCAAGCGTGACGCGCTGACGATCTACGGCACCGACTATGACACGCCCGACGGCACCTGCATCCGCGACTATGTCCATGTCTGCGATCTGGTCGAGGCGCATATTCGGGGTCTGAAATGGCTGCTGGACGATAAAGAAAGCCGTGTGTTCAACCTTGGAACAGGCGACGGTTTTTCGGTTCGCGAAGTCATCGATGCCTCGCGCAGCGTGACCAACCGAGATGTGCCGCACACCACAGGCCCGCGCCGCGCGGGTGACGCGGTGAAACTGGTGTCGGGGTCCGAACGCGCGATCAAAGAACTGGGTTGGTCGCCGAAACGGTCGAACATGCGGGACATGATCGAAGATGCGTGGCGCTGGCAACAGCACGGCGAATACACGGAATAACACTGTGAAACCCCCTGCCCGCCTTCTTGACCTGACCCGCCTGACCAGCCGCGCAGGCCGTCCGATGACGGGTGTCGACAGGGTCGAGTTTGCCTATCTGACCTACGGGCTGACGGACGACGTGCCGCTCCATGGTCTGATCCGTACGTCGGTGGGCTATATCCTGCTGGATCAGGAAGGCTGCCGTGAATTCCGAATCCGTCTGATGACCAACGACTGGGATCAACCCGGCCTGCTGTCCCGACTGGCGCGACGCGGCGATCCGGCCCGCGCAGGGGTCGAGGCGACGCTGCGCAAAATGGCGCGCGGACGCACGGTAAAATCCCGTCTGGGCAAGCTGCTGAAACGCCACCTGATGCCCGGATCGCATTACATCAACACCGGCCACACCATGCTGGATGCGCACACGGTTGAGGGGCTCCGGCAGGTTCTGGACCTAAAAATCGCCTTTCTGGTGCACGACACGATCCCGCTTGATTACCCGCAGTATCAACGTGCCTGCACGGTCGAGACTTTCCGCGTTTTGCTATCGCGCGCCGCTGATAACGCCGATCTGCTGATCGCGAATTCCCAACAGACCGCCCGTGATATTGCGCGGCATCGCCCTAGTGCTCCGCCTGTTGTTGTGGCCCACCTTGGCGTGCAAATCCCGCGGTGCGGCACCCCGCCTGAGGGGCCCTGGGATGCGAACAACTACTTTGTCACCCTCGGCACGATCGAGCCGCGCAAGAACCACGCGCTGTTGCTGGATGTCTGGCAGGACTTGGGCGACGACGCCCCGGACCTGCTGATCATCGGATCGCGCGGCTGGGAAAACCGCGAAACACTGGCGCGGCTGGATGCAAAGCCGCCGCATATCCACGTGCTCAGCGGTTTGAACGACGATCAGGTCTTTGGACTGATGAAAAACGCCCGCGCGCTGCTGTTTCCAAGCCACGCAGAAGGCTTTGGCCTACCACCTGTAGAAGCAGCGGCACTGGGCCTACCCGTAATAGTCAACGAACTGCCGATCTATCACGAAGTCCTTGGCGACAAAGCCATTTACGCTGACATCGGCGACCGTTATCTTTGGCGGCAATATATAGAACGGCTTGCCCAGTCGGGCGACGCGCAAGTTGACGGCCTGATTGATCACACCATCCAATTTGTTCCGCCAAATTGGGAAGATCATTTCAAGGTCGTCTTTACGCATATCTGATAGGGCCGTTGTAAAGGGCATGGTCATTCGACGATGCAGGAGGTTGGTAGTTGGGCGTCTGGCGGTCCTACAGATTACGATTGCAAAGACGGCGCTGGTTAATCCGCGCCTTCCGCAAACGTCGTGACCTGCGGGCTATTGCCAACCGCACCGACCAGATCCGAAAATCCGATCTGCTGCTGTTTTCGACCATGCGGAACGAAGGCATCCGCCTGCCTTACTTCTTGAACTACTACCGTGACATGGGGATCAACCACTTTCTGTTTGTCGACAATGACTCGACCGACGGATCGCTGGATTACCTTGCGCGGCAGCCGGATGTATCTGTCTGGCATTCCAAGTCCAGCTACAAACGGTCCCGTTTCGGCGTGGACTGGCTGAACTGGCTTCAGATGAAATACGGGCACGAACACTGGTGCCTGACCGTCGATCCCGATGAATTCTTTCTCTACCCGTTCTGCGACACGCGCCCCTTGCGTGCGCTGACCGACTGGCTGGATGCGTCCTCGATCAAATCGTTCGGCGCGATGCTGTTGGATATGTACCCCAAGGGCCGCATTGACGCGCAACCCTATGAGGCCGGCCAGAACCCGCTGGAAATCGCGTCGTGGTTTGATCCCGGCAACTACATGATCCAGAAGAACCCGCAGTACGGAAACCTATGGATTCAGGGCGGGCCGCGCACGCGCATGTTCTTTCCGGACGAACCGGAACGGTCCCCCGCGCTGAACAAGATTCCGCTGGTCAAATGGAACCGGCGCTATGCGTTCGTCAGTTCGACCCATACGCTTTTGCCGCGCGGTCTGAACCTTGTGTATGACGAATGGGGTGGCGAAAAGGCATCCGGCGTTCTGCTGCACACCAAGTTCCTTGATACGTTTTCGACCAAGGCGCAGGAAGAACTGGAACGCCGCCAGCACTATGCTGGATCCAAGGAATACATCGCCTACGCCGACGGGCTTCAGGACAATCCAGACCTGTGGTGCAAGTGGTCCGAAAAATACATCAACTGGCGTCAGCTTGAGATTCTGGGCCTTATGTCCAAGGGGAACTGGGCATGAGCGTCGGGATCATCATGCTGGTTCACACCGCGCTGGGACGTGCGGAACAGGTCGCCCGCCACTGGGCCAAGGCCGGTTGCCCTGTGGTGATCCATGTCGACGCCAAAGTACCGCGCAAGGCTTACACGGATTTCGTTGAACGCCTGTCTGACATTGACGATCTGGCCTTTTCGCTGCGCCACCGCTGCGAATGGGGATCGTGGGGGCTGGTCGCGGCCAGTCAGGACGCGTCCGAGCTGATGCTGTCCAAATTCCCTGACGTACGCCACGTCTATCTGTCGTCAGGGTCGTGCCTACCGCTGCGTCCGGTTGAGGAACTGATCGACTATCTGGCCGAACGCCCGCGCGTGGACTTTATCGAAAGCGCCACGACCGCTGATGTGCCGTGGACCGTGGGCGGTCTGGACGAAGAACGCTTTACCATGCGGTTCCCGTTTTCGTGGCGCAACAACCGCTATCTGTTCGACAAATTCGTCGACTTGCAACGCGCCGTCGGCTACCGCCGCCGCGTGCCACGCGGCATCGTCCCCCATATGGGAAGCCAGTGGTGGTGCCTGACCCGCCAGACCCTGTCGGCGATCCTTCAGGACCCGCGCCGCCACGTCTATGACCGCTACTTCCGCCATGTCTGGATTCCGGACGAAAGCTATTTCCAGACACTGTCGCGGCTGTATTCGACCACGATCGAAAGCCGGTCGCTGACCCTGTCCAAGTTCGACTTCCAAGGCAAACCGCACATTTTCTACGACGACCACCTTCAGCTTCTGCGGCGGTCGGACTGTTTCGTTGCGCGGAAAATCTGGCCCCATGCGGAACGGCTTTATAATGCGTTCCTTGGTGATGCCGAGGCACAAGCCAGCCGGACTGAACCGAACCCAGGCAAGATCGACCGCATCTTTGCCAAAGCGGTGGACCGTCGAACGCGCGGCCGCCCGGGGCTCTATATGCAAAGCCGCTTTCCGAACTGGGGTTGGGAAAACGGGCTAACGGCGGGCAAGTATTCGGTCTTCCAAGGGTTCAGCGAACTTTTCACCGATTTCGAACCTTGGTTGGCGCGCGCGACGGGCACTCAGGTTCATGGCCATTTGTTCGGGCCTGACGCCACCAACTTTGCCAACGGGCAAAGCGTGATCAACGGTGCTTTGTCGGACAGCGCCGCCATTCGTGACTATAACCCGCGGTCCTTCCTGACGAACCTGATCTGGAACACCCGTGGCGAACGGCAGTGTTTCCAATACGGGCCGACGGACACGCCCGAAATCAACGAACACTTCGCCCGCGACCCGAACGCGCAGATTTCTGTGATCTCGGGCGCATGGGCTGTTCCACTGTTCAAATCCAACCGCAACTTCGGCGAAATCCGCGCCGAGGCTGCGCAGCTTCAGAAAATCGAAGCCAAGATGCTGGATGAACTGCGCTCGCCCGACGCAAAGGCGCGTATCCGTATCTGGACCATGGCCGAATTTATCGAGGCCCCGATGGAACCCCTACAGGTCATCATCGACGAGATCGGGCAGAAATCCGTTCGCCGCCTGTCCGAGGCACCGAGAATGGAAAACCTTGCGGGCTTTGGCCAGTTTTTGCAGAATTTGAAGAACCAGGGGATGCACCCCTATCTGATGGGGGATTTCCCCGTGGATCCGCCACAACGCCATGGCGCAAGCCGTGCGCGCAGACCGTATCTAGTTAAGAAATAACGTTTTATGACGCAGCGCTTCGACTATTTTGTGGTCTTCGCCGAAATGCGGACCGGCTCGAATTTTTTGGAAACGAACATCAACGCCTTTCCGGCCCTGACGTGTTACGGCGAGGCGTTCAATCCGCATTTCATCGGCTATCCGAACAGCACCGAAATCCTGGGCATCACCCAAGAAGAGCGTGAAAAAGACCCGCTGCGCCTATTGGCCCAGATCGCCAAGGCCAGTCATGGGTTGGGGGGATTCCGCTATTTCCACGATCATGACCCGCGCATTCTGGATGCGATGCTGGCTGATCACCGCTGCGCCAAGATCGTTCTGACGCGCAATCCGATCGACAGCTATGTCAGCTGGAAGATCGCGCAGGCCACCGGCCAGTGGAAGCTGACCAACCTGAAAAAGCGCCGCGAAGAAAAGGCCGTATTCGACCGCCGCGAATTCGAAGAGCATCTGACCGCACTGCAGGAATTCCAGATCACGCTTCAGAACCGGCTTCAAGTGACCGGACAGACGGCGTTCTACGTAGCCTACGAAGACCTGCAAAGCGTTGAGGTCATGAACGGCATGGCCGCATGGCTAGGCATTCCGGACCGTCTGGAAGAACTGGACAAGTCGCTGAAACGCCAGAACCCGCAGCCCATCGCGGACAAGGTGGAAAACTTTGACGACATGGAACGCGCACTGGTGCGTCTGGACCGGTTCAACCTGACGCGCACCCCGAATTTCGAACCCCGCCGCGGACCGGTTGTGCCCAGTTACATTGCGGGCGCTAAAACGCCTTTGCTGTACATGCCGCTGCGATCAGGACCCGAGGATGCGGTCAAAACGTGGCTGGCCGCGCTTGATGGCGTCAGTGAGGCGGAACTTGTCGGCGACTTCAGCCAGAAAACCCTGCGGCAGTGGAAAAACGCCAACCCGCAAAACCGCAGCTTTACGGTCGTGCGCCACCCGCTTGCCCGCGCCCATGCCGCCTTTTGCGAGAAGATCGTATCAACAGGCAAAGACAGCTTTGCCCAAATCCGCCGGAACCTGAACAAGCACTATAACCTTGGCTT
>CATNDK010000176.1 GCA_950096585.1 Thalassococcus halodurans | reverse complement strand
AATGATGGACGGAGGGATCAAGATGCCCAGTGATCCCCCCGCCGCGACCGAGGACGCAGCATAGCCTTCCTCATAACCCGCATGACGCATCTCGGGCAGGGCGATCCGTGTCATGCTAGCCGCTGTTGCAACTGACGATCCGCAGATGGCCCCGAAGGCCCCTGACGCCGCGATGGACGCCATGGAAAGCCCACCACGAAGCCCTGACAGCGCGACGCGGGCCGCCTGAAACAGATCACGCGACATGCGCGATCCTGATGCAACTTCGCCCATCAAAACGAACAGCGGAATAACGGACAGCGGATAGGACGAGGCAAGGTCAAAGACACCGGTGCCCGTCACAAATTTGGTCATGGACACGGAATTCAGGACCGAGTTTCCGATGATCCCGCAGGCCGCCAAGGCCAGCCAGACAGGTTGGCGTGCCAGAAGCAGGGCAAACATGATGCCGATGCCGGTCAGGCCCAAAGCAAAAGAACTCATAGCTGCTCTCCGCTTTCTGGCTGGTTTTTGATGCGGGCTGCCAGCAGGGCCAGCGCGGCCCAAAGAATGCCGAACAACCCGACAAAGGCCACGGCCCAATAGCTCCAGAGCGGGAGGCCCAGTTCCAGCGAACGATCGCCGTAAATCCAAGCGTCACGCGCTGGGCCCCACATGGACCACCCGATAAAGAGGAACGCGCAAAAAGCGCCCAGTGCTGAAATGGATTGAAGCACGCGCAACACGCCCGCGGGCAGAACCCTGTCGAACAGGTCAATCACGATATCAGCGCCCTGCAGGATCACGGGCGCAATCCCGAACATGACCATGACCAGCAGCGCGACACTTACAAGGTCATAAGTGCCGCGCACCGGGGTGTTGAACAGAAACCTCAGCGCGACATCGGCGACGGTCACCAGCATCATGGATGCCAAGGCAAGACCGGCCACGAATTGCATCGCGCCAAGCAGTTTGTTCGTAAAACTCCTGAACATCATGTGCGTGGATTATTTCGTGTAGGCGTTCAGGAAGTCGGCCACGGGAAGCCCGCTGGCTTCGGAGGCTTGGGTCACTTCTTCCACGACCGAAGCCAGAGTTTGACGCAGGCTGTCCAGTTTGTCCTGTTCCAGTGCCAAGACTTCGACGCCGCCTTTTTCCATGAAGGCACGGCCAGCGCCTTCGCCTTTGTCCCACATCGCGCCAAAGGCTTCTGCGCGGTCGGGCCCTGTCGTGGCGTCGATCAGCGCTTTGTGTTCGTCGCTCAGGCGATTGTAAGCGTGATCGCCCATCACAACCGAAAAGCTTGCGCTGGCAATGCCGGGCGTCAGGGTAAAGTCCGATACGGGCGCCAGATCAAAGGGGATCGTTGCCTCGAACGGGAAGGTCGCGCCATCGACAACACCTTTGGCCATCGCATCGGCGGTTTCCGCAGGCGGCACCGGCACGGGCGATGCGCCCATTGCTTCGATGATCTTCTGCCAGACTACGCCCTGATAGCGAATGCGCTTGCCTTTGAAGCTGTCCAAGTCGCTGGGATCAAACCCTTTTACGTGGAACATCAACGGCGGCGTCACCGCCATCCACAAAACGCGCGTGCCTGCGTGTTCCTCGGTCAGATAGTCGGGTGCCAGTTCCGTCAGACGGCGCGATGTGATCGCACTGTCCGATCCTGCCGAGGGCGTTACCAGTGGCAAACCGGCCAGTTCGCTTAATGCAAAGCGACCCGGCGTTGCGCCGTGCAGAACAACAGAAACGTCCGCACCGCCAGAGCGAACCAGATCAAACTGGCGCGGGGGCGGGGCCAACTGGCCTGCGGGGAAAATCTCGACTGTCAGTTCGCCATCGGTTTTGTCAGACAGCTCTTGTCCCCATGCCTCTAGCATGCGGTTGAAGGCGTGTTTCGGCGGCAGAAACGTCGAAACTTTCAACGTTTCCGCGATGGCGGTTTGCGACATCAATAGTTGAATTGCGGTGCCTATCGCAGCAACTCTGGCGATCTTTAAAACTGTCATTTTTTCCTCCCGAGAACAGTTTTTCTTGTCCTTTGAAGTCAGCTTGACAGTCAGTTTTCTATTCGTCCAATAATGAAAATTAAGAAATCAATTCGGTTTGGTTATGAAAATAGACCCACGACATCTGCGTTATCTGCGCGTGATTGACACCCACGGAACGTTTATTCGCGCTGCGGAAGCCGAAGGTATTTCGCAGCCTGCACTGACCAATAAAATCGGAATTCTTGAACAACAGCTTGGCGTTACGCTGATCGAACGCGGCCGGTTCGGTGCGCGCCTGAATGCCTATGGTAAACTGCTGCTTCGTCACGCGCGAGCGATTGACGCTGTGTTGGGGCAGGCCGTCAGCGAAATCGAATTGGCCCAGCAGGGGCAAAGCGGGCCTTTGATCATCGGGGCAACGCCTATTTCGATGATTGAACTGATCCCCAAAGCGCTCGAGACGCTGGACAAGCAAAACGCAAGCCTGCGGGTGTCCGTGATCGAAGAATACGACGACCTGCTTCTGGATAAGTTGCACGCTGGCGAGGTGGACGTGATGATTGGCGGTTTGCTAGTTGATCAATTGACCCCCGACGTGGTGGCCGATCCATTGATTTCCCTACCGCTCGAAGCCGTCGTGGGCAGGTCCAGCGCCCTTTGGGATCGCAACGAGGTGTCGCTGGCCGAGCTGTTGGAACATTCTTGGGCCTTGCCCGCATCCGGCAGCGTGATCCGAAGTTACGTGGACGCGATTTTTGTGGCTGCTGGTGAATCGATGACCAATCAGTATTGGACGTGCACCGGTTTGCACGGACTAAAATCCATGATCCGAAAAACCGAACGTGTCAGCCTGATGCCCGGTCACGCATTCCGTATTGAGGCCAAAGCCGGAGAGCTGAAAGGGCTGCGTCTGACTGATCCCACCAGTAGCCGGAAGCTTAACCTTCTCAGGCTGAAACACATCCAACTCCCGCCCTATGCCGACCTGTTCATCGACGCGCTACATGCCGCGGCGGAAGATCACGTTTGGGTCTAGACTGGTCGCTACGCTGGTCAAAACCACCCGATGATCGTGTCGTAGGCATAAAGCCCCAGATACGCGAGCGCGATGTTGTAGAAGATATTGCCAACTGTCAGCGGCAGGATCGTGCGCCAGTATCCGTAGCCCCCCATGCTAAGAGACGCGACGACGAAATCGTTTGAAAACGGCGACACCGTTCCATAGGCCACAAGGGCTGGGGTCACAAAGCGGGGGTGTTTCAGCAGGTATTCTGCAAAATGGTCAATGGTCGCCACAACTCGCGGCGGCAGGCTGTCTTTGACCTGTTTGCCGATCAGAAACATGGTGCTGTCGCCCAGCATCACGCCAACAGCTGTGCAAACGCCAAGCGCCACCGGATCAAGCCCGCCTACGGCAAGGCTCATTAAAACAAAGTGGTAGGGGATACCGGTAAAGGTGGTGAAGCCGCCGATCATGCCCAAGGCGAACATCAGCACATAGGCGTTATCGCTGCCGACCTTGTCGATGATTGTGTCTGCCGGAAAGCTGGCCAAAGTAAACGAGATCGCCAGATAGACGCAGATCACCATGGCAGTTTTCAGGATTGCGGAACGGCGGGGGTGGGCCTTGGCTTCAGTCATTTTAGGTCAGGGCCTTGAATGACGCGCAAGCCGTCTACTTCGAACAGCTTTTCACCAATGAATTCACCGCGTGTCATGACGTGCTGGCCGACGCTCAGATCGCTCAGGCTGTCCAGATCAAGCAATATCGCGTCAGGCGGAACGATTAGATGGGTTGTGATGCCGCGCACATCGAGAATGTCCAGACTGTCCTCGGCCACCATTGTGATCTGGCCTGCCAGACGGTGAAAACTGTTCCGCGCCTGCATGATCAGAAAAAACACAGACACCGCAGTAAAAAAGGCCGCAATAGCGAGCCCGAAAATGATCGTCTTCTTCGCCGAATATGGCTTGTGATGCTTTTTCATTGCGGTGTTCGGCCCGTGGAAATGCAGATGTGCGGTTTGCTATCTTTTCACTGATACCGAAGCGCGGCAGGCTTTCATAGCGGCACTTCGCGGGTGTGCTTGATGCGACGCAGCGCAAAGATCGTGGATGTCCCCGCAACGCAATCAAGTTCAAGAAGTCTGCGCATCAGGATGGCTTCGAAATCCTCGATGTCGCGCACAACCATATGCAGCATGTAGTCCCATTCGCCACTGACGGAATAGACCTCAAGGATTGACGGCTCGGCGTCGACCGCACGCTTGAAGGCTGCGCGGGCGTCCTTGTCCTGCGATTTCATTCTGACCTGACAGTAAACATCCATCCCGCGCCCGACCTTAGCCGGATCGACAAGCCGCACAGGCGGGCCGATCACGCCGCGCTCTTCCAGCGCGCGGATGCGCCGCCAAACGGTAGCAGACGAAGTGTTTGTCGCGGCGGCAAGGTCCGCAACACTGGCCGAGGCGTCACGTTGCAAAATCGAAAGAAGTTTTGCCTCAACTTCCGAAACTTGATCTGAATTTGCCATGAATTGATAATTCCTGAATGAACTGTATCAAAATATGCCTGAAGACTGATAAGGTTGAAAGCCTTTTTCAAACCGCATGCGACAAGTTTTTCCGAGGACATACTACCCGAGGAGGCCCGCCATGACCGACCAAACCCCGATCCTGCGCGATTACGCCTTATCCGATCGCTACACCAAGACAACAGGGCGCGTGTTTATGACCGGGACGCAGGCCATCGTCCGTATGGCGCTGGATCAGGCACGGCGTGATAAGGCCGCGGGTCTGGATACGCGGGGCTATGTCTCGGGATATCGCGGATCGCCGGTCGGCGGGATCGATCTTGAAATCGGGCGAAACCTGGAACTGGTCAAAGACGCGGGCGTCACGTTCCTACCAGCCGTGAACGAAGAGTTCGGGGCCACACAGATGATCGGCACCCAGCAGGTGGAAACCGACCCGCACAAGACATGCGAGGCGGTCTTTGGCTTGTGGTACGGCAAAGGTCCGGGGGTGGACCGTGCAGGCGATGCGCTGAAACACGGGAATGCCTATGGGGCCTCGCCCAATGGCGGGGTGCTTGTTGTGGCAGGGGACGACCATGGCTGCGTGTCCTCATCCATGTCGCACCAGTCGGACGTGGCGTTCATGAGCTTCTTCATGCCGACCATCAACCCGGCCAATGTCGCGGAATTCCTGACCTTCGCCGAGTGGGGCTACGCGCTGTCGCGGTTCTCCGGCATGTGGGTCGGTTTCAAGGCGATTTCCGAGACGGTGGAATCGGGCATGTCGGTGGAGCTGCCCGCGGACCGGGAATTTGTCGCGCCGGAGTTCACGCCGCCCAAGGATGGGCTGCATTACCGTTGGCCGGACCTGCCGGGGATGCAGATCGAGGAACGGATGGAGGCCAAGAAGGCGGCCGTTCTGGCCTTTGCCCGCGCCAATCCCATCGACCGTGCGGAATGGGGGCACGAGGCACGCTTTGGCATCGTGACCACCGGCAAGGCGCATCTGGACACGCTGGAGGCGCTGCGCCTGCTGGGCATCGATGAGGGCATCGCGCGCGAGCTGGGCGTCGACCTTTACAAGGTGGGTATGGTCTGGCCGCTGGAGGATCGCGGTGCGCTGGGCTTTGCGCATGAAAAGCAGGAACTGCTGGTCATCGAGGAAAAGCGCGGCATCATCGAGAGCCAGCTGAAAGAGTATTTCTACGACTTCCCCGGGCAAAAGCCCGACCGCATGGTCGGCAAGCGGGATGAGCATGGCGAGCGGCTGATCCCCTGGACGCATGAGCTGGGCGCCGTGATGCTGGCGCGGATCATCGCGAAACGACTGGACCTGAATCTTGGCACATCGCTCACGGAACGTGCCGAGGCGCTGGTGCCGCCCCCGACCCTGATCGAGGTGCCGGGGGCGGCCCGCACGCCGTATTTCTGTTCGGGCTGTCCGCACAGCACCTCGACCAAGGTGCCCGAGGGCAGCCAGGCGCTGGCGGGAATCGGTTGCCACTTCATGGCCAGCTGGATGAACCGCAACACGACCTCCCTGATCCAGATGGGCGGCGAGGGCGTCAACTGGGTCGCGCGGTCGAAGTTCAACGGGAATGCCCATGTGTTCCAGAACCTGGGCGAGGGGACCTATTACCACTCGGGGTCCCTGGCGGTGCGGCAGGCGATTGCGGCAGGCACCAACATCACCTTCAAGATCCTCTTCAACGACGCGGTGGCGATGACCGGCGGGCAGGTCGTGGACGGGCCGATTTCCGTGCAGGCGATTGCGCATACGGTGCTGGCCGAAGGAGCCAAGAAGGTTGTCGTCGTC
>CATNDK010000175.1 GCA_950096585.1 Thalassococcus halodurans | reverse complement strand
CGCAGTGCGCCGCGCGGGATGTTGAGTTCCGGTTCAACACATGGGCCGAGGCCGAAGATGTGACCGCCCTGAACCCCGATCTGGTGATCGTGGCCACGGGCGGCATGCCCAACACCGATGTTCTGAAAGGGGGCAACGATCTGGTCGTGTCCACATGGGACATCCTGTCGGGCGATGTGAAACCGGGGTCCAAGGTGCTGGTCTATGATGACGCGGGCGATCACGCCGGTTTGCAAGCCGCCGAGGTGATCGCGCAATCCGGTGCCGAGGTCGAGATCATGACACCGGACCGCAGCTTTGCGCCCGAGGTCATGGGCCTGAACCTAACGCCCTATATGCGCAGCCTGCAAAAGCTGAAGGCGACCTTCACTGTTACTTACCGCCTGACATCCGTGCGTCGTGACGGCAACCGGCTGATGGCGGTGATCGACAGCGACTATGGCGATCTGGGTCTGGAACGGGATTTCGACCAGATCGTTGTGAACCATGGCACGCTGCCCTTGGAAGATCTTTATTTCGATCTGAAACCGCTGTGGTCCAACCTTGGCGCAGTGGATCATGACGCGTTGATCAATGGCCGTCCACAGGCCATCGCCACAAACCCTGATGGCCAGTTCCAATTGTTCCGGATCGGCGATGCCGTATCCGCCCGCAACACCCATGCTGCAATTTATGATGCCCTGCGACTGGTCAAAGACCTGTGACCGGATCGCGTGAAGTTAAGGACTCCTCCCATGCTTAAAGATTCTGACATGCTGTCCCACCTGATGCGGCGCAAGCCGAACCATTCGCTGCCGCGCGATGTCTATGTGGACCCTGCGATGCACGATGTGGATATGCATCACATCTGGTACAGCGACTGGATTTTCGCGACACCCGCCTGCGCCCTGCCCAAAGCGGGCAACCATATCGCGCTGCAAATCGGCGATTACGGTGTGATCATCGTACGCGGCAACGACGGCGTGATCCGCGCGTTCCACAATGCCTGCCGCCATCGTGGGTCGCGCCTGTGCAAACCCGGTATGGGGTCTGCGCCAAAACTGGTCTGCCCTTATCACCAGTGGACCTACGATCTGGACGGCAAGCTTCTTTGGGCGCGCGAGATGGGCGATGATTTCGATCCGTCGCAACACGGCCTGAAAACCGTTCATTGCCGCGATGCAGGGGGCATGATCTTTATCTGTCTGGCCGATGAAGCGCCTGCGTTCGATAAGGTCGAGGAAAACACCAAGCACTACTTCGCGCCGCACGGGCTTGATAACTGCAAGGTGGCGCACACCAGCAGCATCGTCGAACAGGCGAACTGGAAGCTGGTGATGGAAAACAACCGCGAATGCTATCACTGCTCGGGCTCGCACCCTGCGCTGTGTGTGACGTTCGATGACAACCCGAACATCGCGGGTAACGGTGACGGTATCGCCGATCCGGTGATCGAAAAGCACCTGCAGCGCTGCGAAGACGCTGGCCTGCCGTCGCGCTTTGTTATTGCGCCCGATAGCCAGTGGCGTCTGGTGCGCGTTCCGCTGTTGGGCAAATCTGTCAGCTACACGATGGATGGTGGCCCGTCCTGCGAAAAGACGCTGGGCACTGTGCCGTTCCGCGATGCGGGCTCGCTTTTGTTCTTCCACTATCCGAACACATGGAACCACTTCCTGTCCGACGTGGTCATGATGTTCCGGATGCTGCCGATCAGCACAACCGAAACCGAAGTCACCACCTTCTGGATCGTCAGAAAAGACGCCGAAGAGGGTGTGGATTACGAAATGGAGCGCCTGACCGACGTCTGGACCCACACCAACGATGAAGACCGTGCCATCGTTGAGGAAAACCAGAAAGGCATCAATTCGCCCGCATACGAACCCGGACCCTATTCCACAGTTCAGGAAAGCGGCGTGATCCAGTTTGTCGACTGGTACGCAGACACCATGACCCGTCGCCTGACGGGCCGGAAACTCTTTGCAGCGGAATGATTTGATGGCCGGAGCACAAAAGAAAAACGGACCTTGGACAGACGCCGAGGAACTGGAATGCGCCATGGTCATTCCCGAAACGCGGAACGTGGCAACATTCGCGTTCCGTGCGCCGTCGGGGGCGTGGTTCGATTACAAGCCTGGGCAGTTCATCACGCTTGAACTGCCGGTGCCGGGCGGCCCGCTGTCGCGGACCTATACGCTGTCGTCCAGCCCATCGCGGCCACTGAACATCAGCGTCACGGTTAAGGCTCAGCCGGACAGCATCGGCACGCGCTGGATGTTGGACAACCTGCGTCCGGGCATGAAGATCAAGGCGTATGGACCGTCGGGTGTCTTTACCCTGCCGGAAAACCCCAAGGGCAAATACCTGTTCATCGGGGCGGGATCGGGCATTACACCGATGATGTCCATGGCGACTTACCTGTACGACTTGGGCGACGAACCCGATGCACGGGTCATCGCCTGTGCGCAAAAGCCGTCCGACCTGATTTTCCGTGAACGCCTGCAACATATGGCCAGCCGAGTGGATGGTCTGCGCTTGTCGTTTCTCGTCGAAGAAGAAGACCCACGGTCGGTCTGGACGGGTTATCAGGGCCGTTTCAACCAGCTTATGATCGGTCTGATTGCTCCGGATTATCTGGAACGCGAGGTCTATTGCTGCGGACCGGAGCCCTTCATGCAGGTCGTGCGCGACAGTCTGAACGCGCTGGGCTTCGACATGAACCGCTACCATCAGGAAAGCTTTCAGGCCCCCGCCGCAGCATTGGCCCCCGAGGCGGATATCGACGACGTCATCCCGCAGGAATCTGTCATGGCCGAGGTGTCCTTTGCCCGTTCGGGCGTCACCACGACCTTGCCGGAAAACGACACAATTCTGTCTGCTGCGCGGACGGAAGGGGTACGCATCCCTTATGGCTGTACATTCGGGGTCTGCGGCACGTGCAAGGTCAAGAAACTGTCCGGTGATGTGCACATGGTGCACAGCGGCGGGATTTCGGATGAGGATATCGAAAGCGGTTATATTCTCGCATGTTGTTCGAACCCGATCGGGAAAGTCGAAGTCGACGCCTGATATATTTCGCTTTCAGGAATGCGAAACCCGCGCAGGTAGTGCGGGTTTCGCCAAGTGCTAGCCAAAAGAGCGAATAAGTATCAAAAGACAAAAAATGGTCACACTTCTGATCGTTGTTCGCCCAGCTTCACCGCCATTCATAGAACTTGCTAAGGCACAGTCTGTCCTAAGCTCTGTTTGGGGAAACAATAATAAGACTGACACGTGCTTTGCTCGGTAACGGGTAACAGTTTGTAACCTGCGCCGATTGTTTTTGGTGGGTAATAGGCAGGTTTAGCAGTGGACTTCTCAAACGCACAAAAGCTGGACTTTGATGCACAGGGATTCGAATTTCCTGTGCCCAGAGATCGCAAGAAAAACGCGTACGCAGCAACTTTGTCACCGTTTTCGGAGCAATCCGGAATGGTGTGTTTCGCAGCCGGAACACAGATTCTGACGCCGCGTGGTGAAATTCCGATCGAATATTTGCGCCCCGGAGATCTGGTGCAAACCCGTGACAACGGCATCAAGCCGATTGTGTGGGCTGGTTCCAAGACACTCGACGCCAATACGCTGTCACGTGCGCCCTACCTTAAGCCCATCTCGCTAAGCCGTGGTGTAATCAACTCCAGCCAGCGTATGCTTGTCTCGCCGTTGCACGGTGTTGTCATGCGTCGCCGCAACGGGGATGAGTATCTGGTACGTGCGATGGATCTGGCTTGCATGCCCGGTGGCAAGGCCCGTGTGGCCGAGGGCATCAAAACGGTGACCTACGTCCACATCATGTTCGACCAGCACGAAATCATGTTTGCGAACGCCGCGCCGGCAGAAAGCTTTTATCCGACCGAGACAACGCTTCACGCGATGGATCAAAAGAAGTCGGCTGAAATCTATGACCTGTTTCCGGCGCTTCAGCGCAACTCGACCCTGTCGGGTTACGGCGAAATGGCGCGCCCGATGATTGCGTTCAACGATCTACCCGAACACGAGCGGGCATTGGGCGGCTGGTAAGCCGCCCGCCGATCCTTAGGTCAGCGCCCGTTCCGAGCCTGCCACGATCGCTTCGCGCAGTTTGCTTTCCAGCGATCTTTGCTTGCCGTCGGCATACAGCTTCAGCCCGAACATGTCTTTGACATAGAAACTGTCGACCACCTGTTCGCCATATGTCGCGATCACCGCCGAGGCGATGTAGATGTTCTGGTTCGCCAAGGTGCGCGTCAGATCATACAGCAGCGCGGGCCGGTCGCGGGTATCCACTTCGATGATTGTGTAGATTTCCGACCCTTCGTTGTCGAAGGTGATGGATGTCGGCACCTTGAAGGCGCGTTCGCGTTTCTTGATCTTGTCCTTCGACTTGATCGCTTCGCGGGCCACAACCTCGCCCATCAGTGTTTTGCGGATCATGTCGCGCAGACGGGGCAGGCGGGCGGCCTCGTAGGGGTGGCCATCGGCATCCTGGATCCAGAAGGCTGCGGTGACGTAGCCGTCTTTCGTTGTGAAGGTACGGGCGTCCACAACGTTCGCCCCCACCAAAGCCAAGGCGCCAGCTAGGCGAGAGAAGATGCCGGGGTGATCGGTCAGCGCGAAACAGGCGCGTGTGGCGTCGCGGTCCTCGTCCGGGTGCAGGTCGATGCGGATTTCGTCGTCGGCCAGATCCTTAAGCAGATTGGCGAAGACCACATGCGCGGTGACGTGCAGGCCCTGCCAATAGGGCGGATAATGGCGCTGCGTTTCGGCGCGTATGTCTTTGCCGTCCCAATCTGCCAATTCTTCCCGCAGCAGCTTTTTTGCCTCGGTCCCGCGGTTTTCGCGGTTCAGTTCCTCAAGGCCAGTTTCCAGCGCACGGCGGGTCTGACGGTAAAGCGCACGCAGCAGCGCGGCTTTCCAGTTGTTCCACGTATCAGGACCGACGCCGCGGATGTCACAGACCGTCAGCACACAGAGCAGATCCAGACGGTCCTTGGTTTGTACCGCCTTGGCAAAGTCGCGCACGGTTCGCGGGTCGGCGATATCGCGCTTTTGCGCCATATCGGACATCAGCAGGTGATGGCGCACCAGCCATTCGACGGTGGCGCTGTCCTTGGCCGACAGGCCCAGACGCGGCGCGACCTTGCGGGCGATCTGGGCACCCAGAACGCTGTGGTCTTCATCGCGGCCTTTGCCGATATCGTGCAGCAACAGCGCGACATACAGAACCTTGCGGTTCACGCCTTCCTTCAGGATTTCCGACGCAACAGGCAGTTCTTCGACAAGATGTTCGTGTTCGATTTCGGACAGGTTCCAGATGCACTGGATCGTGTGTTCGTCGACGGTGTAGTGGTGATACATGTTGAACTGCATCATCGCGACGATGGGTTCGAACTCGGGAATAAACGCTGACAGCACGCCCAGTTCGTTCATCCGGCGCAAGGCGCGGTCGGGGTTGCCGTGTTTCAGCAGCAGATCAAGGAACAGTTTCCGCGCGTCTTTGTTGTTGCGCATCTCTTCGTCGATCAGATGCAGGTTGGCCTTGATCAGGCGCATCGCATCAGGGTGAACCAGCAGACCGGTGCGCAGGCCTTCTTCAAAGATGCGCAGGATGTTCATCTTGTCGGCCAAAAACGCCTTGTCGTCTTGCGGCGCGATACGTCCGTGCACCACCTGAAAGCCCTTCCGGACACGCGGCTGGCGCTTGAAAATCCGCATGATCAGCGGGGCTTCTTTGGTGTGATCGGCCTCAAGGGATGTCAGCAGGATGCGGGTTACATCACCAACCGCCGTCGCATGGCGGAAATAGCTTTGCATGAAGACCTCGACGCCGCGACGCCCGCCGCGATCCTCGAACCCCATGGCAGCGGCGACCTCGACCTGCATGTCAAAGGTCAGCTGCTCCATCGCGCGACCGGCGATCAGATGCAGGTGGCAGCGCACAGTCCAGAGGAACTGGTCCGCCTGACGGAAGGTTTCATATTCTTCGGGCCGGAACACGCCCATGCCCACAAGCCGTTCAGTGTTGTCGATCTGGTAGACGTATTTCGTGATCCAGTACAACGACTGCAGATCGCGCAGGCCGCCTTTGCCCTCTTTCACGTTGGGTTCGACCATATAGCGCTGGCCGCCCTGCTTTTCGTGGCGTTCATCTGGTGGGAGCGCCGCGCGAGCGATCCGATGCTGGACCTTAGCCTGTTCCGGAGCAAGCTGTTCTCCATGGGAGTGTCCGCCCGCTTTCTGTCTTTTCTGGGCAGCTCTTCGGTATTTTTCCTGATGCCCTTCTACCTGATGCAGGTCCTGGGCTACCCGGCCAGCAGGGCGGGCCTGATGATGGTCCCGGGCTCCATCTGCATGGCTAT
>CATNDK010000174.1 GCA_950096585.1 Thalassococcus halodurans | reverse complement strand
CGCGGTGAAAACCGGTGTGCCTGTGTCCGAGATCGAAGGCGAAACCCGTGTTTCCGCCGTCAGTCTTGGGGATGGAACGCGGATCGAATGCGATACGGTCGTGATCTGCACCGGTGTCCGCGCAAACGTGGGCTTGGCGCAAAATTCCGGTCTGGCCTTTAACCGTGGCATTCGTGTTAACGATCAGATGCAAACCTCGGACGAGGATATCTATGCCGTCGGTGAATGCGCACAACATGATGGCCGGATGTACGGCCTTGTCGGACCGGGATATGCGCAGGCCGACGTTGCCGCGAAAACGATTGATGGCGAGACCGCAGAATTCCACGGGCATATCGGGGCGACAAAGCTGAAAGTCATCGGCGCAGATGTGTTTTCTGCGGGTGACGTAGAACAGCTTGAAACCCGTCCGAACGTGAAAAGCCATGTCTGGCGGGATGGCGACAGCTATCGCCGGATTTTCATCGAACGCGGTAAACTGGTTGGTGCCATTGCCATCGGCGCTTGGGATCAGGTCAGCCGTGTTCAGGATGCCGTTCAAAGTGGCGCTGTCGTTTATCCGTGGATGAACTACCGGTTTTATAAGGAAGGGTCGTTCTGGTCAGCGCTTGAACCTGAGGCATCTGATCTGCCGGATAGTGCTACGATTTGTAACTGCACAGGGGTGAGCTGCGGGCAAATCCGCGCGGCGATTTCGAATGGCGCGGGCAACGAAGACGAGATTGGCGTGCAAACTGGGGCAGGGACGGTGTGCGGCACCTGTCGACCAGTTCTGGCCGAGTTGATCGACGCCGGTGCGCCGCCCAAACCGGTCAGCTTTTCCAAACCGCTGATCGCGATCTCCGGTGTCGCTGTTCTGATGGCTTTGATCCCGATCCTGATCGGCGCCGTGCCGTTGCCCGCCAGCTATGATGCGGACAGCCTGCGCACATGGCTTTGGCGGGACAACATCGTCAAACAATGGAGCGGGTTCATCCTGCTTGGTGTGATGCTGGCCGCGATGCTGATCGGGTTGCGGAAACGCATCCGGTTCTTTGACCGTTTCGGGGGATACGACGGCTGGCGGCTTGTGCATCTGGGGATTGGCCTTCTGGCGGTCGCTGGCTTCTTTGCACATACCGGTTTCCGGCTTGGGTCCAACCTGAACTTCCTATTGGGGATCACTTTTATCCTGACGCTGATCCTGGGCGCGGCTGCAGGGCTCGCGACCGGTGGCGATCATGCGCTGCGTGCCAAGCGTATCGGCACGGCGCGCAAACCTGCTCGGCGTCTACCGACTTGGGGTCATATCCTTGCGATCTGGCCGCTGCCCGTCCTGATCCTTCTGCATGTCCTTGTGATCTACGCGTACTGATTTATGAAACTGAACCGCACATATCTTTTCTGGGCCTTGTGGGCATTTCTGACGCTGTTTGTAGCGGCAATCGGCGCGCGGGCGCTCTATGTATCCGGCGATCGGACTGCGTTTCTTCCCGGGGAAACGACAGGGGTTCACCACCAGTTCGAAGTGGCCTGTGAAACCTGCCACACATCGCCGGATTTTTCCGACGCATCAAAGATTACCAAAGATCTGAACAAAACCTGTGTGACCTGTCACAAGGAAGAACTGAAGGCGTCAAACGACAGCCATCCGATCAAGAAATTCAAAAACCCGCGGATGGCGGCGTATTGGGAAAAGATCGATGCGCGTTTCTGTACGTCCTGCCACCTTGAGCACCAACCCGAAGAGACCTTGCCGGGCATGGTCACGTTGGCTGGTGATTTCTGTGTGGCCTGCCATTCAGAAGGCGAACAGGATGTGCGCCAGAACCGCGAAAGCCATGCGGATTTGGGGTATGAGACTTGCGCATCTGCGGGCTGCCACAATTTCCACGATAACCGTGCGCTTTATGAAGATTTTCTTGTGAAGCACGGCAATGAAGACTGGCTTCATCCTGAACCCAAAATCGCAGCTGCCGCCTTGGCGCGGAACCGTCCGCGCAGCGGCGAGGATGAGATTTCGATGTACCTAGCTTCGCTTGACGCGATCGAAAGCGCGCGGGATGCGGATATCGAACACGATTGGGCCGCGACCGTGCACGCTGCAAACGAAGTCGGCTGTGCAAGTTGCCATGCCTCAGAGGCCGAGACGGCCGAGCAAATTGACGAACAGTGGATTGCCGCCCCAACAGAAGCCGTCTGCATAGATTGCCATCGCGCCGCGTCGCAGACCTTTGCGCTTGGTCGCCACGGGATGCGCCGCCACCCCGAGATCGCAAAACCGCGCAAGGCCAAATCTGCCCTGAAAGCCATCGGGATCAAGAACCCACCAGAAACGCTGGTGTCGGCCATCGAAACCTATCTGGACGATCCTGCGCCGCCTGCAATGATGTCGACGTCCGAGGCGCGAGTTTCGCTCCATCCGGAGGCGATGGGACAGGATGTGACATGTACCACTTGCCACAACCCGCACTCTGAGAACGTAAACTTCACCGCCGTCGAAGCCTGCCTGACGTGCCACAACGACGATCACAGCCTGTCTTACAAAAGCAGTCCGCACTTTGCGCTGTGGTCGGCAGAGTTGGCAGGTGATGGTCCGGCTGGTTCAGGCGTGACATGCGCGACCTGCCACATGCCGCAGACAGAAAAAGGCGGCAAGGTTCTGACGAACCACAACCAGAACGACACCCTACGCCCGAACGAGAAAATGATCCGCGCGACTTGCATGTCCTGCCATGGCTTGGGCTTTGCGATCGACGCTTTGGCCGATCCTGCACTGATTGCCAACAATTTCTCGGGTCAACCCATGCGCCACATCGAAAGCATCGATTGGGCGTTGAAACGTGTGGAACAGCCGGCGACCGACGCCAATCAATGACCGGCTGTCCACATCACTGCAACCAACAGGTCACAGGAGACCATTATGTATTCTAAATTCGGAAAATTGAAAGCCGCTGTTCTGGGCGGTGCGCTGGCTTTGGGCGCGATGCAACCTGCAACCGCGGAAGAAGGCCTGGACTATCAAACGGTATCCGACCTTCTGCATCTGGTGATGAGCTCGGACCGTACGGTCTATACCCGTATGATCGTTAACCGTCTGGCGGTGCAGGAAAAAGTCATCACGGCATCCGAGCACTTTGAAGACGACAAAGCGCTGGTTCTGCCGGCACAGATGTTCCGCTTCGGCTCTGAAATGGTGGCGGAAGAAACAGATGCGTTTTCCTATTCGCTTCTGTCGCTATGGCCGATCAACAAACAGAACGCGCCCACGACACCGCTGGAAATCGAAGGTCTTGAGTACATCGCCGAGAACATTGGCGAAAACTTCTATGGCACCGAAGAACTGGGCGGTCAGGAATACTTCACAGCGGTCTATCCGGATATCGCCGTGGCCGAGGCGTGCTCGAAGTGCCACAACGAACACAAAGACAGCCCCCGCACCGACTTTGAAGGCGGTGATGTCATGGGCGGTGTCGTGATCCGCATTCCGATGGACTGATCATGCGTTTATCGTTTTACGCCTTTTTGTGCGTAACGTGTTTCGGCGGTGCCTTGGCATCCGCCGAAACAGGCGTTGCGTCGCCGGACGGTTTGGATGGGCTTGTCAAGGTAGAGCAGTTGCCTGTACCCGACGATCCCTTACTTGCAGAGGGTCGGGATGTTTGGGGCGGGACCTGCCAGAACTGTCACGGCGGAAACAAATACACCGGCGCGCCTAAAGTCACTTCGACCAAGGCTTGGAATGCGCGGATAGATCAAGGCATGGATGTTCTCATCGATCACGCCTTGAACGGATTTGTCGGCCCCAAATACATGGAAATGCCAGCGCGCGGCGGAAATGAAGCCCTGACGGACGAACAGGTAAAGCTCGCCGTGGCCTTTATGGTTTGGGTCAGTGGCGGGCAGACAGTTGCGAATGAATTCATTCAGGCGTTGGAATAATCCAAACGCCTTTTCTGAATTCAGTGCGCGAATTCAGTTCCTGATCCGGCCGAATGTGGACAGACGATTGATTTCGTCCAACCGTTCAAGGTTCACCACTGTGGACAGCATCAAACGATCATGGCTCCAATCACCGGGGCGCTGGATGGCCACTGACGTCAGTGCCATGGCCGAGAACAGCGGAACCGCAAGTGCTGCAAACAGCAGGCGTTCGTAGGGCAGCCGTTTGAGGTTGAGAACGGACAGAATGCGCCGTTCCAGAAAGCTGCGTTTGCCTTTGATCAGGGACGACCGATCTGCGGTTACAAGCGTGACCTTGGGAACGGCGATCACGAACGATCTGTCACGGCGCAGGGTTTTCTGGCAGATGGACAGCAGCGTGTCGCAATAGACCTTTGCGTTAATGCGGCCTTTGGACAGAACCTGACTGTCGCAGTTGAATTCGCGCAGCGCTTCGACCTGACGCTTCCATGCGTGATAGGCCGGGTTCAGGAAAAACAGCGGCTTTAACGCCTCGAGAACGATTTCCCATTCCAGATCACCGTGGCGGATGTGCTGGAATTCATGTGCAAGCGTTACGCGCATCTCGTCGCTTTGTCCCAGCATGTGTGACGGGATCACGACGTAATAGCTCCAGAGACCGCGGGTCGAGAAGGGCACCAAGGTCCGATCAGACAGGCGTAGTTTTACGCGACCGATTTCGCGCCAGTGGTAAGAGCCGGATACGATGCGCCACAGGCAAAACATCGAATAGACCAAACGGGTCAAGCCGATGATCAACCCGACAAAGAATGCAGCTATCAAGACCTTTGAAGCCAGCCCTGCGCCTGCCAGAATGTTCAGAAGGAACGAGTCGCGCAATTGCATGAGGCCTTCGAAGTCCGTGGCCTTCATCGCAATCCCGCCCTTCAGGTAGTAGGACAGTGCGATATCCGACAGATTGACCTTTACCGCCGGTGTCACGCCCGATTTCTGTAGGGCGTTGAAACCCGCGACGATCAACGGGGCGCTCAATACTGTCAGGAAAACGGTGTTCAGCAGTCGGATTTGCGTGCTGTAGGCGTGTTTCAGACCGACGCCCCACATGACCCCGCGCAGGGCAAACCAAAGCGCGAGAGCCACGCAAATCAGGATATTGGCATTGATAAACGCATCAAGCAGAACTTCACCCGCCATCATTTTTCAACCTCCGATCAACGAGTGCCCGGATTTGCCCCAACGCTTCCTCTGTCAGCGTCTCATCATCGACAAGACGCGCCACCAGCGTGGCGGGCGTGTCGTCAAAAAGCTTCATCGACAGATCTTTGAGCGAGCGGGTTTGGTAGATGTCTTTGGCCAGCGTGGGGGTGTAGACAAGCGTTTTGCCTTCTTTCCGGCTGGTGACAAAGTCCTTCTGTTCAAGAATGCGCAGGATTGTAGCGCCTGACGTGTAGGCCAGATCACGGTCGTCGGGAAGACGATCAAGAACGTCCCGTACCGTGCCCTCTCCAATGGCCCAGAGTTCGTTCATGAACTCCAATTCTACTTCCGTCAGCAGTTCGCTTTTCTTTTTCTTCATTCTTGCACCATCTTACGCAAAAGCTCACTCGTTGCGCGGTTTGAGTAAATACTAAGCTTTTCGTTTTCCAAAGCAGAATTTCAGACTTTGCGAAAGCAGAAGATCCCCCATGCGATACTAAGTCCCAGCGGCCACCACAGCGGCTGACCAATAAAACCAAGCCAGGCCAAGAAGATATAGGCCGAACCTAACAGCGAAATGAACAGTCGGTCGCCCAAGGTGGTTGTCAGGCCAAGGATGCCTTTTCGTTCAATTCCATCGCGGAATTTGAAGCCTTCGAGCAAGCCGATCACAGCGATCGCGCCAAAGATTCCGCAGAACAGCGCAAAAGTTGCGGGCGTCCATGCCATCCAGAACGACGGCCAAAGCGGATCGGTCCACGAAAACCCTTTCTCGACTTCTTTTTGGGCCACGTTGCCCCAGCCTTGTGCATGGCTGGACGTGGCGATGAACAGCGGGGTGAGGAGAAGAAGACGTTTCATCAGACCCTTCCCAAGGCAAAGCCTTTGGCGATGTAGTTGCGAACGAAGTAGATCACGATAGCACCCGGAATGATGGTCAGGGTGCCTGCGGCTGCCAGCAGGCCAAGTTCATAGCCTGCGGAAGAAGCGGTTTTGGTCATCGTGGCGGCGATGGGTTTTGCTTCGACCGCAGTCAGGGTTTTGGCCAACAGCAGTTCGACCCACGAGAACATGAAGCAGAAGAAGGCAGCGACGCCGACGCCCGCTTTGATCGTCGGAAGGAAGATCATCGCAAAGAACCGCGGGAAGGAGTAGCCGTCCACATAGGCGGTTTCATCCAGTTCCTTAGGCACGCCGCCCATGAAGCCTTCCAAAATCCAGACAGCCAGCGGGATGTTGAACAGGCAGTGCGCCAGGGCCACGGCGATATGCGTGTCGAATAACCCGACCGACGAATAAAGCTGGAAGAACGGCAGGGC
>CATNDK010000173.1 GCA_950096585.1 Thalassococcus halodurans | reverse complement strand
TTTGATCCAGTAAAAGACAGACCCGTCTATTTACTGCTCAAAAGCATACATCCCTACACAAATACTTGACTTGGTTATCGCTCTAAATCAGAGCGATTGAGGTTTTTACTCGGTTTGGTGGTCATAGCACGAGCAAAACACCCGGCTCCATTCCGAACCCGGCCGTTAAGTGCCGTCGCGCCAATGGTACTGCGTCTTAAGACGTGGGAGAGTAGGTCACCGCCAAACCTAGCAAAAACCTCATTAGTGTCTCTCATAACGATGAAATCAGACAATAAGCACCACGACATGGTCGTTGGTGCTTTTTTGTTTGTGGATCACTGGAAAATCCGGCTTTAACACGGGCTTTGAGGCATCAATTTTCGGCAATTAGGTCCCGTTACGCTGCAAAGTAATCGGGAAATCTTTTCTGATAGGTCAGTACCCAATCATCGGGCTTTTCCAGATGCCGTCTTAAGGCCGTCACAGCGCGGGTTGCATCGCCACTTTCCAGCGCATCTGTAATCTCGACGTGCCCTTGCAAAATAAGGTCGAGTTGTTCGGACGAGTGGGTTTGTAGACGTCTGACACGATCAAGATCCGATGTTCGGGATCGCATCAATGAATGCAGATCGCTTCTGCCCAGGGCGTCGAACATCAAGAAATGAAAGTATTCGTCCAGCTCCTGAAACTGTCGAAGCTTGGCCGTGTCCGTGCTTACAGACCTTTGTGCCTCGATAACGGCGCGCAGCTGAGCTGGAAGAAACGGCTGTGGTGTAGTCGCCAACATGAGGCAGACTTCGGTTTCTAAAGCGCGCCTTAGGAAAAGCGCCTGTGAAATTCGATCGTGATCGATGTGTGTGACCAGTGTTTTGGACTGGGGGTATATTTTGATCAGGCTGTCTTGTTCCAAACGTTGCAGCGCGTCGCGTAGGGGCGTCTGGCTGACAGCGTAGTGTTTTGCCAGTTCCGCACGGGACAGCGACGTACCGGGAACAAGCTCGAGCGACAGAATGCGCTGCCGCAGATCGTCATAGATTCGGCCCGAAGCTGCGGGTAGTCCCGATCCTCTTCCTTGCTGCATGGCATTCAGTGCTGATTGTAGAAAGCTGTCCATACGATTGAAATCTCACGATTGTTTGTGTGTCTTATAGCCTGATTTTGACGCTGATTGACCACCTGTTTTAACTAATATATTAGTGCATCAAATTGAGCGCTAGAAATTTTGACCGCTGTTCGGGGGAAACATCATGGATCAGATTGCCAATGTATATGCACCACACGGATTGCATTTGGTTGCGGGCGAGTGGGTCGACAGTCCGCAGAGGTTTGAGTCCGATCCGGCTGAAGGGCAGCCTCATAGTTTCGCGGTTGGTACGCGTTATTTGGTGGATGCGGCAGCAAAAGCCGCGAGCGCCGCTTTTCAAAGCTACAGCCAGACGTCAGCACGCCAACGGGCGGCGTTCTTGCGGGCGATCGCAGACGAGATCGAAGCAAGAGCATCCGCGATCACGCAGATCGGGATGCAGGAAACCGGCCTTCCCAAAGCGCGGCTGGAAGGGGAGCGCGGACGCACTGTCCATCAGCTTCGCCTGTTCGCTGACCATATTCAGGAAGGTGCCTGTTTTGACCGGCGCCACGACCTTGCATTGCCGGACCGCCAGCCATTGCCACGCCCAGACATCAAGATGATCCAGCAGCCCGTTGGTCCGGTCGCGGTCTTTGGTGCATCGAACTTCCCCTTGGCATTCTCTGTTGCCGGTGGCGATACCGCGTCGGCCTTGGCTGCAGGCTGCCCTGTCGTGGTTAAAGGGCATTCGGCCCATCCCGGCACCGGTGAAATTGTTGCGGATGCGATCTCTGCTGCTGTGGTTTCAACGGGCATGCCGAAGGGCGTTTTTTCTCTGATCCAAGGGGGCAAGCGTGATGTGGGCCATGCCCTTGTACGGCATCCGTTGATCAAGGCTGTGGGCTTTACTGGTTCGCTATCAGGCGGGCGGGCTCTGTTTAACCTTTGTGCTGCGCGCCCTGATCCCATTCCTTTCTTCGGCGAATTGGGCAGCGTCAATCCGATGTTCCTTTTGCCAGATGCTGCACGGACGAATGTGGAAAGCATTGCAGAAGGCTGGGCTTCCTCCCTGACAATGGGGGCGGGCCAGTTCTGCACCAATCCAGGGATTGCCATCCTGCCATTGGAGCAGCTGCAAACCTTTGCAGACACAACGATCAAGGCACTGTCCAAAGTCGCGCCTCAGACCATGCTGACCAGCGGGATCGCAAGCGATTATCACGATAGGGTTGATCACGTAAAACACGGCGACAATGTCCACGCCCATCTGGATGAAACAGGTGTCGGGCGATCCGTGTGGCCAACCCTGTTTTCCGTCAAAGCGACCGACTGGATTGCCCAACCTACCTTGTCAGAAGAAATCTTTGGGCCCTTTGGTTTGATCGTTACGGTCGACAGCGATGAACAGATGCTGGACGTCGCGCAGAGCTTTGTCGGACAGTTGACCGCCACCATGCATCTGACGGATGACGATTTGCCGTTGGCCAAATCCTTGACGCCTATTCTGCAGCAAAAGGCGGGGCGCATTCTGGTGAATGGTTTCCCGACCGGGGTCGAGGTCTGTGACGCGATGGTTCACAGCGGGCCATATCCGGCCAGCACCAATTTTGGCGCCACCAGCGTCGGGACCTTGGCAATCCGCCGGTTCCTGCGGCCTGTCTGCTTTCAGAACATGCCAGACGCATTGCTGCCCGCCGATTGGCAGCAGGACGTCTGACTTTTCATACAATCTCAAAACTTAGGAGAGACCTTAATGATCGCCCCAAATGATCTGCGCGAAATCATTCGACACGGACTGTTGTCCTTTCCCGTGACGCCCTTTGATGACCAGGACAACTTTGCGAAAAAGCCGTTTCAGTCGCACCTTGAATGGCTGTCTGCTTACAAGGTTGCGGGCCTGATTGTTGCCGGGGGCACGGGGGAGATGTTCTCGTTGTCGCCGTCTGAAATCGTAGATGTGGTGAAAGCCGCGCGCGAAGTTTCAGGCGATGCGCCTGTGATTGCAGGCTGCGGATATGGTGTCCGAATGGCCTGCGATCTGGCCCGTGATATCGAAGCAGCCGGTGGTTATGGCATTCTGTTGCTGCCCCACTATCTGGCGGAAGGTCCGCAGGATGGTGTGGCAAACCGCATTCGTGCTGTGTGTAAGGCAACCAACATGGGGGTTATCGTCTATAACCGTGGGGCATCGCGCGTATCCGCTGAAACTCTGGCGCAGCTGGCCGATGAGTGCCCGAACTTGATCGGTTTCAAGGATGGCACCGGCGATATCGACACTGTGCGCCGTGTGACCGTGACCATGGGCGATCGTTTGTCCTACATCGGCGGGATGCCGACACATGAACTTTTTGCTCAGGCGTATCGCGGGGCAGGGATGCCGACCTATTCTTCGGCAGTGTTCAACTTTGTGCCGGAAACCGCGTTGGAATTCCACGCGGCATTCATGGCTGGTGACGACGCCAAATGTGAAAAGCTGCTGACAGACTTCTACTATCCCTTCGCGAAAATCCGCGATCGGAAGTCCGGCTATGCGGTGTCCGCGATCAAGGCCGGTGTTGCCCTGCGCGGCTTCGCGACAGGCCATGTGCGCGCGCCCCTTACCGACTTGACCGAGGAAGAGCGTGCCATGCTTCAGGATCTGATCAAGGATCGCAATTAATCCCGATCAGGCGTGCCGGAAAGCCGGCGCGCCTGTCATCCGTTGGCTTTGCGAAGCAGATCACGGTAGCGCGAAAGACTGCCTTCTAGGTGGATCTTCATCGCCTCTTCCGCGCGGGCCGGGTCACCGTCGATGATCGCGTCTATGATGCGCATATGTTCGTCCACCAGTTCCGTGTTCGGCTTATACGCGCGGGGTGTTCCGCTGCCTGCTTCAAGTTCTACACGTGGCACGATGCCTGGCCGGATCAGGGCCAGAAACTCGGGAAATCGTTTGTTCTGAGTGGCTTGCGCAATAGCATAGTGAAAAGCGAAGTCGGCCTCGCGGGTGTTGCCGCCGTTTTCATATTCCGCTGAAACCGCCTTGTTTGCTTCGACGATTGCATCGATCTGTTGTGCCGATCTGCGGGCCGCGGCCAGACCGGCAGCGCGAATTTCAAAGGCGGATCTAAGTTCGAAAAGCTCGATCACGCCCGAAAGGCGTTCCATATCCAGATCGGAAAAAGGCTGCGAGCGTCGGGCATTCGCGGGATCGAGGGCGAACACACCAGACCCTTTGCGGGCCTCCACCAGCCCTTCAGAGCGCAGCAATCCAAGCGCTTCTCGTACGACTGTCCGGCTGACCGAATGGGCGCGGGTCAGCTCGGATTCACTCGGCAGTCGGTCACCCGGTCTGAAGTGGCCGTTCTCAATTTCGCGACGCAACTCGTCGGCAATCATCACGGCCCGTGTACGGGCGGGATTCGGGGGGGCTGCCGTGTTTGTCATCGTGCTTGCCTCGGACATATGTGCACCTTTCGGCTTTCTGTACGACAGGATGTTAGCCGAAGTTATGGCGAAAAGGCCAGTATATTCAGGGTGTAGTGGGAATATGCACATCCTTGGGCAGAAAACTTTGGTGTTATTGTTGACGGGCTTCGAAAACATGTCATATGAATCTGTTATACAGATAATTGGACTGCCCGACATCGAAGCGGGAAAAGGAGACACTTGTGATCATTACTGCAATCGATGTTTGCGTCTTTCGGCATAAAACCCGCCGTCATTCTGACAGCGCGGGCCATGCCCATCCCGGACCAGAACATGACGTGTCGCAGGCAATGGTCACAATCCGCACCGAGGACGGGCATGAGGGATACAGCTTTTGTCCGCCAGAGGTCGCGCGACCACATATAATTGATAAGTATGTCAAAAAGGTTCTGATCGGACAGGACCACCGCGACCGTGAACGCCTGTGGCAAGAGCTTGCGCACTGGCAACGTGGATCAGCGGCACAGCTGACGGACCGGACGCTTGCCGTGATCGATTGCGCGTTGTGGGATCTGGCGGGCCGGACGCTTGGACAACCTGTATACAAGTTGATCGGGGGCTATCGCGACAAGGTGCTGGCCTACGGGTCCATCATGTGCGGAGACGAGCTTGAGGGTGGCCTTGCGACACCCGAAGACTACGGTCGCTTTGCCGAAAAGCTGGTCGCGCGGGGCTACAAGGGCATCAAGCTGCACACATGGATGCCGCCGGTCAGCTGGGCGCCCAATGTAAAGATGGACCTGAAGGCTTGCGCCGCTGTGCGCGAAGCGGTCGGTCCCGACATCGCCCTGATGATCGATGCCTTCCACTGGTACAAAAGGACCGAGGCGCTGGAGCTGGGGCGGGGTCTTGAAAAGCTTGGCTTTGCCTGGATCGAAGAGCCGATGGATGAGCAATCCATGTCGTCCTACCGCTGGCTGTCTGACAATCTGGACATCCCTGTGATTGGCCCTGAAAGCGTGGGTGGCAAACATTGGCATCGCGCGGAATGGATCAAATCCGGTGCGTGCGACATCCTGAGAACCGGCGTGAACGACGTGGGCGGGATCACACCTGCGCTAAAGACCATGCATCTGGCCGAAGCCTTTGGCATGGAATGCGAAGTGCACGGCAATACGGCGATGAACCTGCACGTCGTGGCCGCGACCAAGAATTGCAAATGGTATGAACGGGGCCTTTTGCACCCGTTCCTCGAATATGACGACGGGTTTGATTACCTCAAATCCTTGTCTGACCCGATGGATAGCGACGGCTTTGTTCATGTCCCCGACCGACCTGGTCTGGGCGAGGACATCGATTTTGACCTGATCGAAAACAACCGCATCCGCTGAACGATCACACGCTTTTAACTCAAGGGGAGGAGACCTTATGAATAAGCTACTTACGGGGATTGCGCTGTCAGCTTTGCTGGCTGCAACCCAACCCGCATTCGCCGAAACGCCAGACGATCAACTGATCGCGGCGTTTGATATGACCAACGTCCTGACGATGGATCCCGCCGCCATCACCGGTGGCGAAGCGGTGCAGATCCTGAACAACGTCTATGACGCGCTGGTCGAATTGAACCCGAAAACCAAGGCCCTTCAGCCCCGCTTGGCCGAGCGTTGGGAAATCGGCGAAGACAACCTGTCGGTCGTGTTCCACCTGCGTCAGGACGCGAAATTCGCCTCTGGCAATGCGGTGACAGCGCAAGATGTAAAGTTCAGCTTTGACCGCCTGATGACCTTGGGGCAGGCGCAGTCTTCGGGCCTGAATTCGCGCGGCTTCACGGCAGAAGGCATCGACGACCAATTTCAGGTGATCGACGATCATACCTTTAAACTGGTGATGCCCGTAGCGGGCGACCCCAAAATGATCCTGATGTATCTGGCGCAAGCAGGGGTCGGTTCGATCCTGGATAGCAAGCTGGTGATGGCCAACGCGGGCGATGATAACGGGCAGGCGTGGCTGACCAACAACTCTGCGGGTTCGGGGGCGTTCGTTCTTAATCAATGGCGCGCGAATG
>CATNDK010000172.1 GCA_950096585.1 Thalassococcus halodurans | reverse complement strand
CTCCTGACTTTTCCATCCCCCTGAAAGACAGAGGGCGTTAGGCCCCGGTTAGGGCCTCACATAGGCAAATCCCTGTTCCTGAAGTTCGATCAGACGCACCACACCAGAGGGGACGACATTGGCCTCCTCCATCAGCGTAACCGCCTGACCGGTTTTCTTTTCCATACCCTTGATGGTGTTTCCGCACGCAGCAAAGGTGATGTTTCCCAATTCCAGTGACATCGCGGCGACACGGTCCCGTACCGGCGATTTATCCGCCACCAGCATATGCAGACCCGGACCATAGGCGACCATTTCGATCACCACGTCATCGCCCACACTTTTGTAATACGCATCGACATTTTGCGCGTTGTTCAGCGCCATGTTCATCACTTGGGGATCGTTCTGATCCACGTGGATGGCCACGTGATGGGTCTGCCCTTCGGCAAACGCCATTCCGGCGGTCATCATCCCTGCGAGTACCAAAGTGCCGATGCGTGTCATGGTCTATCCTCCCGATTAGCCGTTGACGACTGTCACACTGTTGTTTTCCGAAACGGAAACCGTGCCCAGTTTGCGGATATGGTTTTCCACCACATCCCAGATCTGCGGACCTTCGGTGCCTTCGTTCACACTGGCCCAGCCAGCGACAACGTAGGATTTCGAGGGATCGATCAGTTCGCCGGTTTTCAGCAGCGTCAGGTTGCTGATGCGTTCGCCCTGCGGCTTGGTCACGTCGATCGTGTAGCCAAGCCCGCCAGTGCGCACCATGTCGCCACCCTGCTGATAATACGGGTCGGGGTTAAAGATGTTGTCGGCCACGTCTTCCAGCACGACTTTCAGGAATTCACCTGTCATTTCAGTGCGGTACGCTTCACCATAAGACATGGACGTGACGTTCCAGATGTCTTCGCGGGTGATATCACCGGGCACAAGGCTCGGGCCCCAGCGGACGCCAGGCGACAGGGCGATTTCGGCCTCGCGCTCGGAAATCAAGGCGTCACAGATCAGATCATCCCACGAACCGTTGAAGTTGCCACGACGGTAGAGGACGCTGTCCGTCTGGCCGATCACCTCGGACAGTTTATCCGCATGCGGCGCGCGTTCTGCTTGGATCAAGGCAGCCATGTCCGGATCAGGCGTGATCACGTCCGAGAAAATCGGGATCAGCTTGTGACGGAAGCCCATCATGCGGCCGTTCTGGATATCCAGATCGACGCGGCTGACGAACTTACCGTTCGAGCCGGACGCCACGATGATCGTTTCGCCGATCAGCACAGGTTCGGGCAATGCGTCGTGCGTATGGCCGGACAGGATGACGTCGATGCCTGTCACGACAGAGGCCATCTTCTTGTCCACGTCAAAGCCGTTGTGGCTAAGCACGACAACGCATTCAGCCCCTTGGGCGCGCACTTCGTCGACCATGGCCTGCATGTTTTCATCACGGATACCGAACGAATATTCAGGGAACATCCAGCGCGGGTTCGCGATGGGCATATAGGGGAAGGCCTGACCGATAACGGCAACCTTCACCCCGCCCCGCTCGAAGAATTTGTAAGGCTTGAACAGCTCGGCGGGTTCATCCCACTCGGCGTCAAAGATGTTCTGACCAAGGGCTGCGAACGGCAGGCCTTCTACCAGTTCCTGAACCCGCTCGGAACCCAGCGTGAATTCCCAGTGGAACGTCATCGCATCAGGCTTCAGCGCGTTCATCGCGTTGACCATGTCCTGACCTTGGCTGTGGTAGCAGGTGTACGACCCGTGCCATGTGTCCCCGCCATCGAGCAGAATGGCATCAGGACGATCGGCACGGATCGAATTCACCACAGTGGCAACACGATCAAGGCCGCCCATACGGCCGTAGGCGCCCGCAAGCGCTTGGAAATCGCCCGAAGACAAGGCGTAGTGGGAGGGACTACTATCTTCGATCCCATAGAGCTTGCGGAAGTCGCCGCCGGTCAGGTGTGGAACCGCGCCGCGGTTGTCGCCCACCCCGATATTGACCGAAGGTTCACGGAAGTAGATCGGCACCAATTGCGCGTGGATGTCCGTGATGTGGATCAGGGACACGTTGCCAAAGGTGTCGAAGGACAGCAGATCATCCTGCGTCAACGCCTGCTGGGCTGCCAGTTTGGACCAGTTTCCAAAACCAGACGCTCCGTAAAGGGCTGTGGTGGCCATAGCCGCCTGCAAGAAGTCACGACGCGAGATCATACATTGCTCTCCAGTTGAACACACACATGCATATGTGTGAATTTATTTCTGCAAAAAATCCCGCGCAACGCCCAGTCGCGCGGGATCATTGATTAGTTACGTACAGACGGGCCTTCGACCGACAGGCCGTTGCCACGGGACATCACGTACAGCTCGAGCGCGACCAGATCGGCGCTGGAGGGGCTGAAAGTTTCAGCACGTGTATCGCGAATACAGCCTTTGAAACGGTCATGAACCGTATTCAACTTGGTGTTCTTCAGACGATACGCCGGGAAACCGTTGATCTGACCCTGGCTGAGGTGGTCCGCGCGGATCATGTTGCCGTAGTTGTCTTCGTGGCAGTTCGCACAGGACAGCTCAAGCTGGCCATAGCGCGTGTAGTACATCTCTTTGCCCTTCTCCCAAGTTGCTTGGGCGGGGCCGTCGATGGCTACGTTGACAGGCATACCACGGGAAACGGACGAGAGCAGCGCAATCATGTTGGTCATGTCGCTACCTGTGTATTTCCATTCCTCGGCCTGCATCTGCTCGGTACGGCAGCCGTTGACCTGCATTTCAAGCGAACGCACTTCACCAGCCTTTTCGTTCCACTTGGGATACGTAGGCTTTGCACCTGCCATATCCTCGGGATCACCGTGGCACGACGCACAGGACTTGCCTGCTTCGCCTTCTACGGTGTTCCAAGAATCCATAGCGGTTTCGACGAAGATAAAGCCGGGGTTTTCAAAGTCGTCAGCCTGAGCCGATTGAGTTTCATCCTTACGGAAACGCCAACCGGAGTAGACCGTATCTAGGTTCTCAAGATGCGCAGCTGCTGCAGCCTCTGTCACGATCTCGATCTCGCCGTTGATCACGAGCTGGTCATCGTCTGCATCTGCCAGAACCGCTGTCACAGACAGCGCGGACAGAGCTACGGCACCAACACCACGAGCGATAGCTTTATTCATTGTTTTCCTCCCTAAGTCTTCCCCGCCAACAATGCCGGCGGGGCTGTTATTCATGGGATCGTTTAGCCGACCGAGATGGCCTTGGTTTCTGTGTAAACAGAACCGTCGTCATCGTACCAAGTGAAGGTGAATTCACCTGCTTCCGGAACCTGCGACTGGAACTCGAAGTATGGGTTCGTGGAAATCGCGGGCTCGAGCGTGACGTCGATCACGTTCTGGCCGTTGAAGTCGCATGTGAAGCGGTTGATGATCGAACGCGGGATCACTTCGCCAGCTTTGTTTTTACGTTGACCAGATTCCATCGGGTGGCTGATCAGAGTTTTAAGCGTGATCACCTCGCCAGCGGATGCCGACTTGGGGACTTTAACGCGGGGTTTTACGTTATCTGCCATGGGTTTATTCCCTTCCTGACCTTAGCCGCCGCAGCCGCCGATTGTGACTTTTACTTCCTGTGCCGCGCGGACAAAGCTGCCGTCCGCCATTTTGGCTACCGCGACCACTTCTTGCGTACGTGCAAGGCGGATACGCGTAGACGCTGCCTGCGCACCGGCCAGCGGGCCAAAGTTGAATGTGCAGACGTCGGGGTTCGGGTTGCCAGCCGCCAGAAGCAGGATGGAAACCGCGCCCGGTGCCGACACTTCGACAGGAACGGTGTTGCCGTTTTCAGCGATTTCGGGTGCTGTCAGTGTCAGACCGCCCTCGCCTACATCAGCGCCGCCCGTGAAGGCCGCGATTTTGTCGTCGACCATGGCCGCTGCCTGCATGGGCAGAGCCAGAGCAGCAACGCCGCCCAGACCGATCGCCAACGTTTCACGTCGTGTGAATGTCATAAGTTTTCCTCCGGATAATCCGCGATCACTCTTTCAGAGTGAGCAAGTACGCCACGACATCTTCGACCTCTTGGGCCGTCAGAAGCGGGCTGAGTTCCCCTTCCGGCGCTTTGCCGGTGTAGGCATTCCCGGGACGGATATAGCCAGTGTTCTTGTAGAACGACGGCATCATCGTGTCAGGGAACATGATTTTCGCGTTGGCAACGATACCGCGCAGCTGGGATTCTTCCCAACGGTCGGCGGCACCATCAAGTGACGGGCCGATTTCGCCATGGAAGGGAAGATCCTGAAGATCTGTCACCTGATGGCACGCGATGCAATTGCCTGCACCTTTGTTCATGATCTTGCGACCAGACTCTACGTCCCCTGCAACGCCGGTCAGGGATTGGGCAACTGCCCCATCCTCATAAACAACATCTGCTGGTGCCGGGGCGTCTGCTACTGCCATAGTCGCGCAAAGCGACGCGGCAATCGCCAGTTGGAATCCTCGTCCCATATCTCCTCCCATTTTCTCCCTGTTGTGTACCGTAGCGCACGGATAGCGAAGAACGCAACAATAAATTCATTTGTTTGAATTTACGTATCTGTCGCCTGTCTTTCGATATCAGCGACGTCACTTAATTCTTTGATTCTTCGAACTTTCGTGCGTGATATTTCTGGAAAGGCTCTTCTCCGTCATAGCCCTTTTCCAGCACCCACGTCAGCAGATTGCGCGTCGTAGCGGGGCCAAACGCACCCGGCATCGTCGCCACAGCAAGCTTGTCAGCTGGCAGTGTCCCGTCAGATTCTTCGGGGAAAAACATCAGGAACGGCGTGAACAGTGCACCCCATTTCTTGACGGCATCCTTCTCGGCCAGAACCTCGCCGTCGAAGTCCGTGATCTCGACATCGCCGAACATATTGACCTGCACGACAAAGTAGTCGTCAGACAGCATCGCAGCGATGTCGTCCTGTACGAAAACCTCTTCGTGCATCTTGGTGCAATAGATGCAGCCGCGCTGCTCTACGAGAACCAAAAGCCGTTGTCCGTTGGCTGTGGCTTCGGACAGGTCCTCGCCCAGATCCTTGAATGTGTCACGCATCCAGTCGGCTTTGTGCAGACCATCATCGCCCAGTTCGGCGGCCTGGGCGGTGACCGCCATCGCCAATCCTGCGAACGCAAATAACAGACGTTTCATGTCATTCTCCTAAAGCTCAGCCAATGCTTGGCCAGAACGCCAACATCGCATTGGCAATCCAGTTCATCATGTTTGTGGCAATCAAAATGCCGAAGACGATCAACAGAATACCCATGGCTTTCTCGATCTTGCCGAGATGGCGACGAAAGCCCTTCATCCAACGCAAGAAGGGTTTGATGAACATCGCCGCCAGAACAAATGGCGCGGTCATACCAAGCGCATAGACAAACAACAGGCGCATCCCCTCGCTCACGCTGTCCTGAGCACCGGCCATAAACAGGATGGCAGCCAGCACCGGCCCGACGCAAGGCGTCCAGCCGAAAGCAAAGGCAAGACCGATCACGTAGGCCCCCAGATAGCTGGTGGGCTTTGTATCCCCCATCGAGTTTCCGAACTGGCGATAAAGAATGCCAATGCGGATCACGCCCAGAAAATGAAGGCCCATCGCGATGATGATCGCCGCTGCGATCCAACGCAGCACATCGAACCATTCGCGCACGACCTGACCAAACACAGTCGCAGTTGCACCAAGTCCGATGAAGATCGTCATGATCCCCGCCGCAAAGAACAGCGACGCAATCACCGCGCGGCGCTGGACTGCCGGATCAAGCGGCGCGTCCTCTTGCAACGTCTGCATTCCCGCCCCTGCCAGATACGACAGGTAGAACGGCACAATTGGCAAAATACAGGGCGACAGAAAGGACAATAGTCCTGCAAACAGCGCCCCCATCAAAGTCACATCGAACATGTGGCTTTGCCCTCCCCGACAAACACATATTCATATTGTTATCTAGGAATTTATTTATGTAAACTGCAATTCGTGAAATACGTACCCTTTGGAATAGGCATGCAACCGAAGCTTGACCGAAGCGGTATACGCAAGAATACTTGAAGCTCCAGAAGCAATCGGAGTGCGCTGACGCCGACTGGTTCAGCGCGATGGGAGGAGATCGCGATGCTGGAAGCGCTGGGTGAACCGCGCGCAATGGCCCTTGTCGGGCTGTTTGGCGGCGTACTGTTGGGGCTGGCCGCCAGACTGGGGCGCTTTTGCTCGATGGGCGCTGTGGAAGATGCGCTTTATGGGAATGATACCAAAAGGTTGCGCATGTGGGGCATCGCAATTGGTGTGGCAATAATCGGCAGCTTCATTGCCGAGGCCATGGGCGCCGCGGCCATAAAAGATTCGATCTATTTGACGACAGCCTGGTCACCATTGGCCAGCATCCTGGGTGGGCTGGCCTTCGGTTACGGTATGGCGCTTGCGGGCAACTGCGGTTTTGGCGCTTTGGCCCGTGTCGGTGGTGGCGATTTCAGGTCTTTCGTTATCGTTCTGATCATGGGGCTATCCGCCTACGCCGTGCTGTCCGGCCCGTTG
>CATNDK010000171.1 GCA_950096585.1 Thalassococcus halodurans | reverse complement strand
CGGCCTCTAACAGACCCGCCGTTTCAGCAAGGGGCAACCCAACCACCGCGGTGAAGCTGCCGGAAATCCACGGGATAAAGGCGCCCGCAGGCCCCTGAATACCATAGCCACCGGCCTTACCACGCCAGTCGCCAGATGCCAGATAGGCGTTCACTTCGACATTGGACAGCGATTTCATGCGCACCTGCGTGACAACGGACTTTTCCCAGACCTTATCACCACGGCGCACCGCCACGGCTGTGATCACGCGATGCCTGCGACCTGACATGGCCCACAGGAATTCTGCCGCTTCGGCCTCATCCTCGGGTTTGCCCAAAATGCGGCGACCCAAGGCAACCGTTGTATCAGCAGACAGAATGATGTCGTCAGGACCGGCCTTGATCACCAGCGCCTTTTCCCGTGCGAGACGTTCGCAATAGGGGCGTGGCAATTCGCCTTTCAGGGGCGTTTCATCGATATCTGGGGACTGGATTTCATCCGGCGTCACGCCCAGCTGCGCCAACAGGTCTTTGCGCCTTGGGCTACCAGAGCCAAGAACAAATGCCATCTTCGGTTACTCCTGACATAGAAACGGGGCCCGAGGGCCCCATTCGTACAAACAAACTGCCGTAAGACGCAGCTTATTTAAAGCGGTAGTTGATGCGGCCCTTTGTAAGGTCGTAGGGCGTCATTTCAACTTGTACCTTGTCGCCAGCCAGAACACGGATGCGGTTCTTGCGCATCTTGCCTGCCGTATGTGCGATGATCTCATGGCCGTTTTCAAGCTCGACCCGGAACGTCGCGTTCGGCAGGAGTTCCTTCACGACACCGGGAAATTCGAGCGTATCTTCCTTGGCCATGGTCTCTCCTAAATTAGTGGGTCCGCGGAGACTCCCGCAGAATGGCGCTTAAATGGGCTTAAACCACCTGTTTTTCAAGCCCCAAGTTAGCGCAGCCCTATGACCTGCGGCTTTGGCGCACGGTCGTTTTGTTCTTCCCAGTGGCTCCAGTTGAGCACACCGCCGTCCTTGCGCACGTCATGGATGCGCGCCGTGTCGATGTCGCAATAGGTCCAACCGGGTTGATCCAGCACGCCTTCGGCCATGACGCCGGACGATGGAAAGCCCCTGTCTGGCGGACCGAAAACGCCGCCCTGCCCGCAGTTGTGATCCACCGCTTCGGACCAGAGCGCATCGCCCACGGTCGAGGACATCACCGTCACGCATTGCTGTTCCAGCGCACGGGCCTGCGACCCGATCCGGACGCGGGTATAGCCTGCGTGGGCCTCAGTACAGGACGGGACCAGAATGATATCAGCGTCACGTAACGCATGGCCAAACAAGGGAAATTCACTGTCGTAGCAGATCAGGATGCCAATCTTGCCGAACTCGGTTTCGAACAAACGCAAGGGCCCGCCGCCAACCACGTTCCAGTCTTCGCGTTCGAAACGCGTCATGATCTGTTTGTCCTGAACACCCATTTCGCCCGCCGGCGAAAAGAACCGTGCGCGGTTCACAGGGCGGTCGCCGAATTCAGAATCGAAGACGGGCGCAGAGGCGGCAAGGATATAGACGCTGAACTCGCGTGCCAGATCGGCGTGCAGGTCGTCTGCAGCGGGGATACGCTCGGCCACCGCGTGAAGAGATTGTTCCAGATCGCCAGCCGCCTCGAGCCCCGCCAAAGGGGCCAGTTCCATCGACCCGTATTCCGGAAACACCAGCAAACGCGCGCCATTTTCCGCCGCTTCAGACACCCAGTTGCGTATCTTGGCCGCGTAATCAGCCCAATCCTGGAACACATCCAAAGGATAGGCCGCTGTCGCGACCTTGAGCGTTTTGCCCGTGCTCATAGCTCGCGCATCCAGAATTGCAGGTCGTGATCTGTTTGCTCGGTCTGGCCGCGTTCTTTCCATTTGAAATGCGCAACCACGCCCGGCAGCGGATCATAGCCGCGCTTGCGCCAGAAGCCGTTCAGCGGACGATAGCCCTCTGGCTTCATCGGATGGTCATCGGCGCGCATCACGGAACAGAAACAGGAATAGCTTTTGCCAAGCTTCCGCCCATGCGCTTCGCGCTGATCAAAGAACTGATGCCCGATGCCCAAGCCGCGATATTCCGGCAAAAGCACGGACTCGGCACAGTAAAAGATCGATTCCAGATCAAGGCCGGTCTTTTCGAAGGCCTGTGCAAAATCCGAGGCATGTTCGATCATCGGCGCGCCGGTCGCAGCACCGACCAGTTTGTCGCCATCAAACGCCCCGACCAGAACCGCGTTTTCACTGTCGCGGTAGGTTTGCAGATAGCTGCGTTCGTATTCGAAATCGCCGTCATACAGATAGGGAAAGGCATGGAATACGGTGATGCGCAGACGAGCAACGTCGTCCAGCACATCATCCAGTTCCGCGCCTGTTAGTACCTCAACCCGCATCACGAGACCTGTTTGATCCAGTCCGACAGGTTGTAATAGGTCACAACCCGCGTGATTTTTCCGTCCATCAGCGAAAAGAACGACCCTGCCGGCAAACGGTATGTCTGGTTCTTGGCCTCGGGCAGGCCCTCATCCGTTTCCAGATAGACGCCGTTGACCATGAACTCGGCCGCACCGCGCGTGCCGTTTTCGGCCTCAAACAGAACCATCTCGGTCAGCTTTTCATCATAGCAGCGGGACATGTGCGCACAGAATTCGGCGAACTTGTCTTTTCCGATGCGTTCATTGCCTTCGTTCACGTAGTGGACAACGTGATCGGACAGGCAATCCAGCATGCCGTCGACATCTTTGCGATTAAAGCAGTCAAAGTACTTCTCAAGAACAGCCTTGCTCATCCAGTGCCCCATTTCCCTTTGAGTTGGTCGTAAATCTGGTCCCGCGTTTGTCTGTACGCGTTCAGTTTGGTTTCCCGTGTCTCGCCGATGCCCGTCGGGTCCATGATCGGCCAGTATTCCACCTTCAGATGGAACAGCCGCGTCAGATCCAGCGCGTGACGTTGTGATGCGGGCGACATGGCGACGATCAGATCAAAGCCTGACAGCGCCTCGCCGTATTCTTCGAGGTCCTGAAAACTGCGCGCGCGGTGGCGCGATAGTTCGACCCCTAATTCCTGACAGACCGAAATCGCAAAACCGTCGATTTCAAGGTCATTCAGAACGCCAACAGATTGGACGTAAGTGTCAAAGCCATAAAGCTTTTTCATCAGCCCTTCGGCCATAGGAGACCGGACAGCGTTGTGATCGCAGCAGAACAGAACCGATTGCGGCAGACGTTCCGGCACCTGCGTCAGCCTCCGAAATGCAGCACGCAGATCAGGGTGAACAGACGGCGGGCGGTATCGGTGTCGATCTCGACCTTGCCTTCCAGACGTTCCTGCAGAATGCGCGCACCTTCATTGTGGATACCGCGCCGCGCCATATCGATGGTTTCGATCTGGCTGGGCGGCAGCGTTTTTACGGCATCGAAATACGATTTGCAGATCTGGAAATAATCTTTGACGACCTGTCTGAACGGGCTGAGAGACAGATGGAATTCCGCAGCTTTTTCGTGCGTGGACGTCGTCACATCGAACACAAGGCGTTTGTCACGGATCGACAGGCCCACATTATAAGGGCCCGGAGGCGCAACACGACCATCGCGTTCCGGAATGGAAAAGGTGTTCTCTTCCATAAGATCGAACATGGCAACGCGGCGCTCCTGCTCGATCTCCGGCGTGGGCGGAGGCAGGTTCGCGTCATCCAATTCTATGTGAACGATGTGGCTCATTCAGCACTCTTTCAAAAACAAGACCGATCTACCGTGCGCCTGCAGCATCGACAATGCAACCTTTTGGGCGTGTTTTCGCGGCAAAACCTGACGTGAAATTGTCGCAGTCACTGTGGCGCGGCAGACTCATATCCGGCTCATATCCTGAAAATCAGAAATGAAAGATCGACGGAATGAATCAAACATCTCTAAAATAAGCCCTAAAAAAACGTATTACATTGAGCAGGTTCATATGGCACACCCTCGGATCGCCTCGTTCTGGAACGGCGCCCCGCTTAGCTTTTTGGAAAAGCTTTGCCTGAAGTCGTTTGTCGACGTTGGTCACCCTATCCGTCTTTACACCTACGAAGATCACCTTGAGGTGCCCGAAGGCGTCGAATTGGCGGACGCACGCGACATCCTGCCGGAAGAGACGCTAAAGGAATCGTTCAGCCCGACCGGACTGGCGCCTTTTGCCGACCGTTTCCGTCTGAACATGATGTACCAAACGGGCGAAGTGTGGGTGGATTGCGACGTGCTGTCGATCCGACCCTTGGCTGAGATGGACTATGTCTTTGCCCGCGCGGGCCGGTTTTTCGGAAACGCCATTCTGAAGCTGCCGCAGAATTCGCCGACTTTGCGCGATTTGATTGAAATGGTGAATGCCAAAGAACCCGTGATCCCTGCGGATTGGCCGTGGAAAAGGCAGCTAAAAGATCATGTTCGGGATCAAGCCAATCCTGATGGGTCCATTACGCTTGGCCCGGGCATGCGCGCGGATGTTCCCTATATGACCTTCGGCCCGCAGGCCCTGTCGTATTTCTTGTTGAAACATGGCGAAGACATCCACGCACAGCCGACCGATCATTACTATTCCATTGAACCGGTCCCGCTTCGGCAGAACTATTTCCGGCCCCGTCGCATTCGGGTTGAGGCCGCGAAAGATGCGGTCATGCTGCATCACGTCGGCGGCAAGCCGTTCCGTCGCAAGTTCGAGGCGATGGGCGAAGTGGTTATTCCGCACGACTATTCACTGATCGGGCAGGCCTGCAAAAAGCACGGCATCCAACCCGATCTGGAAATCGCGGCCTCCGCCTAAGCGCGTTATTCCGGTTTGTTCAGCTTTTCGAGGCGTGCGGTCACACTCAGACCGTGCGCCTCTAGGCTTTCCGACGCGGCCAATTCCTCTGCCGCAGGGCCGATGGCCTTCAACGCCTCGGGTGTCATTTTGGACAGCGTGGTGCGTTTGACGAAGTCCATCACCGACAAACCGGACGAGAACCGCGCAGATCGCGCCGTGGGCAGAACGTGGTTCGGGCCGCCGACGTAGTCGCCGATGGCTTCGGGCGTCCAGTGGCCAAGGAAAATGGCCCCTGCGTGGGTGATCTTGGCCGACAATGCATCTACATCAGCAACACACAGCTCAAGGTGTTCCGGCGCGATGCGGTCCGACAGGGCCGCAGCCTCATCCAGATCAGCTACAGTGATGATCGCGCCGAAGTCTTCCCAAGATTTGCCTGCGATGGCGCGACGTTCAAGCGTTTCCAAACGCTTTTCAACCGCGTGCGCCACGGCCTTACCAAATTCGGCGTCCGTTGTGATCAGGATCGACTGGGCGCTTTCATCGTGTTCGGCCTGGCTCATCAAATCCAACGCGATCCAGTCAGGATCATTGTCGCCATCCGCGATGACCAGAATTTCGGACGGGCCCGCGATCATGTCGATGCCGACCTTGCCGAACACGCGACGCTTGGCAGCGGCAACAAAGGCGTTGCCGGGCCCGGTGATCTTATCAACCGGCTTGATCGTTTCCGTGCCATAGGCCAGCGCCGCAATCGCCTGCGCGCCACCGATGCGGTAAATTTCATCCACGCCGGACAGTCGCGCCGCCAACAGAACCAGCGGATTGATAACGCCGTCAGGCGTGGGAACGGTGATGGCCAGACGGCCAACGCCCGCCACCTTCGCCGGAATGGCGTTCATCAAAACGGACGACGGATAAGAGGCCAAGCCGCCAGGCACATAAAGGCCCGCCGCCGAAACCGGCGTCCAGCGCCAACCAAGCTGCGCGCCTGTGGCGTCAGTCCACATCGCATCCTCAGGCATCTGACGGCTGTGGTAGGCGCGGATGCGTTCAGCGGCCAGTTCCAGTGCCACGCGCTCTTCGTCGGACACTTTGGCGATTTCCTCGTCAACCTCTGCTGCAGACACAGCCAGCTTATCCGCTGTCAGCTCCATCCGGTCGAATTTGGCCGTCAGTTCCAGAACCGCCGCATCGCCGCGTGCGCGGACATCGGCGATGATGTCTGCCACGACATGATCCACGTCAGGGCTGTCTTCCCGCTTGGCGCTTAGAAGCACCTGAAATTCGGTTTCAAAACCTGCGTCGCGCGTATCAAGAAAGACGGGCATGGTGGGGTCCTTTGTGGCTTGAGGGCCGTTATAATGCGATCTCGCATCGGCTCAAGCAGATGCGCAGGGCCAATGTGTCACGGCCCTGCGAAACAAATTATTCAGAATGGTCGGGCACGTGGCCTGAAACGGCCTTGTAGGGGCGCGTCACATCCCTTAGCGACACTTCCAACGCTTCGACGTTCGCGCGCAGCGCGCCATCGCCCGCCAGCACGAATTCAACCTGACCGTCAGCGTCCGCGCCGGGTGTAAAGTTCACAGACAATACCGCCATGACCGTATCGCTATCACTGCGATCCACGCCTTGGCTGGCCACGCCCAACACATGATCCACAACCAACAACGACCGCACACGTTCCGGCGGGCGCCCTGCCCTTTTGGCCGCATCCACATCTTCGCGGCGCAAACGGTTGATCAGAATTGCAAAACGCCGTTCCTTG
>CATNDK010000170.1 GCA_950096585.1 Thalassococcus halodurans | reverse complement strand
GGGAATCCAGCCGCTTTCCGGCTGCGGGCCGGTCTGCCGGAACACATCAATCGGGATGCCACCGCGCGGGTACCAGTAACCGCCAATACGCAGCCAGCGGGGCGACAGGAAGTCGTTCAGACGACGCCCGATGGACACCGTGCAATCCTCGTGGAACGCGCCGTGATTCCGGAACGAACCCAGATAAAGCTTAAGCGATTTGCTTTCGACCAGCCAGTCACCCGGCACATAGTCGATCACCAGATGGGCAAAGTCGGGCTGGCCCGTCATCGGGCAAAGCGAGGTGAATTCCGGCGCGGTGAAGCGCACGTTGTAATCCACGTCAGCCTGCGGGTTCTGGACGCGCTCAAGCTCGGCCTGATCGGGATCGGTCGGCAGCACCGTGGCACCGCCAAGCTGTTTCAGATTGCTGTAGATACTATCAGACATGGACAGTTCCTTTCGGGTCAGACGCCGCGCTTGTTGCCCCAGACAAGGACATGAAGCTGCGGCAGAATGCGGGGGGCAAACCAGCCGTCACCGGTGGTTTTTTCGATCAACTGACGCAACCGGTCGGTCGCGTCTTCTAGGTTCACGGGCAGATCGGGGTCTACCTCGGGATTGCCGGGTTGCAGATAGAGCGGCATCTCGGGGTATCGAGCAGCGGCCTCTTTCGCCCATGCATAATCGGTGTCGTCAAAGATGACGATCTTCATCACCGCCTGCCCGCAGCCCTTGGACATCTGCACGCACGCATCGAACTTGCCCCAATCCACGGTTTCGCCGCTGGAGGGCGGCTTGGGGCTTAGGACAAGTGTATCCAGATCGGCGAACCATGGCTGCGACACCGAGCCTTGGGTTTCGCAGGCAAAGCGGTACCCTTCAGCCTTGCCCAGCGCGATCAGCGGGGCAAAGTCCTGAATGGCGGGGTTGCCGCCCGAAATCGACACGGTCAAAGGACGCCCGCCAGACAGGCGGCGCACCTCGTCCATCACGGCCTCATCACTCATGGGCAGCCACGTGTGGCGATACTGGCTGTCCACCGCATGCATGGAGTCGCACCAGCTACAGCGATAGTCACAGCCGCCTGCCCGCACGAACACCGTGGCCTCGCCGATCAGGGCCCCTTCGCCCTGAACCGTCGGCCCGAAAATCTCAACGATGCGCAGGGTCATTGACGGTATTCGGCCCATGTCTTGGGCGTCTCGGACACTTTCACCGCCGACGTCTCCGGCCAGCGCGCGCGGCACCAGTCAAAAAAATGCTTGGCCATGTTTTCCGCCGTCGACGGCACGTCCAGCACATCGTTCAGATGGCGGTGGTCAAACGTGTCGTCGATATAGGTCTTGAGCGGTTTGAGTTCGTGATAGTCGCGCACGAACCCGTCCTCGTTCAACTCGGCTGCCGCCAGTTCGACCACAACGATATAGTTGTGCCCGTGCAGACGCGCGCACTGGTGATCGGCGGGCAGATGCCCCAGTTGGTGCGAGGCGGAAAAGTGGAACTCTTTCGAAATGCGGAACATCACTTGGCCTCCGCATTTGCCACGGCCTGACGCCAGAAATCAGGGTCCTCATAGACCGTCGGATCGGTAACGCCCGCCAGATCGAACGCTTCGCGCCGTTCAACACAGGTACCGCAGCGACCGCAGTGGTGTTCGCCACCCTTGTAGCAGGACCACGTCCGGTCAAACGGCGTGTTGTGCTTGGCCCCGTCGCTGACGATATCCGCCTTGGTGCGGTGTACGAAAGGCGTCCACAGGCTGACATCGGCGTACCCATCCAACGCAAAGCGCTGCATTTTGTCGAAAGCCTCGACAAAATCGGGGCGGCAATCGGGGTAGATAAAGTGATCGCCGCCATGCACAGCGGTCGCCACCGCCTGATCACCATTCGCCGCCGCAATCCCGTAGGCCACGGTCAGCATGATGGCGTTCCGGTTCGGCACCACGGTGATTTTCATGGTTTCTTCGGCGTAATGACCATCCGGCACGTCGATATCGTCGGTCAGCGCCGATCCCGTCAGCGCCGCACCCACGGGGCGCAGGTCGATGACTGTATGGGGCACGCCCAAACGCTCCGCAGCTTCGGCTGCGAATTCCAGTTCTTTCAGATGGCGTTGGCCATAGTTGAAGGAAACCAAACGGGTCAGGTCCCGCGTTTCCGCAGTAATATGCGCAAGCGAAACGGAATCGAGTCCGCCCGAGCAGATGACAAGTGTCTTCATGATGTAGTCCTTGTTTTTTAGACCGGGTAGGCTGCGACCGGTTCGGAGCGGCATATAGAGAAAGCCGTATTACGACGCAATCACCGCGCCGTGGATTTTTCCACGACGCGGCGTTCCCTGACGTCACCGACTGGGATGAAGGGGCGGCGCACGACCGCCCCGCAAGATCAGCTGTTGGCCAGCGCCTGATACACGGCGGTTTCGAAGTCCATATAGCCGGTGAAGGATTCGGGATCGGCGAACGGCAGGATCTGCGTCGCCCAGTAACCACCCACACCGTTGGCGCGGTCGATCCAGTAGAAGCAGTTCGCCAGACCGGCCCAACCGATGGCACCGGCGGGGCGGCCTGTCGGGGCCTCTTCGGAGTTGACCATAAAGGTGTAGGACCAATCCTTGGCCAACCCCGGGAAGAACTCGGCATCATTGGACAAAGACGGGATCACGCCCGGCAGCATTGTCACCTTCTGCGGCGGCACCAACGCGCCTTTGACAGCCCAATCCACCGTTTCCGGCTTCAGCACGCGGCCATTCGGGCCGGCACCGTCATTCAGCCACATGCGGATGAACTTCATGTATTCGGGAACCGAGCCATAAAGGCCGTGACCACCCATGTGTACCTCGGGATCATCCGGCAGGGCGAAATCGTCCATCGGGGTCAGGCTACCATCTTCGCCACGGGCGTGAATGGTTGCTGTACGCGACTTCATGTTGTCGGTGCGGGTAAAAGCAATGTCCGTCATGCCCAGCGGCGCAAAGACACGCTCAGACATAACCTCGCCCAGACGTTTTCCGCGGATGCCTTCGACAACCTGACCGACCCAATCGATGTTGGTGCCGTATTCCCATTTTTCACCGGGATCGAACAGCAACGGCGTTTCAATGGATGCACGGCTGCCTGTCACAACCGAAGGCTGGCCATGCTCTTCGGCCAGACGCTTGTAGTCTTCGTTGAAGAAGTCATAGCCAAAGCCCGCCGTGTGCAACATCAACTGGCGTGTGGTGACATCGGATTTCGGCGCACGCAGACGCGGCTGACCGCTGTCATCAAAGCCGTCGATCACTTGCAAATTACCGATCGCGGGCGCGTATTCCTTGGCCGGTGCATCAAGGTCCAGCAGCCCGTCCTCTACGCACTGAAGCGCGGTCGTGCCCGCAATCGCCTTGGTCGTGGAAAAGATGGCAAAGACGGTGTCTTCGGTCATCGGATCGCCGCCGATGCGCCGTTCGCCGGATGCACCGGAGTAGATGTCGCCGTCGCGGTCGGTGACCATCGCCACAACGCCCGGTACACGGGACGCGCCGCTGGTCAGGCCGTTCAACACACTGTCGCAACGCGATTTGATATCGGATGTAATCGTATCTTTCATGTGGGTCCTCCCTAGAACTCGTGCGGCACAGGGTATGGGCGCGAAGACCCGCGCGCTGTCCGGCATCGGCAGGCGCTGTCCGGTTTCGGAAGGAAAATATCAGTGACGCGCAGCGCCCCCTGCCCGCAGCCGCGTTTGCGACGGCAGTTCACCGAACCTGTCGCGGTAGCGCCCTGCCAAGGCCCCGAGGTTGCTAAAGCCCCAATCCACGGCGATCTCGGACACGCTCAGATGGGCGGGCGCGGTTTCCAGATCGGCGCGGAAGCCTTCCAGACGGCGCGCCGCCAGAAAATCGCGCGGGGAAATGCCGCGAAACCGTTGGAAGCCACCCGACAGCGTGCGCGCCGAAACGCCCACGCGCTTGGCGACATCGCCAACGGTTGGCGCATCCCGTGCCTCGGCCTCGAAAATCTCTTCGGCGCGGCGCACATACCCAGGCGCCGCCGCCCGCGCGCCGCTTTCCAGTTTCACACCAGCCCGCGCTGCCCAGTGGCGCAGAAGTTCGACGCAAAGCACCTCTTCGATATGACGGGCCAGCGCCGCATCGGCGGCAATCGTGCCTGTCCGCGTCAGCGACCGCGCCGCGTAATCCAGCAGTGACGGCCACACAGTGTTCGGACCGCCGAACTTCACCCGACTGGTCCACAGCGTGTCGTCGGGGACAAAGCCGAACCAGCGTTCGGCGGTATCGGCCATCACCTGATGCGGGATCGTCAGGTTGAACTGCATATGATCAGGATCGCCCTCGAGCCAGTAATCGGTGCGCGAACAATCCACGACAAAGCTTTCCCCTGCCCCCGTCGAAACAGGCGCCCCATCAGCCTGATGGTTCAGCGCCCCGCGCAGGGTGTTCAGGACAAGGATATTGCCCGCCTCGGGGTCGAAACGATCCAGAAAGATGCCGGTGCCATAGGAAAACCGCGTCATCGTCACGCGCCCCGCCATGGCCGAAATCATCGTGGCGTCCGGCTTGGAAAACCGCTCCAGCGGCCGCACCTTGTAGGGCATGTAGACCGTTTCACAAAAGGCCTGCACCTCGTCCCAATCGGTCGAGCGTGTGGCATCGTCATGCGGGATGGGTGCCCCCACCGAATCCAGCATCAAAGCATGTTCCAACAAAACCCCGTTCCTCCACCGCGATCTCGTAGTCGGGGGATGCTAGCACGTATTTCGCGCTTTTGGGGTATTTCTGACGCCCTACGACCGCGCCAAAGGTCGCGGATCGCTTACACTGGCGTCACTTTCAGCGGCACGGACAGCGGACCGTACTCTGGCCAGCGGGTCATTTCGATGTCACCGGTTAGGGTCAGATCCCGTGTTTTCGCCGTCAACTGGCGCAACACCTCTTGCAGCAATAGCCGCGCAAGGGGCGCGCCGGGGCACATGTGTGGGCCACGACCAAAGGTCAAAAGATCGCGGGCAGGTCGATCCAGTTTGTAGGCATGTGGGTCGTCAAACACATCCTCGTCCCGATTGGCCGAGGTAAAGACAATGGCGACCGCCTCGCCTGCCTTGATGGTCTTTCCGCCAAGGTCGGTGTCCTGTCGCGCGGTGCGGGCGAACCCGCGATAAGGCGTGTAAAGGCGCAGCAATTCCTCGGTCGCGTCGTTCACGCGTGACGGGTCAACGCGTAGGTCTTTGTGATGGTCAGGATGCCGCGCCAGATGGACCGCCATCGATCCGATAAAGGTCGTGGGCGCAATGATCCCCACCAACAGAAACTGCCGCAGCGCCCCGAGGATCAGATCATGTGCCAAGGGCTCACCATCCACTCGAACCGCCAACAGATTGGCCGTCGGGTCGGTGTCGGGATCACGGGGATGGGCGATGCGATCCGCGATCAGCGCCTCGGCAATGCCGTACAGTTCATCCGATCGGGCGCGCAATTCCGGCAGGTCCTGCCGCTGCAACGCCATGTTGAACGCAGCGCCCACAACGCGAATACGTTCGGCCTGATCCGGCGCGAGGTTAAAGAATTCGGCGAGCAGCGCGATTGGCAACTGAAACGAAAAACCGGCGCAGATATCGCCGCCGCCATTCGCGATCCACGGGTCCAGAAACCGCGCCACCATCTGTTCGACCCGCGGCTCCCACGCCTTCAGGCGGGAGGGGCTTAGAAATCGCAGGATCGCGTTTCGGTAGGGGATGTTGTCAGGCGGGTCCAGATGCAGCGGCGGGCGTCTTTGCGTAGTGGCCACAGGCGGCACGACGTTTTGAACGGTGGTGGTGAACAGCTTCCAGTTTTCCAACACCTCGCAGGCATCGGCATGACGCGTCACCGCCCAGAAGCCCCCCAGATCGTTCGACCATGCAACGGGGCAATGACCACGCAAATGGGCGAACTGGGCGTGGGGGCAGTCGAAATCCTCGGCTTCCGGCACGGTGAAATCGTCAGGCCGCATCATGCTTCGCCCCGCAGGTCCAAAGTCAGCGCGGTGATGCCGTATTCCGTCCATCGCGCCCACACCGGCGCGCCGGCCACGGCCAAGCCCGGTGCTGATAACAAGGCATCCAGCGTGATCCGCGTTTGCAGCTTGGCCATCGCCAGCCCAAGGCACATATGCGGCCCGATGCCAAAGGCCAGATGACGGTTCGGGCTGCGATCAGGAACAAACTCCATCGCGCGATCAAACACCGCCTCGTCCCGATTGGCCGACAGGAAATTCAGCGCCACTGGGCAGCCTTTGGGTATATCGACACCGCCCAGCGACGTGTCCTTGGTCGCAACCCGCACCAGCGCCTGATTGGCGGGGTAATAGCGCAGCAGTTCTTCGATAAACGGTTTCCAAGCGGCGGCATCCCTGCGCAAAAGCGCAACATGATCAGGATGCGTTGCCATGTGCCACGCGACCGAGCACAGGAAATTGCGCGGCACCACGTGGCCGCCGATCAGCATCAGACGCACCATGCCTGCCAGTTCCTCTTCGGTATAAGGCTGACCATCGGGCGTCTGGGCGGCAAGGCCACTGACGATGTCGGTTTCCGGATCGCGCGGGCTGGCCAGCCGGTTGTCCACCAGCCGGATCGCAAAGGCGCCCACCTGTTTGG
>CATNDK010000169.1 GCA_950096585.1 Thalassococcus halodurans | reverse complement strand
CACCCCACAGTTTTTCTGCACCTCGCGCAGGATCTCCCGCGCGCCCGCATCCCAGCTCGGCGCCCCGACCTGCGCCATTTCGTTCCAGACCAACGTCGCCATCGCATGATTGGTCAGCCCCGGGCGCGATTTGCTGACCCAGATCTTCTCGACCTCACAGCCATTGAGCGCCGCCGCCGCCTCGGCAATCAGTTTGACCGCGCGAAAGCCCACCGGATTTCCGGTAAAGCCCATGCGCGTCAGCGTCACCGTATCCCGCGACGTCCACGCCACTCGCCCCGCCATGCCAGAGGCAATCAGAGGCCCCGTCGCGCTTGCCTTGGTTTCTGGCACGTCCGCCTCGGCCCGCTGACGAAAAAGGTTAAAGACCATGATCTGCCGCTCCTCGTTGCGCCTGATCTGCCCCGCCGGTCTCCGGTCAAGGGCTGATCAGTCTCTGGTTCAAATCGCTGACGTTGCCGTCGTTGAAAGCAGTTCTAAACCGCAGAACTTAACGGGCATTCATCACAGCGTACGCACCGTAGGCCGCCCCGAACGCGGCGCACGCAACACCAGTTCCGTCAACGCCCAGACCAGCGCATCCACACGGTCCGGCGACCCTTTTCCTTCGAACCCGTTGGTGGTCATCAGACACATCTGATCCTCAAGCGTGCCCAGCCCCCGCAGATGCGTCACACGCCCCTGCTCATAAAGCGCCGCCACGGGTTCGGCCCGTGCGGCCTTGCCCTTGGTCGCATGCACTTTGGTCACCGGAACCAGCGGATCGACCGAACGCAAAACCTCGGCCACCAGTTCACCGCCCTGATTGACCTCGGCCACGATCCGGTCCGCCTCCCACCGATCCCGCGCAGAAATCGCCGCCTTGGCCCAAGCCAAAGGCGACACCCCCTGAACACTGGCATCTTCCAAAACCACGGCCTTCTGCGGGTCATCGGCCAGGCACCCCACAACCACGATCCCGCAGGCGTCTGAACCGGAATGCCCCGTCACAGGCGGATCAACCGCCACGACGATACGCCCCAACTCGGGCGGTACATCGACCGCGCAGCGTTCCAACCCCGCACTGGTCCAAAGCGCACCTTCCGCGTCCTCCATCAGAACGCCGTCCAGCTCTTGCCGCCCCAACCGCGTGCCTGCGTAACGCGCCTGCACCTCGGCCAGAAACGACGCCGCCAGATTGGCACGGTTCGCATCCGTCGCCGCGTGGGTCACAACCGTGCTGTCGCGTTCCAACAACTGCTTCAACACGCCTACATTCCGCGGCGTGGTCGTCACACAAACCCGCGGATCATCCCCCAGCCGCAGCCCGAACTGCAGCATGTCCCACGTGTCCTGCGCCTTTTTCCACTTGGCCAGTTCATCCACCCACGCGCCGTCAAACTGCGGCCCGCGCAGGCTTTCGGGGTCATAGGCGGAAAACACCATCGCCTCGGCCCCGTTCGGCCAGCGCAAACACTTGCGCCCCGCGATCCAGTCGGGCCTCCGATCAGGCGGCGAACAGGCCAGAATGCCACTATCGCCAAACACCATCACCTCGCGCACCTGATCGATGGATTCCCCCACCAGCGCCATGCGCGCACAGCGCCCCTTGTCCAAGGGCTTCGCCCCTTCGACTTGCGCCCGAACCCATTCCGACCCCGCTCGCGTCTTACCCGCACCACGGCCACCCATAATCACCCAAGACCGCCAGTCACCCTCGGGCGGTAACTGGTGCGGCATGGCCCAGAACTCGAACAGAAAAGGGAGCGCAAGATGCGCCCCCTCCCCCAGATCACTCAGAAACTTTTCTCTCTTTTTTGCACTGAGCGAGGCGATGAAGTCGGCACCCGACCTCTGACCGCGCAGCCTCAAGATCGACCCCGTATCCATGGGCAATGCCTGCCCGTTCCTTTTTGAGCTTTTCAATCTCGGTCTCCGTTTCCCTGACCGCTTTCAGCCAGTATCGTGCCTCGGCCAGAATTTTCTGCGCCTCGGCTTTGTCGGTGACCTCTCCTGTCTCGATCTGTTCCGCGAGCCTGTTAATTTCGCGTTTGATGCGTTTCAGCACCTTCCCAATTGCGTCGCGTTCGGTTTCCAGTTCAGAAATCCGGTCGTCCAGCGTGATGATTGCCATGCCTCAGTTCTTTCCTTGATGAGCTCCGCCCGATCTCAAGGACCTGCCTTCGTTGGACAGGATTTACCTTCCAGCATTTTGGGAAATTACGACGCAGGCACTGACAGCCCCTTACGGGACCGCCCTTAACCAACTGGTCGTTTTTCTTGAGAGTTAAAACTGCTTTGCCCCTCTTGGCCTTTGGCCAATTCACCCCAAGGTATTTTGGGACAGAAAATACCTATCAGAGCGGCCAGATCATCGGGATGATGAGGGCTGACAGGATGCCCACCGTCAGGTTCAGCGGCACGCCGACCTTCAGGAAATCCGAGAACCGGTAACCACCCGGGCCGAAAACCAATGTGTTGGTCTGGTACCCGATAGGCGTCGCAAAGCTGCAGGATGCGGCGACCATGACTGCCACAACCAAAGGCCGCGCATCAACGCCCAACGCATCAGCCAGCGAAATGGCGATCGGGGTGACAACGACAGCGACAGCATTGTTGCTGACCATTTCGGTCAGGACGGATGTCAGGATAAAGATCGCCCAGATGACAAAGGCCCCGTGAAGTTGCCCCAGAAACGGCGCGACGGCATCCACGATCAGATCAACGGCGCCAGTGCTTTGCAGCGCCGCACCCACCGCCAGCATCGCAAAAATCAGCGCCAGTAGCTGGCCTTCAACAAAGGAAAACGCCTCATCCGCATCCACACATCGGGTCAAAAGCACCACGGCCACAGCGATCACGGCACAGGCCAGAATGGGCGCGACACCCAAAGCTGATAGAACGACGATTCCTGCCAAAGCGCCCAAGGCAATCGGTGCATGGCCACGGCGAAACGCGCGTGCAGAGGGCTGCGCCACATCGACCAAGGCCATTTCTTCGGCCAGACGTTGGATATCCGCAGGCGCGCCTTCCAACAGCAGCGTGTCACCGACGCGCACCACCAGTTCATCCAACTGACGCCCGATATTCTGGTTCCGGCGATGCACCGCCAACGGATAGACACCAAACCGGCGGCGCAGACGTAAAGCCCCCAAAGACCGGCCAATCATCTTACATCCCGGCGTGATCAGCACCTCGACCGTGGTCGTTTCAACCGCCGAAACCTGATCCACACGCTTCAGGGATTTATTGCTCTGCAGGCTTAGAAGCTCGGTCATCTGCGTCCGCAGAACAACGCGGTCACCAACCTGCAACTGCACAGCTTCCAGATTACGACGCAACGACTGATCCCCACGGATCACGTCGATCAGGCGCACACCATCACGTTTGAACAACTGAACGCTCAGAACATCGCGCCCGATCAGGTTGGACTCGGGCGGAATGACCGCTTCGGTGAAAAACTTCATCCGGCTGCGGTCTGACGACAGCATACCCGCCATACTGACCCGATCCGGCAGCAACCATGGGCCCACCACCCGCAGGTAAAACATGCCCCAGATCACCAAAACGATGGCCAAAGGCGTGACCTCGAAAATTCCGAATGGCTCAATCCCGCGGGATCGCGCCACACCATCCACCAGCAGGTTCGTGGATGTGCCGATCAGGGTCAAAGTACCACCCAGAATGGCCGCATAGCTAAGCGGGATCAGCAGCTTGGACGGGGCGACCCCCAAAATCTTGGCCAGTTGCACAAAGATCGGCAGCATCACGACGACAACAGGGGTGTTGTTCATAAAGGCCGACGCCACCAGAACCAACAACATGATGCCAGCCATTGTGGTCTTGGGATGGGTGGCCGCGCCTTTTTGCGCGTAATTCGTAAACGCCTCTAGCGCGCCTGTGCGCACCAAGGCCCCCATGACCAGAAACATCGCCGCAATGGTCCATGGCGCAGGGTTCGACAGCACCGAAAGTGCGTCCTCATAGGGCAACAGCCCCAAGGCCAACAGAACCGCAACACCGCCGATCGCGACCACTTCGGTCGGATAGGCTTCGCTGACGAATAAAGCGAACATCACCAACATGACGCCTAGCGCCAGATATGCCCCAAGATCCGGACTGATGTTCAGTAGTTCCATTCGGAGTGCATTCCTGCCTTATCATTCGCGCCATTCTGACGAGTAGCACCAGACCACACAATACGACAAATGCGCGTCAATTCATGACAGGGCCGGATTGTTGCAGCCGCCCACCCTGACGCACCATCGCGATGTTCACGGCCTTACCGGTTCGGTCGTCTGTTTCGACAAATACGCCCGACAGGGTGGCCTCGCCCAAAGCGGGCTGGAACCGTGTCTTGGACATGCCCGTGATAAAGCGGCGCAGCGGTTCGGCCTTATCCATCCCGATGACGGAATCGTAATCACCACACATACCCGCATCCGTCAGGAACCCCGTTCCTTTGGGCAGGATCTGCGCGTCACCTGTTGGCACATGGGTATGTGTTCCAACCACCAGACTGGCGCGCCCGTCACAGAAATGGCCCATCGCCATCTTCTCGGACGTCGCTTCGCAGTGCACATCCACAAGGATCATCTGCGCCTGCCCACCCAAGGGATGCGCGCGCAAAACCTGATCCACGGCAGAAAACGGGTCATCAAACGGGCGTTTCATAAAGACCTGCCCTAGCACCTGAAGCACCAGAATTTTGCGGCCACGCGCATCGGAAAACAGCCGATGCCCGATCCCCGGTGCACTTTTCGCATAGTTCAGCGGGCGAATGATGCGGCTGTCGTCTTCGATGGCCTGCAGCATTTCCTTCTGGTCGAACGCATGATCGCCCAAAGTCACGCAATCCGCACCGGCAGCCAAAATGCCCTGCGCATGCGCCTTCGTCAGGCCCGCACCGTTCGAGGCATTTTCGCCGTTCACAACGACGAAATCCAATTTCCACTCTGACCGCAGGCGCGGCAGATGTTCCTGAATGGCCTGCCGTCCGGCGCGGCCCATCACATCACCAAGGAATAACGTTCTCATGCTCCGCTGACTATCGCCGCACAGGCAAAAAGCAAAGCGGGGAATTGGCGCAGGCCGGCTGATCCCAAAAGTATATTACAGGTCACATTCGTATTAAGTTTTCATTTTGCTCTTCTTTTGGGCGAAAAATCTGCAACCATGTCTAAATGAAATGCGGTTTGAAAACTTTTCTCGTTCTCGCCGTGATAGCAGGAGGCCCCTGCACGGCGTCACCCAGTGCCGGATTTGATCCGGTACGGGCCTTTGCAGAATGCGCTGGGCGGCTGTCCGCAAAGGTCGAACACAGCTGGCTCATGGGCGGAAATGACGAAGAAGCACAGGTGCTTCGCGAAAGCTTTGTCGATTTGCTGGCCGCAATCCCCCACGACGTTCCCGGGCGCACAGTACTGGATTGGCGCATCCGCGCTAAACAGGACCAATCCCGTCTGCTGTCGATCGCCGCATTTCACCTTGACCAAGCGCGCCGGACACAGGCCAAAAGCCGCGCGTTTATGCTTTCACAAAGCTGTTCCTCACTTTTGCTCGGCTAAACCCCACCCACACCCCAAGCGCGGCGTCTTTGCCTCTTGCCAATCGCTTTGACAGGGTGGACAACATGCCCCATGTCCACGCGTTCTGATAACCCCGCCGACCCGTTCAAAAAGGCGCTTGCCGAAGCAACCAAGGTCATGGCCAACGATCCCGAGCTGTCCGTCAGCTATACGGTCGATCCCTCTGGCCTGTCCGGCGAAGCCATGCGCCTGCCCCAAGTGTCCCGCCGCATGTCCCGAGAAGAGGTCATGCTGGCCCGTGGCACAGCCGACGCTTTGGCAATGCACCGTCGCTATCACAACGCCCAGACCCACGCGCGCTACGCCCCCGCAGGCGACCTCGCGCGCGAGATATACGAATCCCTCGAAACCGCCCGCTGCGAAGCGATGGGTGCGCGCGACATGCCCGGCACCGCTGGCAACATCGACGCCAAGATCAGCCATGACGCCCTGCGCAAGGGCTATGATCAGGTCAAGGATGCCACCGACGTTCCGCTCTCCGTTGCCGCAGGCTACCTTGTCCGCCATCTGGCCACCGGTCGCGACCTGCCCGATGCCGCGCAAAACGTCATGGACCTGTGGCGCAACCAGATCGAATCCAAAGCAGGCGTGACGCTGGAAGAGCTGCAGGAAAGTCTGTCCGATCAGGGCGAGTTCGCCAAAATGACCCGCAAGATCATTTCCGATCTGGGTTACGGCGACCAGCTGGGCGAAGACCCAGACGAACTGGACGACGAAGCACAGGATCAGGCCGAAGAAGGCGCGGATCAGGAACAGGAACCCGATTCCACCGGGCAGGACGATCAAGGCGAAGACGAGGCCGACGCGACACCGGAACAAAGTCAGGAACAACAGCAAGACAGCGCTCAGGCGCAGGTCTCGATGGAGGATCTGGCCGATCAGGAACTGGGCGAAGAAGTTGAAATGCCCGAAGGTGAAGCGCCTTTGGAACCGCCCGCCCCTCAGCCGATTTCTGATGCCGATCCGGATTACAAAGCCTACGACACCGAGTTTGACGAAATCATCGGGGCCGAAGACTTGGCCGACCCCGCGGAACTCGAACGCCTGCGCGCCTACTTGGACCAGCAGCTT
>CATNDK010000168.1 GCA_950096585.1 Thalassococcus halodurans | reverse complement strand
TCACCGTCGAAGAAGGCTGGCCAGTGGCCTCCATCGGCAACCATATCTCGGCCGTTCTGATGCAAGAGGCCTTCGATTACCTCGACGCGCCTGTCATCAACCTGACCGGCAAGGACGTACCCATGCCTTACGCCGCGAACCTAGAGAAACTGGCGCTGGTCACCACGCCCGAGGTCATCGCCGCTGCCAAACAGGTCTGCTACCGATGACACCGCTCGCCAACTTCCGGACCGCCCCCACCCAAGAGGTGCCCCATGCCGATTGAAATCCTGATGCCCGCCCTGTCCCCCACGATGGAGGAAGGCACGCTGGCAAAATGGCTGGTGAAAGAAGGCGACACCGTCCAATCAGGCGATGTTATCGCCGAGATTGAAACCGACAAAGCGACCATGGAATTCGAAGCTGTGGACGAAGGCGAAATCGGCAAAATTCTGATCTCTGAAGGTACCGGAAACGTGAAGGTCAACACGCCCATCGCAATCCTGCTGGAAGATGGCGAAACCGCCGACGATCTGGGCGCAACGCCCGTGGCCACGGCGCCAGCAGCGCAGGCCACAGCGGGCGACAAGGCGGTGACCGAAGGACACCCCGCGAAGCCCGCACCCGCTGCCCCAGCAACCAATACAGGCGACCGGATTTTCGCGACCCCACTGGCGCGCCGGCTGGCTGCGGAAAAAGGTCTCGACCTTGCGCAGATCACTGGCTCCGGACCCCGTGGCCGCATCACTAAAGCTGATGTTTTGAAGGCCGATGGCGCTGGCACAGCTGTTGCCGCCCCTGCCGCAGAACCGATGCCCGCAGCGCCCCGCCCCATGGCACCGTCCGTTTCGTCCGACGCCATCGCGAAAATCTACGCGGACCGCGAAACCATCGAGGTGCCTATGGACAACATGCGCCGCACCATTGCGGAGCGGTTGACGGAAGCCAAACAAACCGTCCCGCATTTCTATCTGCGCCGATCGGTGGAAATCGACACGCTGCTGGAAGCCCGCGCCAAGATGAACGCAAAGTTGTCGGCACGGGGCGTGAAGCTGTCGGTCAACGACTTTATCATCAAAGCCTGCGCTATGGCGCTGCAAGAGGTGCCCGACGCCAACGCGATTTGGGCAGGTGATCGTATCTTGCGGCTGAAAACGTCGGACGTCGCCGTTGCCGTGGCCATTGAAGGGGGGCTCTTTACACCCGTTCTTAGGGATGCAGAGACGCAAAGCCTGTCGTCCCTTTCCAGCCAGATGAAAGACTTGGCAGCGCGCGCGCGCGACAAAAAGCTGGCACCCCATGAATATCAGGGCGGCAGCTTTGCGATTTCCAACTTGGGGATGTTCGGCATCGAAAACTTCGACGCTGTTATCAACCCGCCCCACGGCGCCATCCTTGCCGTCGGCGCAGGGATCAAGAAGCCTGTCGTGCGCGACAGCGGAGACGTTGCTGTCGCGACGGTCATGTCCATGACGCTGTCGGTAGATCACCGCGTTATCGACGGTGCCCTTGGCGCGCAGCTTCTTAGCGCGATTTGCGATAATCTGGAAAATCCGGTTTCAATGTTGGCCTGAACGGCCAACATTTTCCAACCATCAAAATGGCTTAAGCGCCACCACGGATCAGTTGATCCATATTGATTGACGGCTGCGAACAACCAGCTTCGCCCACGATGCGCGCCGGAACGCCCGCGACTGTTTTCATCGGCGGCACCTCTTCCAGCACCACGGAACCCGCTGCAATGCGTGAGCAGTTGCCGATCTTGATATTGCCCAGAACCTTGGCACCCGCACCAATCAGAACGCCGTCGCCAATTTTCGGGTGACGATCTTCTTCTTCCTTACCGGTACCGCCAAGCGTCACGGAATGAAGCATTGAAACGTTGTCACCCACCACAGCGGTTTCACCGATCACGATAGAGTGCGCGTGGTCGATCATGATCCCACGGCCAATTTTTGCCGCAGGGTGGATATCGACGCCAAAAACCTCAGAGCAGCGCATCTGGAACATATACGCCAAATCCTGACGTCCCTGACGCCAGAGCCAGTTGGCCACACGGTAAGACTGGATCGCCTGAAAGCCTTTGAAATACAGCAATGGCTGCAGGAATCGATGGCATGCCGGATCGCGTTCGTAGACGGCGACGATATCTGCACGCGCAGCCAGCGCCAGATCCGGATCAGAGGCGTGCGCCTCGTCACAAATCTCGCGCAGAATCTGCTCGGACATTTCGCCATTCGCCAGCTTCAGCGATATCCGGTAACTCAACGCCCGCTCGATTGTCGGGTGATGCAGTACCGAATAATGCACAAGCCCACCCAGCAGCGGTTCGTCCCGAACAGCATCTTCTGCTTCGGTCAGAATCCGTGCCCAAACCGGATCAAGTTTTTCAACTTTTGCTTTGGTTTTGGCCATTGCGCCCTCCGTTTAACGCGTTGACCATAGCAGATATGTCGCGGATCGGAAACGCAAAGAGGTGATGGAAAATATCACAAACGCGAATGTTGATTTTGATCACCTTAAGAAAGGGTGATCGTTGCATATGGCCCCGATCCATAGGTTTCCGAAATCTGCGCAACTTCGATTGAATATGCGCCAGCGACAAGATCAGAGGCGCGTTGGGCCTGCGTGTAAGTCCATTCAGGCTGAGACACGACAGCTTCACGAACGGTTTGTCCCGCTTGCACAATGCGCAGGTGATAGCTTTCGTTGCTTTCGCCAAGCGGCACGTCACTCAGATCCCAGCTATCCCCGTCAATGCGGGTCCGGCGGACCCAGCTGACCGAAATATCCCCTGCGACGTCCCGCGCCTGAAGATGTGCTGGACGATACGGACGCGCACCATTGCCGTTGAAGGCATGTGAGACATACTCATAGCTAGGGTCATCATAGGGCCTGCTAGCCGGACCAATCCGGTAGTGGCGCAACTGCCGTTTTGCGGACGCCGCCAGTGAAATTTGCGGTGTGGACCCATCCAACAGCACTACATAAGACCCAACCGGCCATTCCCGCGGCATCACACCATCCGTGCCAAATTGACCACGCAACCGGTGTCCAAGTCTCCACGTATCTGCTGCCACAAGCGTCGCATCGCGGAACTGAAAGATTTCCCAATTGTCCGGCGATCCGTCACCAATCGCCATCATATTCGCCCCTGACAGCAATGCTTCTTCTGTGACGGACTCGAGGTTTCCTGTGACCAGTTTGATTTGCAGATCATCGCCACGGTCGGCCAAACCGGACATGGCCGCCGGCAAGACGGTTTCGGTTTCGCCGATGATCGCGCCCTGTTCGATCAGCGTATTCACCTCGTAACCCGCATCGGAAGCCGACGAATACAGCGCGACGGCCCCGGGCCACGGGTCGGCGGTGACAGCCATGTAAGGCGCATGTTCAGCTTCGTCGCCCCGCATCAAGGGCAAATCCATAAACATGGGCAGAACTGGTGTTACAGGCGTAAATCCTGACAAAGCGGGCACACCTTCGGGGAAGTCAGGAACATCATGCACCGCAGGCTCGATCCGCGTCGCATCAATCTGCTGGTAATCTCCCTGCTCGATCCGGTCGATCCGCGCTGTGATCGGAAGGCCTGCGCTTTCGATTCGGATGACGTCCCCAGCGCCCAGATAAGACTGGGACGGAGGAAGGCCAAAGCGCAGCGTATCCCGCGCAATTCGCGATTCCGCCAGCCAGCGTTCAAGCGTTTGACGCCCTTCTGCGCTGGTCATCGACAGGGGCAGTTCGCTTTCGGATACCGAATGCGTTTCATAATCGGGGTGCACAACTTCTTCGGCACGGATCGCATGGTCGCCGTCGGCCTCAAAGAACCGCAAACGGACACGTCCGGCCATTTCAGCCTCATTCGCGCGGGTGTGGCTCAGGGCGCCGTCCAGATCGCCACTGATCACCAGAGCATTCGGGTCAATGTCGGTCACAAGCGGATCAGTCCGCATCTGGAACCGCAGGACGCCGTAACGTTCTACCGCGTCAAATCCGTAAGCCAGCATCAGAGATTGCAACGCCGCACGGCCACTTGCCACGTCAGCCTCGTGGAACCCACGGACAAAACCATGCAGGCCCGAAACATCGATCTCGGTCACGCCACAACGCGCGCAGATGTCTTCCACCACTGAAGCCAAGGTGCAGCCAGAAATCCGCCCGGTGATCCAGTGACCGTGACGGTAATTTCCACCGTCCGACCACGTATCCGACATCGACGGAAACCACGGATAAGGCCGTGCATCCCATGCCCACACAAATGCGTGGCTCATGTCGATCATGGGGGCCTCATAGTCCACCGACACAGGGTTGTTCGCGGGATCGCCCCAATAGCCATGCATCGCGCGCAGGTATTGCCGCTGGATCAGATCATCACGCCGCCCGTTCGACGCGCGCGGCATATGGCTTTCCGACGACTTCGGATCAAGGAACACATTCGGTTGGTTTGTGCCCTTATCGATGGCTGCACAGCCAAGTTCTGTGAACCAGATCGGTTTTGACTGCGGTTCCCACGCTGTTGGCGCATCCGAACGGACGCCGCCGACGCGGTTGTGGTGCGAATTCGTCCACCACGACCGGATATCCTTGTAGCGGTAGATCCAATCCTCGCCATGTGCACCATCGGTGATGGGTTCACGACGCTGGGCAGCGACGGCCTCGGGCGACGGATAGTACCAATCAAAGCCCTCGCCGCCTTCGACGTTCGACTTCAGGTAATCCACGTTGTGGATATGCCCCCAATCCGCATCTGCGTGATCCCGCCCGTCGCGCCAGTCAGACAGCGGCATGTAGTTGTCGATGCCAATGAAATCGATGTTCGGATCAGCCCACAGCGGATCAAGATGGAAATACACATCACCCGAGCCGTCCTGCGGCTGATAACCGAAATACTCGGACCAGTCCGCAGCATAGCCGATCTTGGTATCTGGCCCCAGAATGTTGCGGACCTCTACCGCCAGATCGCGCAACTGATCGACAGCCGGAAAGCCCTGATCATCGCGGATCTGCGTCAGCCCGCGCATCTCGGACCCGATGCAGAAACTTTCCACACCGCCCGCAACTTTGCACAGTGCTGCGTAGTGCAGAATGAACCGGCGGAAGCCCCATTCAACAGGCCCCGAGTAGCCAACAGACTTGCTGCCAATCGTGAAGTGCGAGGCGGCCGCCGTCCCGAAAAATGCCTCAACCTCGGACCGTGCGGCGGCGGTGCCATCCGTCGTGCCAGCAATATTGGGTGCCAAAGACGTCGTGATACGCCCACGCCATGGCAACGCAGGTTGATCCGCCTCGCCTGACCAAGGGTCGACCAACCCGTTTCCGGCAAGTTGATCCATCAGGATAAAGGGGTAGAACATCACCTCTTGCCCCTTGGCCTGAATGGCTTGGATCGCTTCGATCACCGAGGCATCGTTGGGCGTACCGCCATAAACAATCCCGTCATCGTCCGATGGCACCACTTGTGCCGCGCTTCGCGACAGACCGGACACGCGCCACGCGCTTTTGCCGATCTCGTGGCGCGTTTGTTCGACCTTCGGGCGCAGGGTGCATTGCCCAGCCCGCAGATCATCGCCAAACCAGCTGACCACCACCGACACGGCCCGGCAATTCGGGGCCTCGTCCGATAACATGTTCAACGAGGTCACAAAATCCGCCTGCTCGGAAGGCGAATGCACGTTCACAGCGGTCTTTTTGCCCGTACCGGTCTTCTTATAGCGTGGCGTTGTGGATAGCGCGTATTCCCCCGAACCGGGCAGCAAAGCGACCGCATTGATCTGATGCGGCACGTCGTCCTCGTCCAAGGACGGACGCGTCACCTCAAAGCTGAACTGGGGAATTCGGTTGCCGAATTGTTCAAGTTGCAAATCCTCGAACACGACATAGGCCGTGCCGCGATAGGCAGGCACGTTGCCTGTTCCCTCAAATGCCTCGATCTTTGGATCAGGCAACTGATCGCGGTCGCCTTTGTAGACCCGCATATTCAGGTCCGGCACAGCGATTTCATCGCCATCCGCCCAGACGCGATTGACCGACGTAATTTCGCCTTCGCATAGCGCAATCGCAACCGACACACTGTAGCTGTAGGTTTTGACAGTCGGCTGGCTTGGTGACCCCTTGCCGCCGCCCCCGCCAGACGTTTTGCGTTTTTCAATGAACGGACCGGCCCAGATCACCTGCCCGCCAACACGCATCCGGCCATAAACGCGCGGAATGCCTGATCCTTCGCTGGCACCGGACAGGCGGAACCGTTCGATACGGCCCGTCTCAATCGTTTCGGCCCCTTGCCCCATCAGCCGCTGGTCAATCGCACGGCCCAGCGTCGCCCCGACAAAACGGCCAGCAGCGACTGCCGACAGCCCCAGAACCGTTCCACCGATAGACCCACCAATTGCCGCACCCGCAGCCGAAAGAAGCACCGTCGCCATCACTGAATCTCCTTGGGAAAGGCAAATCGCGCGGCAATTCTGCGTTGCCACGGCTTGGTCAGGGCGCTTTCGATGACGCCATGACCGGAATAGGAATGGATAAAGCCCTGCTCGCTGGCGATGCCCAGATGTTTGGCCACAGCGCCGTCGCGCATCCGGAACAGCAGCACGTCGCCGGCCTCAGGCTGCCCCATGGGCCGCGCCAACAAATGCCGCTTTGCCGCGCGCCACAGGCGTTCATCGCCCTGCGGTTCGGACCAGTCCATCGTATAGGCAGG
>CATNDK010000167.1 GCA_950096585.1 Thalassococcus halodurans | reverse complement strand
GGGCATATCGGACCGCGGATCACGATAGAGCGGGACAAGTTCGTCCAGCGGACGATCCCCGATCACAACACCCGCCGCGTGGGTCGATGCGTTCCGCAACAGCCCTTCAACCTGCTGGCCATAGGTCAACAGACGGTCCACGACCTCTTCGTTTCTGGCCTCTTCCCGCAGGCGCGGTTCGTCCTGCAAGGCCTTCTCGATCGAAACAGGCTTCACCCCCTCGACAGGGATCATCTTGGACAGACGGTCCACCTGCCCGTAAGGCATCTGCAAAACACGGCCAATGTCGCGCACCGCCGCCTTTGACAGAAGCGCACCAAAGGTGATGATCTGCCCCACCTTGTCGCGGCCGTATTTTTCCTGAACGTAGCGGATCACCTCTTCCCGACGATCCATGCAGAAGTCGATGTCAAAGTCAGGCATCGAAACACGTTCAGGGTTCAGAAAGCGTTCGAACAGCAGGCTGTAGCGCAGGGGATCAAGGTCGGTGATCGTCAGCGCATACGCCACCAGCGAACCCGCACCCGAACCACGCCCCGGCCCCACCGGAATGTCGTGGTCTTTGCCCCATTTGATAAAGTCCGCAACGATCAGGAAGTAGCCGGGGAACCCCATGCCTTCGATGATGCCCAGTTCGAAATCCAGACGTTCCTGATATTCCTCGGGCGTCACGGCATGCGGGATCACGGCAAGACGCGCCTGCAAGCCTTCATTCGCCTGACGGCGCAGTTCTTCCACCTCGTCATCGGCGAATTTGGGCAGGATCGGATCGCGGCGATAGGCCATAAAGGCACAGCGCTTGGCGATCTCGACGGTGTTTTCAATCGCTTCCGGCAGATCGGCAAACAGCGTCGCCATTTCCTGCGGCGTTTTCAGATAGTGCTGTGCCGTCAAACGGCGGCGTGGTTCGGACTGGTCGACATAGGTGCCTTCGGCAATACAGATCAGCGCATCATGCGCCTCAAACATATCGGCCTTGGGGAAATAGACGTCGTTCGTCGCGACCAGCGGGATATCCATGGCATAGGCCATTTCAATCAAACCGCGTTCGGTCTGCTTTTCCGTCTCGGGCAGCCCGTCTTCACCGGGATGACGCTGCAATTCCACATACAGACGATCCCCAAAGATCGCCTTGAAGCGCGTCATCAACTCTTCTGCTGCCGGACGCCCGCCCTGCATCAGCAACTGGCCAACCGGCCCTTCCGGACCACCCGTCAGACAGATCAGGCCCGCGCCGTGTTGCTCAAGCTCGTCCACCGTGACGTGGGGAAGTTCCCCATCCGTGCGCAGATACAGGCACGAATTCAGCTTCATCAGGTTTTCATAGCCGGCCTCGTTCTGGGCCAGCAAAACGACGCCAGCGGGATCGCGCGGACGTTCGCCCTGTTTCGGCGCGGCAAAGCGCAGATCCACCTGACAGCCGATGATCGGCTGGATGCCCGCGCCCGCAGCCGACACAGAAAATTCCAGCGCCGAGAACAGGTTATTCGTGTCCGTCACCGCAACGGCGGGCATCTCCATAGCTTCGCAGAGACCGGGCAATTTCTTAAGCCGCACGGCCCCCTCAAGCAGAGAGTATTCCGTGTGCACGCGCAGATGAATGAATCGGGGATCAGCCATGCCGCCACACTATGTTGTGGTGAAGGTGGGGGGAAGTCCCTTATCGACCCCGGAGCACGTCAAACCGAAAGCCCAAAAAACAGGCAGAAATTCCTGACTGCACGGAAATGCGCCAAGATTTTTCTTGCCAAACCCGAAGTCCCGCTTCTAGCGTAGGTGTCGATCTAATTGCCTGCGCATCTTCTACGCCGCATCGAAGTTGTGCTGATTTGGGCTCTGGGTAACGCGGCGGGCTTTTCACATGACAATCGACTTTCTTCTGAACGGAGAGAGTGTTTCGCTTTCGGACTTGCCGCCGACAACCACCCTGTTGGACTGGCTGCGCGAAGACCAGGGTTTGACCGGCACCAAAGAAGGCTGCAACGAAGGCGACTGCGGGGCATGTACCGTTATGGTCACTGACCAAAGCGGATCAAAGGCGCTGAACGCCTGCATCCTGTTCCTGCCGCAACTCCACGGCAAAGCGGTACGCACGGTCGAAGGCATCGCCGCCCCCGACGGCACGCTACATCCGATGCAGCAGGCCATGGTCGACCACCACGGCAGCCAGTGCGGTTTCTGCACCCCCGGTTTCGTCGTTTCGATGGCAACGGCGCACAGGAATGGCGACACCGATTTTGACGACGCGCTTGCGGGCAACCTGTGCCGCTGCACTGGTTATGCCCCTATCATCCGCGCCGCCGAGGCCGCCAAGGATGCGCCAGTTCCCGACTGGCTGAACGACGATCTACCCGTGACCACCGCCAACAGCCCCGAAACGCTGGACGAACTGGCCCGCGCCTATGCTGCGAACCCTGACGCCACGCTGATCGCTGGCGCAACAGATGTGGGTCTGTGGGTGACGAAACAGATGCGCGACCTGCCCGCACCCATCTTCCTGAACCGTTGCCGCGATCTGCAACAGATCGAAGACACGGGCGAAGGCCTGCGCATTGGTGCGGGTGTGACGATGGATCGGGTTCTGAAGGCGGTTCAGCCGCTCTACCCAACCTACGCCGAAATGATCCGCCGCTACGGTTCCGCTCAGGTCCGCAACGCCGCCACCATCGGTGGCAATATCGCAAACGGATCGCCCATCGGGGACAACCCGCCAGCCCTGATCGCCTTGGGCGCAACGCTGCACCTGCACCACGTCGACGGCGCGCGCGACCTGCCGATCGAGGAGTTCTTCCTCGACTACGGCAAACAGGATCGCCGCGCAGGCGAGCTGGTGGCAGGCGTCACCATTCCCCATCAGCCAGACCGCCTGAAAGTCTACAAAATCTCGAAACGGTTCGATCAGGATATCTCGGCTCTTTGTGGCGCGTTCAATATCACGGTCGAAGATGGAACAGTCACCAACGCCCGCATCGCGTTCGGCGGCATGGCTGGCACCCCGAAACGTGCGACCCATGTCGAGGCCGCTTTGACAGGCCAGCCGTGGACATTGGACAGCATCGCTATGGCCGACGCAGCATGGGCAGCGGACTTCACCCCCATGTCCGATATGCGCGCGAGTTCGGACTACCGTCTGACGACCGCAAAGAATCTGCTACACCGTGTATATCTTGAGTATACAGGCCAATCCTCCAGCGTACTGGAGGTACAGCCATGAGCGTTGCAAAACCCCTTCCCCACGACGCGGCCAAACTGCACGTCACTGGTTCGGCGCATTACGTTGACGATCTGCCCACCCCGCGCGGCACCCTGCATCTGGCATTCGGCCTGTCGGACATCGCCAGCGGCACGATCACCAACATGGACCTATCGCAGGTCCGCAGCGCCAAAGGCGTCGTAGACGTCATCACCGCCATCGATCTGGATCGCCCTGCGGATTGCTCGCCTTCCAACCACGACGAACCGCTGTTGTCCGATGGCACGATCCACTACCTCGGTCAGCCGCTGTTTCTGGTCGTCGCCGACAGCCACCATGCCGCCCGCCGCGCCGCCAGACTGGCCAAGATCGACTACACCAAAACCACCCCGATCCTGACCATCGAAGACGCCCTCGCCGCCAATAGCCACTTCGAAGAGGGCCCGCGCATCTGGGAAAAGGGCAACACCGCCCAAGCCCTTGAAACCGCACCTCATATCGTCGAAGGCGAGATCGAGATGGGCGGGCAAGAGCACTTCTATCTGGAAGGTCAGGCCGCCCTTGCCCTGCCGCAAGATGATGGCGACATGGTTGTCCATTCCTCGACCCAGCACCCTTCGGAAATCCAGCACAAGGTGGCCGATGCCCTTGGCCTGCCGATGCATGCCGTGCGCGTTGAAATCCGCCGAATGGGCGGCGGGTTCGGCGGCAAGGAAAGCCAAGGCAACGCATTGGCCATCGCCTGCGCCTTGGTCGCGCAGAAAACAGGCCGCGCCTGCAAGATGCGCTATGATCGCGACGACGACATGGTGATCACCGGCAAACGCCACGATTTCCGCATCACTTACCGCGCAGGCTTTGACGACACCGGTCGTCTGCTTGGCGTGGATTTCAAACATTACACCCGCTGCGGCTGGGCGATGGATTTGTCGCTGCCTGTCGCGGACCGCGCGATGCTCCACGCCGACAACGCCTATGATCTGCCGAACGCGCGGATCGAAAGCCACCGCCTGCGCACCAACACCCAAAGCGCCACAGCCTTCCGCGGGTTCGGCGGACCACAAGGCATGCTGGGGATCGAACGGGGGATGGACCACGCCGCGCATCAGCTGGGAATGGACCCTACAAAGCTGCGCCGCCGCAACTACTACGCCGATGGCGACACGCCGCCTGCGCAAACAACGCCCTACGGCCAGCAGGTTGATCATTTCCTGCTGAACGCGATGACCGATCAACTGGCGCAATCGGCTGATCTGATGGCGCGCAAGGCCAAGATCGCCGAATGGAACGCGCAGAACGCGCACCTGAAAAAGGGCATCGCCCTGACGCCGGTGAAATTCGGAATTTCGTTCACGCTGACCCACCTCAATCAGGCGGGCGCGCTGGTCCACGTCTACCAGGACGGGTCGATCCGCATGAACCACGGCGGCACGGAAATGGGCCAAGGCCTGTTCCAGAAAGTCGCCCAAGTCGCCGCCAGCCGCTTTGGCGTGCCGGTCGACATGGTCAGGATCACCGCCACCGACACCGGCAAAGTGCCCAACACGTCGGCCACTGCGGCCTCATCCGGCAGCGACCTGAACGGTATGGCCGTCAACGCCGCCTGCGACACTATCCGCGACCGTATGGCTGCGCATCTGGCAGACCTTCACCAAACTGACGCAACAGAGATCAGCTTTGTGGGCGGCCGCGTATCGGTCGGGTCAGCAGAGATGTCGTTCTCCGATGCCGCTAAACTTTGCTACGAAGGCAGGGTCAGCCTATCGGCCACGGGCTTTTACAAAACGCCGAAACTGGCTTGGGACCGGATCGCAGGTCAGGGACGACCGTTCCTTTACTTCGCCCATGGCGCGGCGGTGTCCGAGGTCGTGGTCGACGGCCTGACCGGCGAATACCGCATCCTGCGCACAGACATCCTGCACGACTGCGGCCACAGCCTGAACCCCGCCCTGGACATCGGCCAGATCGAAGGCGGCTTTGTCCAGGGCACAGGCTGGCTGACCACAGAAGAACTGGTTTGGGATGACACAGGCCGCCTGCGCACCCATGCGCCCTCGACCTACAAAATCCCTGCGTGTTCGGACCGCCCCGACATTTTCAACGTCACGCTGTGGGATGGCGAAAACGCCGAAGACACCATCTATAAATCCAAGGCCGTAGGCGAGCCGCCTTTCATGCATGGCATGTCCGTCTTCTTTGCGCTGTCTGATGCCATCGCCCAATTCGGCCAAGAATATCCGGCACTTGACGCCCCAGCCACACCAGAGCGCGTTCTGAAAGCCATTCAAAAGGTGCGGGGATGAGCTTTGATCTGACCGCCCTTTCCGATGCCGTGGCCGAACATGGCCGCGTCGCCCGCGTGGTCGTCGCCGAGGTCGCCGGATCGGTACCGCGCGAGGTCGGGGCCGCGATGCTGGTCTGGAATGGCGGACAATCAGGCAGCATTGGTGGCGGACGGCTGGAATTCGAGGCCGCCAAGACCGCCTTCACCCATACCGGCCTAAGCCGCCACGCCCTTGGCCCCGATATGGGCCAATGCTGCGGTGGACGGGTCACCTTGCTGACGGAACACTTTGATGCCGCCAGCCTGCCGCCCCTGTCAGACACAGTGATGGCGCGCGGCGATGGCGATATGCCACTGGCCGTCCATCGTCTGCTGGATCGCGCCCGTGCGCAGGGGATCGCGCCGGAGCCTCAGCTGATACAGGGCTGGATGATCGAGCCCATCACCGCCCCCCGAACGCCCATCTGGATTTGGGGCGCGGGCCACGTGGGCGCGGCGCTTGCCAACACACTCGCCCCGCTACCCGACATGGACGTATCAGTGGCCGATACCGCGCCTGACAGATTCTCTTTCCCGTTGGCGGATCAGGTCACCAAACTGCCTGCCGCCGACCTGCCCCGCCTTGCCGCCCACGCGCCTGAGAAGGCCCGCCATATCATCGTGACCTACAGCCACGAGATCGATTTACAGCTGTGCCACGCGCTTTTGGCGCACGAGTTCGCCTTTGCCGGATTGATCGGTTCCGACACAAAATGGGCCCGCTTTCGCAAGAGGCTTGCAGGCTTGGGACATACGGATGCACAAATAGCGCGCATTTGCTGCCCAATTGGTCAAAAATCGCTTGGGAAACATCCCCAAGCCATTGCGATCGGTGTGGCCGCGCAGCTAGTTGAGACGCTGAACAAAAGAAACGGTGTGACATGGCAGACCCGCTCCTTAGGTTGACTGGCCTGACCAAGGCCTACCCCGGCGTGATCGCCAATGACGATGTCGGCTTTGACATCGGCAAAAACGAGATTCACGCCCTGCTGGGGGAAAACGGGGCGGGGAAATCCACGCTGGTGAAAATGATCTACGGTCTGGTCAAACCCGACCGTGGTTCGATGGTCCTGCAAGGACAGGACTATACGCCTTCCGAACCGTCCGAGGCCCGCCAGCGCGGCGTGGCCATGGTTTTTCAGCATTTCTCCCTGTTTGACGCGTTAAACGTGGCTGAAAAC
>CATNDK010000166.1 GCA_950096585.1 Thalassococcus halodurans | reverse complement strand
GAAATGCTGCGCCAACGTCGCGTTCAACGCACGCGCGGTTTCCAGATCGTGACCGAAAGGCTTTTCCACAACGATGCGGCTGTCTTCGTTGGCAAGCCCGAAGGACCGCAGACGTTCGGCGATATCCCCAAACAGCGAAGGACCGACCGAGAAATAGAAAGCGCGGACGACTTTGTCGCGCAGACGCCCCTTAAGGGCCTCCCATCCGCCTTCGCCTTTGGCGTCGACGGTTTCATAGCCCAAGCGCTGCAGGAACTGGTCCAACTGATCCTTATCGTAATGCGTTCCGCCAAATTCCTGAACGGCTTCGCGAACGAACTGACGATAGCCGTCATCATCCAGTTCACTACGGGCCGCACCAATGATCTGCGCTTCGGGCGGCATTTGCCCTGAACAGAAACGGCGGAACAGACCAGGCAGAATTTTGCGGCGGGCCAGATCGCCCGTACCACCAAAAATAACAAGGTCGAAGCATTCGACAGGAATAACGCGTGAGACCATAGCGGCTTCTACTCCGTTGTTTCTATGTGCGCCGAGAAGCGATCACATATTTTCGTTAGCGCTAACGCAAGCTTTCGCGACGTGCTTTACCGCAGGATTGCGCAGGAGTCTAACACCTCGATGCATGAAATAAAGAAAACCGTTCAGTTTCATCGCATCCACTTAGTAAAACTGCCTTTTGCCCATCGGCAAGTGATGGCCGATTGCCTGTTCTATACGCTTGTTTGTTTCTCGTATGCATGTCACGAAATGCCTTTGACACAAATCAGAGGCCGTTCATGCCCGCACGTAAAATCATCATCGACACAGATCCCGGACAGGACGACGCAGTCGCCATTCTTCTGGCTCTGGCCTCGCCGGAAGAGATCGACGTGCTGGGTATCACTGCCGTTGCGGGCAACGTGCCGCTGTCGCTGACCCAGAAAAACGCGCGGATCGTCTGTGAACTGGCGGGCAAGCCGGACACCAAAGTGTTCGCCGGTTGCGACACGCCCATCGCCCGTAAACTGGTCACAGCCGAACATGTGCATGGGAAAACGGGCCTTGATGGTCCGACTCTGCCCGATCCGGTAATGGAATTGGCCGATGGTCACGCGGTTGACTTTATCATCGATACATTGCGCGCCGAACCCGAAGGCACAGTCTCGCTTTGCCCGCTTGGGCCGCTGACCAACATCGCAACCGCCCTGACCAAAGCACCCGACATCGCCAGCCGCATTCAGGAAATCGTGCTGATGGGCGGCGCCTACTTTGAAGTTGGCAACATCACGCCCACGGCCGAATTCAACATTTACGTCGATCCCGAAGCCGCCAAGATCGTTTTCGCCTGCGGTGCCCCCATCACCGTAATGCCCTTGGACGTGACGCACAAAGCGTTGGTGACGAAACCCCGCAACGATGCGTTCCGCGCGCTTGGAACGTCGGTGGGTGTGGCCGTTGCCGAGATGACGGACTTTTTCGAACGGTTTGACAAAGAAAAGTACGGCTCACAGGGCGCACCGCTGCACGATCCTTGCGTCACCGCCTATCTGATCAAGCCCGAACTGTTCACAGGTCGTCATATCAACGTGGAAATCGAAACGTCCTCTGATCTGACGCTGGGCATGACCGTGGCGGATTGGTGGCGCGTCAGCGGGCGCGAACCGAATGCAACCTTCATGGGCGACATCGACGCCGATGGGTTCTTTGACCTTCTGACAGAACGATTGGCACGCCTGTGAAATCTTTGCACCTAGCAACCCCCGAAGATGCCGCGCGCCTCTTTCCTCTTGTGGCAGCGTTCCACACAGAACGCGGATTCGAGACGACGGAAGAGCAGCAAGGTGCAGCGTTGACGCCGCTTCTTGAAGGCACGCCACATGGGGCCGTCTGGTTGATCGGCCCGCGCAAGGCGCCAGTGGGATACATCGTGGTCACCTTCGGCTGGTCCGTGGAATTCGGCGGGCTTGATGCGATTGTCGACGAACTTTACATCCGCCCGGCTGTGCGTCGTCGTGGCATGGGGTTCGAGGCCCTGAACGGCATTGCCAAAGCACTGAAAGATGCTGGCGTTCGTGCGCTGCATCTGGAAGCGGACCGTGATGATGAAGACGTGCATCGCTTTTACGCCCGTGCGCGGTTCAAAGCGCGGGAAAACTACATGTTCATGAGCCGCGTCTTGTGATGCCCATGGCGCTGTCTGCCGCTGCAACCTATATCTAGGCCATGACAGTCCATATTCCCTTCGACAACACATACGCCGCGCTGCCGGAAGGCTTCTATGCGCGCCAGAAACCTACTGCGGTTTCAACACCTGCCCTGATCGCGTTCAACGAAGATCTGGCCAAGGTTTTGGGCGTGACGCATGACGATCTGACCGATCTGGCACAGGTCTTTTCCGGCAACGCGCTTCCCGACGGCTCGAACCCGATTGCCCAGCTTTATTCGGGCCACCAATTCGGGCAATACAACCCGCAGCTTGGCGACGGTCGCGCGATTTTGTTGGGCGAGGTGGTCGGATCAGACGGCCAACGCCGCGACATCCAGCTCAAGGGATCTGGCCAGACACCATTTTCCCGCATGGGCGACGGGCGCGCGTGGCTTGGTCCGGTCTTGCGTGAATACGTAGTGTCCGAGGCGATGCATGCGCTTGGCGTTCCGACCACACGCGCATTGGCGGCGGTTTCCACCGGCGATCCAGTCCTGCGCGAAACGCCCCTACCGGGCGCGGTCCTGACCCGCGTTGCGCAAAGCCATATCCGCGTGGGCACGTTCCAAGTCTTTGCCGCGCGCCGCGATCTGGATCGCTTGCGCACGCTTTACGCCTACACTGTCGAACGGCACTATCCGCAGGCCGAAAACCCGCACGATCTTCTGGATGAGGTGATCCAGAGGCAGGCCAAACTGATATCCAAATGGATGAGCGTTGGTTTCATTCACGGCGTCATGAACACCGACAACTGCACGCTTTCCGGCGAAACGATCGACTACGGCCCCTGCGCCTTTATGGATGCCTATGATCCGGAAACGGTGTTTTCGTCGATCGACCGCTACGGCCGCTACGCCTATATCCGTCAACCTGACATCATCGTCTGGAACATGGCGCAGCTAGCCACGGCGCTGGTGCCCCTGACAGACAATCCCGAAGCCTCGGTCGAACGGTTTACCGAACAGGTCCACGGGATGCCCGAACTGATCCGCGCGGAATACGAACGCCTGTTTACCGCCAAGATCGGCATCACCAACGTCCAAACCGGAGATGTGCCGATGGTGACTGATCTGCTGTCCCGCATGCATGAAAACAGTGCTGATTTCACCAACACCTTCCGCGCCTTGGCGAATGGCAGGGCCCGTGATCAGTTCACCGATCCGATGGCCTTCGACCAATGGGCCGAAGACTGGCAGGCCCGCATTGCAAACGAACCTGATCCACAGGCTCTGATGCGTCAGACCAATCCCGCCATCATCCCGCGCAATCACCGCGTCGAAGAAATGATCGCGAGTGCTGTCGACGGCGACTATGCCCCGTTCCATCGCCTGAACGCGGCCTTGGCAAACCCGTTCGAAGACAGCGACGAATACACTGATCTGACCCGTGCGCCGCTGCCGGACGAACGGGTTCTGGCCACCTTCTGCGGCACTTAAGGGGAACGGCGCAGATTCAAAGCCCTTCCGCAAAGGGCTTTGACTACCTATCTTAGCGTCATACACAGTTATCGGAGGACGGCGCATGAGCCTGATGAAAACATTGACCAAAGTGGCGCTTGGCTATGCGGTGGCCCGCGGGGTGGATCGCGTGTCGTCTGGTGGTGGGCTTTCGGCGCTGCTGGGAGGCGGCGGCAACGCTCAGGTCAAAGGGCAACACCCAACAACCGAAGCCGGACGCCAGATGACCAACGCAATGGGCATGGGCGCAGGCAATCCGATGCAGTCAATGTTCCAGCAACTGCGCCAGACGGGTCTGAGCATGCCGGGCCTCGGTGCCCCTGCCGCGAAACCCGGTGGCGGTCTGCTGTCGTCGCTTCCGGCGGGTGGCGTTGCCGCCGCTGGAGCAACTGCTGCGGCAGGTGCCGGCGTCGGCGCGCTGTTTGATCAGTTCAATGATGCCGCTGACAGCGGCCAGTCCGAAGCCGACGCGGCCCTGATGCTGCGCGCGATGATCCAAGCGGCTAAGGCCGACGGTCATATCGACGAACAGGAAAAACCGGCCATTCTGGACGTCGTGGGCGACGACGCGACCGAAGAAGACATCGCCTTCCTGAAAGCCGAACTGTCTGCACCGCTTGATCCCGAAGGTTTGGCCGCAGATACGCCGGACGGCCAGAAGCTGGCGTTGTACTCCGCATCGCTGATGGCGATCCGCGTCGATACGGACGAAGAGGCGCAGTATCTTGATCGCCTTGCCCGCGCGCTCGGGCTGGATGAACCCACGGTCAACGCGCTGCACGTGCAGATGGGTAACCCCGCCCTTTACGCTTAAATCCCGAACAGGCCCGCCCATCGCGCGGGCCTATTTTTTATCAAAACGTAAAAATTTCTTCAGACCTCTGGTCAGCGGTTCCGAAACGGAATAGCCCTATGCTTCTGCATTCACAGGAGCCAGTCTTGGACAACCTTCGCGGCATCATTTTCATGGTTCTCGCCATGGCGGGCTTCGCCATCGAAGATGCGTTCATCAAAACCGTCGCCGATCAAATCCCGCCGGGGCAGATCCTGATGATCATCGGCGGATTGGGCGGCATGGTGCTATGGGGCATCGCCGCGCTGCAGGGCATACCCGTCTGGACCAAAACTTTCTGGATGCGCCCCGTTCTGATCCGCAATCTGACCGAGGTTGTGGGCACATTGGGCTTTGTAAAGGCGATCACGTCGATCCCCCTGTCCGTCGCATCGACCATCGCGCAAGCCATGCCCTTGGTGATCACCATGGGCGCCGCGCTGATTTTCAAAGAAGCAGTGGGTTGGCGCCGTTGGAGCGCGATTGGCGTCGGCCTGTGCGGCGTGCTGATCATCATGCGCCCGGGCTTTGAAGGGTTCGACCCGAACGCGCTTTGGGCGGTGCTGGCGGTCTTCGGGCTGGGCGGGCGTGATCTGGCATCGCGTGCTGTGCCGCGTCAGGTGCCGAACACCCTTCTGACCGCCTACGGATTTTTCATGCTGGTCCCGACCGGCGCGATCCTTCTGGCGTTTTCCGGAGGCGCATGCACGCCCACGACACAAAGCTGGCTGATGCTGGCCGCCGCAATCAGCGTCGGCATTCTGGCCTACTACGCGATCACACTTGCGTCCCGCATCGGCGAAGTGTCGGTTATCTCGCCCTTCAGATACACGCGGATCGTATTCGCTCTGATTTTGGGAATCACCATCTTTGGCGAACGCCCTGACCTGCTGACATACGTTGGCATGGCGCTGATTGTGGCTTCTGGCATCTATACTGTGCTGCGAGAGCGAAGATTAAAGAAAAGACAGCGCTAACAAAGCCCCCCGCAATCCCGTTACCGCTAACAGTTTAGTTTACTTCGCGTTCGCCTCTGCTATAGAGCGGTCAAACAGGCCATGCGAGGGACTAGCCATGAGCACCATCATTGATATTCACGCACGCGAAATTCTGGACAGTCGCGGCAACCCCACCGTTGAAGTCGACGTTCTGTTGGAAGACGGCACAATGGGCCGCGCGGCGGTTCCGTCGGGTGCTTCGACCGGCGCTTATGAAGCCGTAGAAAAGCGTGACGGCGACAAGTCCCGTTACATGGGCAAAGGCGTTCTGGATGCGGTCGCTGCCGTAAACGGCGAAATCGCGGAAAACATCGTTGGCTTTGATGCGACCGAACAGGTTGAAATCGACATGGCGATGATCGAACTGGACGGCACAGACAACAAAGGCCGTTTGGGCGCGAACGCGATCCTTGGTGTGTCCATGGCCGTTGCCAAAGCCGCAGCCGAGTTCACAACACAGCCCCTGTTCCGCTACATCGGCGGCACATCTGCCCGCACCCTGCCCGTTCCGATGATGAACATCATCAACGGCGGCGAACACGCGGACAACCCGATCGACATTCAGGAATTCATGATCATGCCGGTCGCTGCGGAAAACATCCGCGACGCCGTTCGCATGGGTTCCGAAGTATTCCACACCCTGAAAAAAGAACTGTCCGCCGCTGGCATGTCCACAGGTCTGGGTGACGAAGGCGGCTTTGCGCCCGAACTGGGTTCGACCCGCGACGCGTTGGACTTCATCCTGAAATCCATCGAAAAAGCAGGCTACAAGCCGGGCGAAGACATCTACCTTGCTCTGGACTGTGCCGCGACCGAATACTTTAAAGACGGCAAGTACGAACTGAAGGGCGAAGGCAAATCGCTGACATCCGCAGAAAACGTCGCCTACCTTGAAGCGCTGGTAAACGATTACCCGATCATCTCGATCGAAGACGGCATGTCGGAAGATGACTGGGACGGCTGGAAGGCCCTGACAGACGCAATCGGCAACCGCGTTCAGCTGGTGGGTGACGATCTGTTCGTGACCAACCCTGCCCGTCTGGCAATGGGGATCGAGCGTGGCTCGGCAAACTCCATGCTGGTGAAAGTGAACCAGATCGGCACGCTGACAGAGACGCTGCAAGCCGTCGACATGGCACACCGCGCACGCATGACAAACGTCATGTCGCACCGTTCGGGCGAAACCGAAGATGCGACAATTGCCGATCTGGCAGTTGCAACGAACTGCGGCCAGATCAAAACAGGCTCGCTAGCGCGTTCCGACCGGTTGGCAAAATACAACCAGCT
>CATNDK010000165.1 GCA_950096585.1 Thalassococcus halodurans | reverse complement strand
CGCCGTTTTGCAGCACGTGATAGGCGTTATAGAGGTCCGTCCCTTCGATCCACGGCGCACCGATGGCAACCGCAGGACCGTCGGCACAGTCCTTGGCTAGCTGGCGCAGCACCTCGATCGCTTCGGTGTAGAACGCAGGTTTGCGCATCAGATCCTGCGCGTTATAGCCGGTGATGAACAGTTCGGGAAAGGCAACCAGATCGGCACCGGCGGCTTTGCCTGCCTCCCATGCCTCACGCGCTTTGGCGGCATTGCCCTGCAAATCGCCCACAGTGGGGTTCAGCTGGGCCAGCGTGATGCGAAAACGGTCTGCCATGGGTTGTACCTTTCACCTTTCGTCGCAATCCACATAGCAGAAGCACGCCGGAGTAAAAGTCCAACCGGCAAAAGACGTTGTGCCAAAGCGGCCCGTCCACTAGTTTTCCCCTGAACAGTCGGGGCCAAATGCCCCGTGACGGCGGCAAGGGCGGAGCAAAGCAAATGGGCAAGGTGAAAACGGTCGTTCTGGGATGTGCACTGGCAACCCTGCCGATGATGGCCCTTGCGCAATCCGGCAACGTCCAGACCAAGCAATACGATGACGGTGGCGTCTACGAAGGCGGTTTCCAAAACGGGCTACAGCACGGTCAGGGCACCTACCGCTTGCCCAACGGCTATGAATACAGCGGTGACTGGGTCGAAGGCGAAATCCGTGGCCAAGGCGTCGCGCGGTTCCCCAACGGATCGGTCTATGAAGGCAGCTTTGCCAAGGGCAAACCCGAAGGCACAGGCAAAATCGTTTTTGCCGATGGCTCGATCTACGAGGGCACATGGCTGGACGGCAAGATCACCGGTCAGGGCGTGATGAAATACGCCAACGGCATGGTTTACGAAGGATCGTTCCGCAACGCGCTGCATCACGGGCGCGGCACGATGACCGCCCCCACTGGCTATATCTACGAAGGTGGCTGGGTGAACGGCGTCAAGGAAGGCAACGCCAAGATCACTTACGCCGACGGATCGAAATACGATGGCCGCGTGTCCGGCGGATCGCGCGAAGGCAAGGGCGAGATCACAATGGCCGACGGCCTGCGCTATGAGGGCATGTGGCAAGACGACCAGATCCACGGCGTCGGCACGCTTTATCAGGCCAATGGCGATGTCTACGAGGGCGAATTCGTCGCGGGCCGCCGCGAAGGTCAGGGCAAGGTCACTTATGCGTCGGGCGACGTTTACGAAGGGGCCTTTGTGAATGACCAGCGTCAGGGCATCGGCACCTTCCGTGGGCAGGACGGCTATACCTACACCGGCGAATGGGTCGCAGGGCAGATCGACGGCACAGGCCGCGTGACCTACCCCGACGGGTCGATCTATGAGGGCCAGTTCCGTGGCGATCTGGCCAATGGTCAGGGCAAAATCACCTATCCCGATGGCGCGACCTATGAAGGCGATTGGGTTGATGGCGTGATCCAGGGCAAGGGCATCGCGATCTACGCCAATGGCCTTACCTATGAAGGCGGCTTTGTGAACGCCAAGAACGACGGCTTTGGCGTCATGACCTACCCCGACGGCTACCGCTATGAAGGCAACTGGGTCCAAGGCCGCCGCGAAGGCGAAGGCACCGCCACGTACCCAGATGGCACGATCTATACCGGCATGTTCAAAGACGGCAAACGCGATGGTATCGGCAAAATCGTGATGCCTGACGGCTTTACCTACGAAGGCGGCTGGCAGAACGGCAAAATCCACGGCACCGGCATGGCCACCTACGCCAGCGGCGACATCTATGAAGGCAACTTCGAGGATGGCAAACGCAGCGGCGACGGCACCATGCGCTATGCCACCGGCGAGGAAGCCAGCGGCACATGGATCAACGGCGCCCTGACAGGCCCGAACGCCCCCACCGCCGAAGAACCGGCGGAACAGACGCCTACCGAGGAACCGGCGGCTACCGAATAAGCGCTAGACGCGTTCGCCTTTGGACAGTTTCTCAAGGAACTGATCTGCCTCGCGCAGAACGGTTTCCTTGCGGTCATCCTTCATCCGGTCCCACGTGGCATACATCTGCCCCATGCGCGGATTGCCCCCGAATTTGTCGCGGTGGCGATCCATGAAGTGCCAGTAGAGCAGATTGAACGGACAGGCATTTTCGCCGGTCTTGTCCTTGACCTTGTAGTCGCAGGCTTTGCAGTGATCCGACATCTTGTCGATGTAACTGCCCGAAGACACATAGGGTTTTGAGGCGATGATCCCGTCATCGGCAAACTGGCTCATCCCCACGACATTCGGCGCTTCGACCCATTCGAAGGCGTCAATGTAAACGCGCAGATACCATTCATGCACCTCATGCGGATTGATCCCCGCAAGCAGCGCGAAGTTGCCCGTCACCATCAGCCGCTGGATGTGGTGGGCGTAAGCCTCGTCGCGCGTTTGTTCGACTGCCTTCGCCACACAGCGCATCTTGGTATCGGCGGTCCAGAAGAACTCGGGCAGTTTGCGTTGGTGGTTCAGCGCATTGCGGCGCGGATACTCCGGACCTTCGCGGAAATAGATGCCCCGCACGTATTCGCGCCAGCCGATGATCTGGCGGATAAACCCTTCAACCGCATTGATCGGCGCATCCCCATCCTTCCACGCCTCTTCGGCAGCCTGACAAACCTCAAGCGGGTCCAGCAGACCGATATTGATATAAGCCGAGATCACCGAATGATAGAGGAAGCGATTGTCGTCCAGCATCGCATCCTGAAAATCACCGAACTTCGGCAGCGCATGTTTGATGAAATGCGACAACGCGCGGCGCGCCTGCCCCTGATCGGTGGCATACCAGAACGGGCGCAAGGTTCCGAAACTGTTGCCAAATCGCGCCTCGACCAGATCAAGCACCTCTTCCACTGTGTCGTCCGGCGTGAACTCCATCGGGCCGTTGAAATCGACGGCATCGGGCGCGGGTTTGCGGTTGTCGTGGTCGAAATTCCACTTGCCGCCCGCAGGTTCGCCATCCTCCATCAACAGACCGGTTTTGCGCCGCATCTCGCGATAGAAATACTCCATCCGAAGCGATTTGCGCCCTTCGGCCCAATCGTTGAATTCATCAAGCGAAGCCACGAACCGCGTGTCCGGATGCACGGTCAGCTTTAGCGGCATATCCTCAAGCGCGTTGATCAGCCGCCATTCACCGCATTGGCTGGCGATCACTTCTGTTGCGCTGGTCTCGTCCGCGCGGCGCAGCAATTCACCGGGGATGGAACCGCAATTGTCCGTATCGTCCAGTTCGGTGTAGCGCACGTCCCAACCTTCATCCCGAAGCCGCGCTGCAAACTTGCGCATCGCAGCAAAGATCAGCGCGATTTTCTTAGGGTGGTGCTGAACATAGGTCGCCTCATCCGCGACCTCGGCCATCACGACGATATCGCTGTCCTTATCCGCGTTTTGCAGCGCAGACAGATTTTCAGAAAGCTGGTCCCCAAGCACCAGAACAAGACGGCTCACCACGGAATTTCCTTCTTGGCATAATCGTAAAACCGCCCCGTCTCCTCGGGCGTCAGGCTGGCCATCACATCGCACAACCGGTTGGCCGCGACTTCAGGTGTGACGGTTGGATGGCTGTCGGCATATTTGGCGGTGAAGTTCGTTTCGACCGTACCGGGATGCAGGGCAACGCAGACCAGTTCCTTGTGCGTTCGAGCGAATTCAATGGCGGCTGAATGCACGATCTGGTTCACCGCCGCCTTGGCGGTGCGATAGGAATACCAGCCGCCCAGACCGTTATCGCCAATCGACCCGACCCGTGCAGACAGCACCGCCATAACCGCGCGCTCCTTGCGTGGGACCAGCCCGATGGCGTGTTTCAGAACCATCGCAGGGCCGATCGTGTTCAGGCGGAACTGGTCCATCATGGCCTGAGGGTCCACCCGCTTGATCGACTTTTCAGGCGCTGCACCGTCGATCTCTAACGCGCCCGTCGCGACAAAGATCAGATCGAACGGGCCTTCCAGCCGCGATAGATGTTCATGGACCGACGCCTCATCGGTCACATCCAAACCGTCGGCAGACCGCGACAGCCCTGTGACCTGCACGCCACGTGCTGTCAGTTCCTGCGCCACGGCAGCCCCGATGCCACCTGACGCGCCGATGATGAGTGCGTTTTTCATGAGTAGCGACCTAGGCGGGTCGCGTCATGCTTCAAGCAAAAGGATCGTCCGGATAGCCGACACCCACCAGATACAGCCCATTGGGCGGACACACTGGCCCGCAAGCCGCGCGATCCTTGGCTTCCAGCGCCTCGCGCACCTTGTCCGGATGCCACCCGCCCGCGCCCACTCGTTCCAGCGTGCCGACAAAGCTGCGCACCTGATTGTGCAGGAAAGAACGCGCCCGCAGGTAGAAGTGGATTTCCAGACCGGCTGTCGTGGATACTTCAGATATACTGAGTTCATCCAATGTCTTAACCGGACTGGCCGCCTGACACATCGTGGACCGGAAGGTTGTGAAATCATGCAGGCCAATCAGATGCTTGGCCCCCTCGCGCATCGCCTCGACATCCAAAGGATGCGCCACGTGCCAGACCTGACCTTCTTCCAAAGTCGGGCGGGATCGGCGGTTGAGTATACGGAATAAATACCGTCAAGCATGCGCCGAAAAACGGGCATGCCACTCCTCGTCCACCTCGGACGATCCGACGATGGCAACAGGCAATGGTTTCAGATGGTGGTTCAGGGCCGACATCAGCTTGAACGCATCCCACGGCTTTTGCAGATCGCAATGGCAAACCTGCGCGCGCGCATGCACGCCCGCATCCGTCCGCCCCGCCGCTGCAATCGTGTGCGGGCCCGGTTCCAGTTTGGCCAAAGCATCCTCGATCGCCCCCTGAACCGAGGGCTGATCCGCCTGACGCTGCCAACCCGCAAAAGGGCGGCCATCATATTCTACCTGTAGCGCAAATCTGGGCATAAAATGCGCCTTAGCGAATGGCATGGGAACGGGCAAGTCTTTGTCCCCTCTGGCAACTGCCCATGCGCGCCCTTATCTTGGGGTTGGATACGAGTTGGAAGGACAGCACCTTGGTAATCGGAAGCCTCGCCGACAACCTCACGCGCGGCGTGGAAAATGTGGCCAGCACATTGGCCAGCCCCTTTACGGACACCACAATCCGCTTGGGCGTGACCGGCCTTGCGCGGGCGGGCAAGACCGTCTTCATCACCTCGCTGGTCGCCAACCTGATGGACCGCGCCCGCATGGGCCAGTTGATGGCCGAGGCCGAAGGCCGAATTGTCGCCGCCTACTTGCAACCCCAGCCCGACGACACGCTGCCGCGCTTTGACTACGAAGAACACCTTGCTGCGCTGACCTCAACCAGCCCGCACTGGCCCGACAGCACCCGCGCGGTGTCTGAACTGCGTCTTTCGCTGAAGGTGCAGCCGACGGGCATTCTGGGCGGCATCCAAGGGCCGCGCACCGTGCATCTGGATATCGTCGATTATCCCGGCGAATGGCTGCTGGATCTGGCGTTGCTGGACAAATCTTACGTAGAATGGAGCGAGGAAACGCTGGCCCGTCTGTCCGAGCGGCCCGAAGGCTCCGAATTTCTGGCGCTGGCAAACGCCGAAGACGGCACCGCCGATCTTGCCGAACCCCGCGCCCGCGCTTTGGCCGATGCCTTTACCGACTACCTGAACGCCGCGCGCAAGGCGGGATTTTCCGACTGTACGCCGGGGCGGTTCCTGTTGCCCGGCGATCTGGCGGGCAGCCCTGTGTTGACATTCGCCCCTCTGCCCGAACAACCGAACGCCCCGCGCAAAAGCCTGTGGCGCGAAATGGAGCGGCGGTTTGAGGCCTATAAATCCCGCGTGGTGAAACCGTTTTTCCGCGACCACTTTTCCAAGATCGACCGTCAGGTCGTGCTGGTTGATGTGCTGAACGCCATCCACCAAGGCCCCAAGGCGGTTGAGGACATGCGCCGCGTGTTGTCCGAGGTGATGGGCGCGTTCCGCCCCGGCCCGAACGCCTTTCTGACGCAGCTATTGCTGGGCAAACGGGTGGAGCGCATCCTGTTTGCTGCGACCAAGGCCGATCATCTGCACCACACCCAGCACCGTCAGCTGACACAAATCACCAAAGCACTGCTGCGGGATGCCGAGGATCGCGCGAGTTTTGCCGGCGCCAAGACCAAGGCGCTGTCGTTGGCATCGCTGCGGGCCACGACCGGAAACTTCGCCAGCAGTCGCCGTGCATTGGCCCGGCTGTCGGCCAAGTCCAACTCGCGCAGGCCGGGATCACCCTGAGCAGCCGCACGTACCCACTGGTAAGTCTCGGCTTGCTGGTAGAAATCCAGATAGGCCTCCATCAATACCGCCAGAGTTTGCTCCCGTGACGCCGGCGCCTCAGCCAGCAACGCATCCAGCGCGGGCTCGACATGATGCGGCTCGATCTCCGTGAACCGTGGCAAGCCTGTCAAGTCAAGTAATGGGTTTTCCATCGCGTGAGAAACTGTGCTAGATCGAGGGGGCCCCTTCCCTATGGAACATTGCCCGTTTGCAGAAACCACCCGCTGGCGTGTCTACTCTTGCTCTTCACCTACTCTATCATGCAACCCTAACTCAACCGTCATAGCGGCAGACCTGAGTACCCAAATGATCTTCATCGATGCAAAACAAATTTGACCTGATTGTCGTTGGTGGCGGCAGTGGTGGCATTGCCAGTGCACGGCGTGCTGCCGAATACGGCGCACACGTTGCCCTGATTGAGAGTGGAAGACTCGGAGGCACCTGCGTCAATGTGGGTTGTGTTCCAAAGAAGATCATGTGGAATGCGTCGCG
>CATNDK010000164.1 GCA_950096585.1 Thalassococcus halodurans | reverse complement strand
AGTAGAGAACTTTCTCAGGCGAATTTACACAAAAGATGAGTGTGTTATTTTTAACCGCAAACGCAGGGCTCGGACGATTTTCTTCGGCAAACCGCCGACCCATTTCAGCGATGCATCCGAAGCGCTAACCGAGGGGCTGAATGCGGGCATCGAAGTGGCGCGGGCCGGCAACCGTGCCTGTGACATTGCGCGCGCACTCGATGCCGAACTGCACAAAGTCGGTATCGAACGTCCCAACCGCTGCGGTTATGCCGTAGGTCTCAGCTATCCTCCCGATTGGGGCGAACACACTGTCAGCCTTCGCGCCTCAGATGAAACCGTGCTAGAACCGGGCATGACGTTCCATTTCATGCCAGGCTTGTGGATGGATGACTGGGGGCTGGAGACGACCGAAACCATCGTGATCCGCGAAGACGGCCCTGCCGAGCCCCTGTGCAACATTCCGCGCCAGCTGTTCATCAAGGACTAAGCCATGACCCCTGCCCGTCTGGACCACTGCAAAGAGATCCTTGAAAGGCTAATCGCCTTTGAAACCGTCTCGACGGACAGCAACTTTGACATGATCCACTACCTAGCCGGCCTTTTGACCGAGGCCGGTGCGACCGTGGATGTGATGACCTCGCCTGAGGGTGGAAAGGCGAACATTTTTGCGACTTTGGGCGAAAGCCGCCAAGGCGGGCTGCTTTTGTCCGGTCACACCGACGTGGTGCCAGTCGAGGATCAGGCTTGGTCCAGTGACCCGTTCAAAATGGTTGAAAAGGATGACCGTCTTTACGGACGCGGCACCTGTGACATGAAGGGGTTCATTGCCGCCTGCATGGCGTCACTGGATGTGTTGAAGGACGCGTCGCAATACCAACCGATCCATTTTGCCTTTACCCACGACGAAGAAGTCGGCTGTCTGGGCGCACATACCTTGGTGCAGGAAATGCGAGACCGCGACCTGCGCCCCCGCCTGGCGATTGTAGGCGAACCCACGTCGATGCGGATCATCGAGGGGCACAAAGGCTGCTGTGAATACACCGTTACGTTTTCAGGAACCGACGGCCACGGATCGCGCCCCGAGATCGAGGTCAATGCAGTGGAATACGCCACGCAATATGTGACGCGCCTTTTGGAAGTTCGCAAAGAACTTGAGGCCCGTGCACCGGAAGGGTCGCAGTTCGTCCCACCGTGGAGCACGATCAACGTTGGGGCCCTACATGGCGGCAGCGCCCATAATGTGATCGCGTCCAAGGCAACGCTTGAATGGGAAACAAGGCCCGTCAACATGGCCGACCTGAACTATGTCAAAGACGAAATGGCCGCTTGTCAGAATACCCTGATCGACCGGATGCATTCCGTATCCAGCAAAGCGGATATCCATCTGGAAATCATCGGAGAAACCCCCGGGTTGGAACCGATGAAGAACAACGAAGCACGCGAACTGGTGCGCACTTTGACCGGTGCCAACGGGTCTGATCTGGTCCCCTTTGGCACAGAGGCAGGACTGTTTCAGGGACTGGGCATGGATGTGGTTGTTTGCGGACCCGGCTCGATCGAGCAGGCGCACAAGGCAGATGAATTTGTCAGCCTTGAACAGCTGGATCTTTGTCTGGATATGCTGGCCAGACTGCCCCGTGCTCTGGCAGCCAGTGCCTAAAGCAACGGACAGGCGATACTTATTTCGGTCTCTTCTATCGAAACATCGACTGGTAACTGCCTGTGATATTTCAACAAACGCAATGCGACCCGCCGCGCATCCTGTCGGAAATCATGGTGCAGAACAAAGCTTAGACGCCCCTCATCCAGAAGACGCCGGTTGGTGTCATCCAAGTCATGCGCGGCAAAGACATCGATGTCACGCCCGGCTTCGGAAAAGGCCTCAAGCACGGCGCGGTTGCCGCCGCCAATCGAATAAACGCATGTGATATCGGGGTTCTGCGCCAAAGCTGACAGAACGCTCGCCTTGGTCGTCTTATTCACGCCCAAGCCTTCCGACACCGTTATGATTGGCGTGTCAGGCAGATGGCGCGCCATGTGATCCGCAAAACCAACACGCCGCTGCTCTTCCCCCAAAAACAACTGGCTGGAAAGCGTGATCAGAATACCGCCCTTGCGCTGTCTCATGCGCTGCATCAGATAGGCCGCAGTCGCCCCCGCCTTGCGGTTTTCCATGCCCACATAGGCCAACCGCAGCGGATCAGCGACGTCGGTTACATAGGTGACAACAGGAATCCCCCGCTCTGCGATTTGGGACAGACAAGCTTCGATCCTTGGGGTCGCAGGACATTTCAGAACGATCCCATGACTGCCCCGCCGAGCGATGGCTTTCAGCTTTGCGACGATGTCCCTGTCATCAATTCGTTCAAACAGATGGAACCGCGCGCGGATCGAGGCGGGCTTGACCAGAGGCAGCTCTGCCTCAAACGCGCGACGGACAGCCGAGAAAAAGCGCCGTGGCGACTGAATGAAAACATCGATGGTAAAACGGCGGCCTTCGATCCGGCTTGCCGCATATTGCCGTTCCAGCTCTTCAATCGCAGCGGCGACACGATCCTTGGTGATCTGGCGAACATGTGACCTCGCATGCAGCGCCCTATCGACGGTTGCAGCGCTTAGTCCCGCCTGAAAGGCAATTTCCTTGATCGTGAATTTCTGGGTCATACCGAATTTGAGGTCTTTTTGAGGTGATTTACAACTATTTTTACCAAGCAGACGCACGCATCCTTGGCGACGAGGAGGATACAGCCATGACACTTCAGGAAAGACCGTCCAGACCCGTTTGGATCGCCCAAGACAGCGGAGATTTCGAGCATTTCAAAACGCTTGTGTCGCAACGTACGCAGCCCAGCAGCGTCCCGAACGCGGCGATGGTTGTTGAAAACGTGCCCGTCTACGAGGGCGCAAAGGTGGATGCAGCCGTAAATAACCCCGAGGCCCGCAAAGCGCTGATGGCGGAATGGGCGCAGGTATTTTCCGACGGCGCGGGCATTATCGTGGTAAAACAGGCCCTACCCGATCACGCGGTGATTGATGAGGCCTCCGAGGTGTTCGATCGGATCATCGAACTTGAAAAGGAAGAGAGCCAAGGCGGCGGTGACCATTTCGCCAAGCCTGGTGCCAACGACCGCATTTGGAATTCTCTGGAAAAACATTGCCTGACAGACCCCGCCAATTTTGCGGCCTATTACAGCAGTCAAACGCTGGCGATGGCTGCCGAGGCATGGTTGGGGCCAGCCTATCAGATGACGGCGCAAGTTAACCGCGTGAACCCCGGTGGCGCTGCGCAGAAACCGCACCGCGACTACCACCTTGGCTTTATGCCCGAAGCACGTATGGCGCAGTACCCGTCACACATTCACGGCGTGTCACCGCTTTTGACGCTGCAAGGGGCTGTGGCGCACTGTGACATGCCGGTTGAAACTGGCCCGACGCTATTGCTGCCGTTTTCTCAGCAGTTTTTCGAAGGATATCTGGCCTTTAACCGGCCCGAGTATCAGGCGTATTTCGCAGAAAACCACGTACAGCTTCCGCTTGAAAAAGGCGATGCGGTGTTTTTCAATCCTGCTGTTATGCATGGCGCGGGGCACAACAAGACGACCGATATCAAACGTCTTGTGAACCTGCTTCAGGTGTCTTCTGCATTCGGTCGAGCGATGGAAAGCGTCAATCGCACCGCCATGTCCAAGGCCGTCTTTCCCGCCTTACAGCAAGGTGCGGACATGTTGAACATTGCCAACGTGATCGCCGCGACAGCCGAGGGCTATCCCTTCCCGACAAATCTGGACCGCAACCCACCGATTGGCGGCTTGGCCCCTAAAACGCAGGCCGAGTATCTGACCGAAGCTGTGCAAGACGGTTGGGATTTCGTAAAGCTGTCCGAAATGCTGGACGCCCTAGAGTTCAAAAACGCCACCTGAAAGTAAAAAAGGGCGCGCCGTAGTCGGTGCGCCCTTTGATTGCTTATGCGGCCAGCGAAATCGGATCGCTGCTTTCGGCTTCGAAGAAGGTTCCGTGAAGCGCCTGAATCGCTTGGTCACGCACGTCGCGTTCGACAATGAATTGCGTATCGACGTTCCGTGGCCCATGCGCGGCGCCGGTGGGATCAAGCCCCGCATTTGCCAAAGCAACCAGCCCGCGCGACAGCACGTTCAACCCGTTCAGGTCACGTCCAATAACCGAAACCAAGGCCAGCTTCCGCGCAACGATTTCCGCCTGCGGGTACTTTGCTGCCAGATCCGCCTCGACCCGCCGCATGGATTTAAGCGACCCATCCACATAGTGCGTGATGGTGTTGGCGTTGGACACTTTGGCCACGATCCGCACGCTGTGCCGTGTCAGCGCATCCAGAATAGCCGCGTCATAGCCTTTGACACCAACCATGTCCTGTTCGAACACCTCAAAGGCGATGATATCCAAACCAGTCACCATCTCGACTGCAGGCGTGTCTGCCGGGGCCTCATCAATGATCGTGCCCGGATCCTCCGGCTCGAACGCATTGGCGACACGCAATGGCACCCCAGCCCGACGCAGCGTTTTGGCCGCAGACGGGTGGATCGCCTCCATCCCGAGGTTCGCCATCTGGTCCGCGACGTCATAGTTCGTGTGGCCCAGTTTACGCACCGCGCCCTGCCCGACCACCTTCGGATCGGCGGATGACAGATGGAATTCTTTGTGAATGATCGCCTCGCGCGCGCCGGTTTGCGCGGCGAGCTGCGAGAACGTCACTTCGGAATAGCCACGATCATAGCCGCGCATCAAACCTTCGCTGCACTGAGCATAGCCCGTCACAATCGGCATCTCGGACGCCAGATCAATCCCGTCCATCGCGTTTGCGATACGGGTTTCAAGCGTGACATCGCCTTCGTCCCGCCAACCGGAAAGATCGACGTAACGCGCGCGAACACCGGCACGTTGCAGCATCAATGTAGCTACAAAAGCTGAATGCGCCTCGCCCAAGCCAGACAGCAGTTCGCGCACCTGCATCAGATGGGCAGTCAATTGGAAGTGCCCGTAAGAACAAAGCCGTTGCAGATCGATCAGGCAGTTACGTGCACCTTCGATGCGATCCTGCACAAACGTGGTCGCCTGAGCGATGTCCGCGGAATGATCCAGAACCGCTGTATGCGCCTCAATCATAGCCTGCGCGGTGCGGGTCAGTGCATCGTGCCAGCCGTGATCGTCATCAGCATTGGCAAAAGCCGCATAGACGCCTGCATCGCCTGATTTCTTGTGCTCTAGCAAAAGGTTGGTGATGCCGCCAAACGCAGACACCACAAACACGCGGCCATAGTCGGCCTTCTCGTTTCTCAAGAACAGCGTATCACGCAGTTCATTGAGGCGGGACATAGATGTCCCGCCGATTTTCTCAACTGTATGGGTCATATCAGGCGCTGGCGTCCTCGGGCGCGGCATAGGACCCGTCTTCACGGTGCACCTCGGTGCCTGTCACCGGCGGGTTAAAGCAGCAAGCCATGACCAGCTCTTCCTCGGAACGCAAAACGTGGCGGTCATGCTGATCCAGCGCGTACATCACGCCCGGTTTGATCGCATGCGTTTCGCCGGTGCCCAGATCGGTGATCGATCCCTTACCCTTCATGCAGTAAACGCTTTCAAAGTGGTTTTTGTATTCGAACGTGTGTTCGGAACCGGCCTCGAGCGTTGTGATGTGAAACGAAAAGCCCATGCCATCATTGGCCAGCAACATGCGCACGCTCGTCCATTTTGCATCCGAGACAACGCGATCCTGATCCGAGGTCATGATTTCATTAAAGTCACGTACAATCATGGTGTTACTCCGCTGCAATCTTTGTTGTTTCGGTCTTGGCTGCTACCGCCTGGATCAGAATATCCAAGCCTTTCGCCAGCGTCCCATCCTCAATTGTCAGAGGCGCGAGGATTTTGACAACCTCATCGTTGGGGCCAGATGTTTCGACAATCAAGCCATTTTCAAAGGCTTCGGCGCAAATTGCGCCGGCCAGATCACCCGATCCGACGTCGACACCGCGCATCATGCCACGGCCTTTCAGATAGGCACCCGGCACCATGCCAGCGATTGTTTTCAGTCCGTCTTCGATCAGCTTGGCGCGGCGTTTGATGTCCGCCTTCAGCGTGTCGTTTGACCAGAATTTTTCAATGGCAACGCGCGCCGTGACGAATGCATGGTTGTTGCCACGAAACGTACCGTTGTGTTCCGCAGGGCCCATCACGTCGTGATCAGCACGCACCAGAACCAAGCCCATAGGCAGACCAAAGCCCGACAAAGATTTAGCCATCGTCACGATGTCAGGCTGGACGTCCATGTCGTCAAAGGAAAAGAACGAACCGGTCCGGCCGCAGCCAGCCTGAATGTCGTCAATGATCAGCAGGGCGCCATGCTTTTTCGCCAGTTCGGCAATACGACGAACCCAAGGGCCGCTTGCGGCATTCAGACCGCCCTCACCCTGCACGGTTTCAAGAAGGATCGCGGCTGGGGCATCAAGGCCCGACGACGCGTCCAGCAGCATCTGCTCTAGCAGATCAGCGGTGTCGACGTCCTTGCCCATGTACCCGTCGTAAGGAAGACGTGTAACGCCGGACAGCGGCGCGCCAGCACCACCGCGGTGATAGCTGTTTCCAGTTGCGGCCAGCGCGCCCTGCGTCACACCGTGGAAACCGTTGGTGAACGCGATAACGTTCGTACGACCCGTAGACTTTCGCGCAATCTTGATGGCGGCCTCAACCGCATTGGCACCCGTCGGGCCAACGAACATCAGCTTATGATCCATGGAACGCGGCTTCAGGATGTGGGTTTCAAAGGTTTCGATGAACGCACCCTTGGCGCCGGTGT
>CATNDK010000163.1 GCA_950096585.1 Thalassococcus halodurans | reverse complement strand
AAAACGCGTGGACGAAAGCGTCACATCACCACGATCAAGAAGGTCGATCAGGCGGCCCGGCGTGGCAACGAGAACATCGGTGCCCTTGGCCAAAGCCATCACTTGGCGGTTGATAGACTGGCCACCCACCACCTTGGTGATACGCAGCGAAAGCGAGCGCACCATCGGCAGAAGGTTTTCAGCGATCTGGTTCACCAACTCGCGCGTTGGTGCAAGGATAAGCGCCTTGGCCGATTTGGCCGCACGCTTTTCAGAATTGCCTTTGATCAGATCGATCATCGGCAGGCCAAAGGCCATGGTTTTACCGGTACCGGTCTGGGCCAGACCCAGAATGTCATGCCCTTCCAGCGCCAGCGGAATGGCTTTTTCCTGAATGGGGGTGGGTTGATCGAAACCGGCACGGGCCAGTTCATCGGTAAGCGCCGGCGACAGGCCGAGCTGTTGGAATTGCGACAAGAAACGTCCTTTCGAGGCATACCCCTGGGATCAGGGCGTATACCTGCATAGAAAACACCGCGACCAACGCGGTGCAGAGGGTTCAGCCAAGCCACGGTTTGCACAGACGAATTCTGTACAGTCCGGCGCAGCCATAAGAACCCTGCGTGATGGGATCCTGAGAAATCGCTGGCGCGCCTAACGGGTCTTTCCAACCGGGCGCAGATTGCTCACGCAGTAGCCAACGATCTGCTGCACATATAGGCTCTTGAGATTAAGTCAAGCACGCTGGTTGGACGCGGGTTTGTGACGCCACGGCCCGTGACCTAGCCAGATAACCGGCTGCCGCGTCCAGATCGGACGCTGTTCCATATGATGACGAAGGTGGAATTGGCGATCCCTGAAGGACTCGAACCCTCAACCTGCTGATTAGAAGTCAGCTGCTCTATCCAGTTGAGCTAAGGGACCGCTGCGCCCTATTTGCAGGCTTTCGCCGGATAGGGCAAGGGGCCGGACGCGGGCGTTACAGACGACAGGTCATAAAAACGCTGAACGGGTCTTCCTTGTAGCCCGCAAAGGGCGGGCAGTAGGTAAATCCAGCGTCTTCATAGATTTTTCTGGCGCTGGCAAAATGATCGTCTGATCCGGTCTCAAGGCTTAGCCTGTCAAGACCGCTGGCCTTTGCATCCGCCATCAATCGCGCCAACATGGCCCGCCCGACGCCGCGACCGCGGGCTGCGGCAAGCGTATGCATCGACTTCAGTTCGCCATGAGTGCCCTCGATCGGCTTGAACGCCCCGACCCCCAGAACCTGACCATCGATTTTGGCGGAATAGACTGTGGCCCCTTCCCGAAACAGCGTGTCAGCAGGCATCACATGGCAACTTTCCTCGGGCGATTGCGACTGCATCTGCGCCACGTGGATTTCGATCACCTTCAGGACCATCGGGTCCGGTATCGCTACTTGTTCGATAAGGATCGTGTGTGTCATGCGCATAGCTTCACTCTGAAATTCTGAAACTGGCAAGCCAAGAGTGCACGGCGCTTAATGTGTTTCCCGCAAAACCAGTTCGGTTGCTAAAAAAATCGTCTCTGCGGGACGCGTCGCATTCGCCAATCGGCGGTGCAATAGGTCAATGACGGTGTCGACCAACAAATCCATCGGGTTTCTGACGGTGGTCAGACGAAAGGCAGGCCATTTCGCCATGGCGATGTCATCGAAACCGATCACCGACATGTCGTCTGGCACCGAAATGTCGTGATCGGCCAAAGCACTCAGCGCGCCAAAGGCCATAGCATCATTGGCGCAGATCAACGCATCCATCGCGACGCCGGACGACAACAGCTTCTCGGCAGCGCGGTAACCGCTATCGGCAGTGTAATCGCCAGCCTCTTCCGCGACCAGCGCCAGCCCGTTTTCCGCCAAACCTGCCGCCACACCGTGGCGCCGCTGAGGCGTTGAAAAGTACCCTTCGGGCCCGCCGATGTACCCAAACTTCCGGCGTCCCTGCCCGACCAGATACCGCGTCGCAGCGATCATTCCGTCGGCATTATTGCAACAAACGTTGTCGACATTGGGCGCCTCAAGCAGCCGTCCAGAGGAAATCATGGGGATGTTCAGCTTGGCGCATTTCTCGACAATGTCCGCATCCAGACTGCCGGATCGGAGAATCAGCGCATCCAAAGGGTAGCTGAGCACGCGGTCGACGGCCTCTCGGGCGGCATCACCGCTGCCGCCAATGACCACCGGCCAGTGATGTGCAGCGTTCAAACCCGCAATCATTTTGGCTGCAACTTCTTTGTCGTATTCGTTGCGCATCTCGCCGACGAACATCGCAACAAGCTGCGATCGTGACCCCTGAAGAGAGGCCGCCAAAGCATTGGGTTTATATCCTAAATCCGACGCTATTTTATGGATGTTTTCGCGTTTTTCTGCATCCAGATAGGCACCCTTTGTAAAGGCGCGCGAAACTGCAGAACGAGAAACCCCAGCGGCATCCGCCACATCCTGCGCCGTTACCCGACGCCGCCGTTTGGCGCTATTTTCGTCTGCCTGTTTCATACGACAGCTATCCGCGCGCTCGGGTAAATTTGTCAATAATTACAGAAAACATTTACATAAACATCACAATCCGCTTGTATGTGAACACGTGTGCACAAAACCACGAAGAGGGTTGGTCGCGCACGTAACTGGGAGGGCTCATCTCTTTCAAACGTTGCCCGTGACCTGGCCTGACGCGCCCGGTGCACGACGAATAACTGTGCCCGATTTGGGCATCACAGACCGGAGAGACGTGATGAAAAATTTTAAACTTGGCGTATCAGTTGCTGCGCTGGTGATGGCGGCAAATGCTGCATTTGCGGAAACCGAAATCACATGGTGGCACGCCATGGGTGGCGCGCTTGGCGAAACCGTCAACGAGATCGCTGAAAAGTTCAACGCATCGCAAGATGACTACACAATTACCCCTGTCTTTAAGGGCACCTATGAAGAAACCCTGACCGCAGGTATTGCCGCGTTCCGCGCTGGCGAACAGCCGAACGTCATGCAGGTGTTTGATGCGGGCGCCGCGACCGTTATCGGCGCGAAAGGCGCGACTGTTCCGGTGCAGGATCTGCTGTCCGACAATGGCATTGATTTCAACATCGAGGATTACATCGCAGGCGTTCGCTATTTCTATGCCGACAGCGATGGCAAGATGATCGGCATGCCGTTCAACTCGTCCACACCGATCATGTATTACAACATGGACGCGCTGGCCGCTGCGGGCGTCGAGCCGCCGAAAACATGGGAAGAATTCCAGTCCACCACCGCGCCCGCGCTGAAAGAAGCGGGCTACATCCCGCTGTCACAGTCGCACCTGCCGTGGATCTTCACCGAAAACTTCCATTCGCGCCACAACCTGCCGTTTGCGACAAACAACAACGGCTATGATGGCACAGACACGCAGATCCTTGTGAACAACGACGCGATCAAGGCGCATTTCACAGCGGTCAGCGAATGGAAAGAAAACGGCATGTTCGAATGGTACGGCACCGGTTGGGGTGACAACCAGACGCCGTTCGAAGAAGGCAAGGTTGCGATCTGGCTGGGTTCCTCCGGTTCGTTCGGCGGCCTGTCCAAGAAAGACCTGCCGTTCGAATTCTCGGCCACGCTGCTGCCCTACTGGGAGTCGGTGACAACCGAACCCACACAGACCTTTATTGGTGGCGCATCGCTGTTCGCTATGGCGGGCAAATCCGCTGAGGAAAACAAAGCCACGGCTGAATTCTTCCGCTTCCTGACATCGCCGGAAATCCAGTACTTCTGGCATGCGGAAACAGGGTACGTTCCGATCACGAACGCCGCCTACGATCTGGCGAAATCCGACGGTCATTATGACCGCGCGCCGGCGGCCGAGGTTGGCATCCAGCAGCTGTCCCTGCCCGGTGGCGACAACACCAAGGGCTATCGCATGGGCTTCTATGTACAGATCCGTGACGTGATGAACCGTGAATACGGCCGCATCCTGACAGGTGAGACATCCGTGGAAGATGCCTTTGCCACGATCGAGAAAGAAGCCAACGAACTGCTGGCTCGTTTCGCGAAAACACAAGGCTAAGCACCCAGCCTAACCACATCGGGCGGCCGCAGAGTTCCTGTGGCCGTCCACCCTGTTCAGGTTCACTGCCAGAAAGGTCTACCTTGTGAAAAGTGCCGGCTTCACAACCCGTTGGCTGCCCATTCTTCTTCTCGTGCCGCAGTTGTCGATCATCGCGATCTTTTTCTATTGGCCCGCGTTGTACGCAATGCAGTCGTCGTTCTACCTGCAAGACCCGTTCGGCTTTGGGTCGACCTTTGTGGGCTTGGAAAACTACAGTTCGCTGCTGTCTTCTTCCGAATACATGAAAGTCACGCGCTTCACGGTGGTCTTCACCGCGCTGGTGACGTTCTTTTCGCTGGCCTTGGCGCTGCTACTGGCGGTGAAGGCGGACAACGTTTTGCGTGGGGCCAAGACCTATCGCACCTTGCTGATGTGGGTCTACGCCGTGGCACCGCCCGTCGCGGGCTTTATCGGCGTTATGATGTTCAACCAAAGCTGGGGGCCGCTGACAGAACTGGCCCGTTCCATCGGGTGGGATTTCAAGCTAGGCGTGAATTTTAACGACACCGCGTCGGCGATGATCCTTGTGTCGGTATGGAAGCAGGTTCCGGTAAACTTCATCTTCTTCCTGTCCGGCCTTCAATCCATCCCGAAATCCGTGCGTGAAGCCGCCCTTATCGACAACCGCTCATCCTTTGGCCGGTTCTGGGACGTGACCTTTCCGTTGCTGGCGCCCACAGGGTTTTTCCTGTTGATCATCAACATCACCTATTCGCTGTTCGATACCTTCGGCGTGATCGATACCATGGTGAAAGGCGAGCCCGGCAATAACCCGATGACCCTTGTTTATAAGGTCTATGTGGACGGTTTTCGTGGCAACGACCTTGGTGGATCGTCGGCGCAATCGGTGATCCTGATGGTCCTTGTTCTAGCCCTGACGATCTTCCAGTTCCGGCTGGTTGAACGCCGCATCCATTACACCTGAGGCGCAAGATGGCTGACACAACACACACTTCTACAAACACCGTCGCCCGCCCTCGCAAGTCGATCAAGTGGGGTACGGTTTTCGACCACACGATCCTGATCCTTGGGTCGCTGTTCATGCTGGTGCCAATCCTGATGGTTCTTCAAACCGTCACGACGCCCGATCTGGAAACGATCAAGAATGGTCCCGGCCTGACCATCGGCACAGAACTCGATGACAACTTTGCCAAGGCAATGTTCCAGGCATCGGGCTTTTCCGGTGAAAACACCGGCACGTCGATGCTGATCAATTCGCTGATCCTCGGGGTCGGCTTTGCGGTCGGCAAGATCGTGATCGGCATGATGGCGGCCTATGCCATCGTCTACTTCCGCCTGCGGTTCGCGACCTTTGCGTTCTGGTTGATCTTTACCACGCTTCTGTTGCCGCTTGAGGTGCGCATCCTGCCGTCCTACGAAATCGTTCAGCAGTTGGGCATGCTCAACACCTACTCAGGCCTGATCATTCCGTTGGTCGCTTCTGCCACAGCCACATTCTTTTTCCGGCAGTTCTTCCGATCGGTTCCCAACGAACTGGTCGAAGCGGCGCGCATCGACGGGGCCGGTCCGGTCAAGTTCTTCATCGATATTCTGGTGCCCCTCTCCCAGACCATGATCGCCGCGATGTTCATCATCATGTTCGTCTATGGGTGGAACCAGTACCTGTGGCCCACGATGATCACGACGGACGAAGACATGTACACGCTGGTGCGTGGCATCAAGCAGATCACCCAAGATCTCGAAGGCACCAACGTCCCTGAATACGGCCGCGCGAACATGCTGGCCCTGATTGCGATCCTGCCCCCTGTGCTGATCGTGATTTTCTTCCAAAGCTGGTTCGTCAAGGGCCTCACAGAATCCGACAAGTAAGGACAAATACAGATGGCACGGGTACACCTAGAAACCATCCGCAAAATCTATCCCAACGGGTTTGAGGCCGTCACACCCACCAGTTTCGATATCCCCGACGGGGAATTCGTGGTGCTGGTCGGGCCGTCGGGCTGTGGCAAATCCACCCTGCTGCGCATGATCGCAGGGCTTGAGGATATCACCGAAGGCACGCTGTCGATTGGCGATCGCGTCGTAAACGGCGTCGATCCCGCCGACCGCGATATTGCGATGGTGTTCCAGAACTACGCGCTTTACCCGCATATGACGGTGCGCCGGAACATCGCCTACGGGCTTCAGAACCGGAAGATCGATAAAGCGACGATTGAACAAAAGGTTCAGGAAGCGGCCACCATGCTGAACCTGACCGAGTATCTGGATCGGAAACCGGCGCAACTCTCTGGCGGCCAGCGCCAGCGTGTCGCCATGGGCCGTGCCATTGTGCGCGACCCTGCCCTGTTCCTGTTTGACGAACCCCTGTCCAATCTGGACGCAAAACTGCGCAACCAGATGCGGATCGAAATCAAAGCGTTGCAGCGCCGCCTTGGCGTAACGTCGATCTACGTGACCCACGATCAGGTCGAGGCGATGACAATGGCCGACCGGATCATCGTGATGAACGGCGGCAAGGTCGAACAGATCGGCACCCCGCACGAGGTGTATCACAATCCCGCATCGACCTTTGTGGCGTCGTTTATGGGCGCACCGCCGATGAACCTGCTAGAGGCACGGTTCGAAGATGGCATGGTGCGGATCAACGGCGGAACGCCCGTGATGCCAGCCCCCGCAGCGCGGACAGGCAACGTCACCCTTGGCATCCGGCCCGAGGATGTCCGGATCGACGACGCTGGCGACATCCCGTTCCACGTCGATCTGGTTGAGGAACTGGGCGCGCATCGCCTGTTGCACGGCCAACTTGGGGATCAGACGTTCTCAATCCACGCGATGA
>CATNDK010000162.1 GCA_950096585.1 Thalassococcus halodurans | reverse complement strand
CATTGGGGTTCGGATAAAGATGCGGAATGCCGGGGCTGACGATCAGGCTGGCCACGTTTTCAAACGCCCCGTCGCGGGACAGGTCACGCACTTCGAACCCTTCGCCCTCGGCCTTGTCGCGGGCGGCAGCATTGTCATCCCAAACAACCGGAATGGCCCCGCCTTCGCGCAGCGCGCGCGCAGCGGACAGACCGCTACGCCCCAGACCCAGAACAGCCACCTGACGGCCTTCATAGCCCCGAACCGGTATCATCGCCCAACTCCTTCGGACAAATATGGGATTAGCGAACCTTCAGCGTCGCCAGACCGATCAGCGCCAAGATCAGCGAGATGATCCAGAAACGGATCACGATCTGCGGCTCGGCCCAACCCTTTTTCTCATAGTGGTGATGGATCGGCGCCATCAGGAAGACCCGCTTGCCTGTACGCTTGAAGTACAGAACCTGAATGATCACAGACAGCGCCTCGACCACAAAGAGACCGCCGACGATCGCCAGAACGATCTCGTGCTTGGTCGAAACCGCAATCGCCCCCAGCGCGCCACCCAATGCCAGCGATCCTGTGTCGCCCATGAACACAGCCGCGGGCGGGGCGTTGTACCAAAGAAAGCCCAAACCACCGCCAAAGATACCGGCGGTAAAGACAAGGATTTCACCCGTACCCGGCACGTAATGCACGTCCAGATATTCGGTGACGTCCACGCGGCCCACGGCATAGGCAATGATGCCCAGCGTCCCTGCTGCGATCATCACCGGCATAATCGCCAGACCGTCCAGACCATCAGTCAGGTTCACCGCGTTGGCAGAGCCCACAATGACGATCACCGCAAAGGGGACAAAGAAGTACCCGAGGTTCAGAAGCGTGTCTTTAAATATCGGGAAGGCCAGTTGGTTGGCCAGCGCATCAGGATGGTATTGTGTCGCCCAAAAGCCCGCAACAGCGGCGATCAGGAAGCCCAGAAGCAAACGCACCTTGCCGGAAACGCCCGCTGTGTTCTGCTTTTTCACCTTGGCGTAGTCGTCGGCAAACCCGATGGCAGCATAGCTCAGCGTGACGAAAAGAACCAACCAGACAAAGGGGTTATCCAGTCGCGCCCACAGCAAGGTCGAGGTGATAACCGCGCCGATAATCAGCAATCCACCCATAGTCGGCGTGCCTGCTTTCACAAAGTGGCTTTCGGGACCATCGCTCCGGATCGGCTGGCCTTTGCCCTGCTTGCGGCGCAGCACGTTGATCAGCGGCGGACCGAACAGGAAACCGAACAACAAAGCGGTCAGAAACGCACCACCGGCACGGAACGTGATATAGCGGAACAGGTTGAACACCCCTCCCCCGTCCGAAAGCTCGGTCAGCCAGTACAGCATGGTGTTTCCCCTTATCTCTGCTCGGTCTTTTGGGTCCAAACGGGACCGGTAATCGTCTTATAACTCAGATTGCGCGGGGCCTTGACGCATTTTTCGTATCGCGTCAACCAGACGCCCCAACCGCATGGACAGCGACGCTTTGACAAGCACAACATCGCCTGCATCAAGGTCTTTGCTAAGACGCGTCTGCATCGCTTCGACGTCTTCGGCCCAATGCCCGCGTTTTTCCGCAGGCAATGCCTTCCACAATTCGCGCATCAGCGGGCCAACGCAATGAACCAGATCGATTTTCGCCATCGACGGGTGCTGCGCCAGCGCGGCGTGAAGATCCTTTTCGCCTTTGCCAAGTTCGCGCATATCGCCCAGATAGGCGATACGACGGCCACGGGCGACGCGACCCAAACCATCGGTCACATCAGACGCCGCCAGCACCTCGAGCGCGGCACCAACGGATGTGGGGTTGGCGTTGTATGAATCGTCGATCAGCTCGATCGACATTTCGGGATAGACGGCGTCCAGCGGAATAACCTCGCGTTGGCCACGGCCCGCGCCGGGCAACCATTGGCCCAAATCAGCATAGCTTTTGGCCCGATCCAGCCCAAGGGTTTGCGCAACTGCCAGAACGGCCAGACCGTTGATCGCAAAGTGACGCCCCTGCGCCTGCACCTTATACAGCAGCGGCGTGCGCCAGCCGCGTCCTTGGGCAACGGTCGTGGTGTCCTTGATGCGAATGTCCGTGGCGCGGTGATGGTTGTCCGCGCCTTCGCCAAACGTCACGACGCGTTCGGCATATTTCTCGGCCGTTTCGATCAGGATCGGCGTCGTCGGCAGATCGCCGTTCAGGATTGCGGTGCCGCCTGCCTCTAGCCCTTCAAAGATCGACGCCTTTTCGCGCGCAATGCCTTCGATGCTTTCAAATGCGGCCAGATGGGCCGGCGCGACGATGGTCACAACGGCGATATGCGGGCGGGCCATTTTGGCCAGCGGCGCGATTTCACCGGGGTGGTTCATGCCGATCTCGATCACCGCGAAATCGGTGTCCGCTGGCATGCGGGCCAGTGTCAGGGGCACACCCCAATGGTTGTTGTAGCTGGCTTCGGCGGCGTGGGTCTTGCCCTGCCCTGACAGAACGGTACGCAACATTTCCTTGGTCGATGTTTTGCCGACAGACCCGGTGATCGCCACGACCTTGGCCTTGGTCCGCGCGCGGGCGGCACGGCCCAGATCCTCAAGACCTGTCAGAACATCATCCACCAGCAAAAGCGGCGCATCGTCAGCGACGCCTTCGGGAATGCGACTGACCAGTGCAGCGCCAGCGCCGTTTTCCAAGGCTTGCGCAACAAAATCGTGGCCGTCACGTGCGGCCTTCAAGGCCACAAACAGATCGCCCTCCTGAATGGTACGCGTGTCAATGGAAACGCCATTGACGGTCCAGTCGCCGATGGCTTTGCCTTTGGTTGCCGCTGCGGCCTCGGATGCGGTCCAGAGTGTCATGCAAGTTTCCCGTCAAGTGCTGCTACGGCCACGCTGGCCTGTTCGGCGTCATCGAACGGATAGACCGTGTCGCCAATGGTTTGTCCGGTCTCATGCCCCTTGCCGCAGATCAGCAGAACATCACCGGCCTCAAGCGCATCAATCCCGCGCAGGATCGCCTCGGCCCGATCACCGATTTCCAACGCGTCCGGAGCGCCCTCCATCACAGCGGCGCGGATCGTTGCGGGGTCTTCGCTTCGGGGGTTGTCGTCGGTCACGATGACCAAATCGGCATGTTCCGCCGCCGCAGCGCCCATCAGCGGGCGCTTGCCCGGATCACGATCCCCACCAGCGCCAATGATCGCCACCAATCGCCCCATCACATGCGGGCGCAGCGCTGTAATTGCAGTTTCGACGGCGTCGGGCGTGTGGGCATAGTCCACAAACACAGACGCCCCGTTGTCGCGGGTTGCGGCCAGTTGCATCCGGCCACGGACGGTTTCAAGACGTGGCAGAACGTTGAACACCTCATCCGCGTCGGCACCACAGGCAATAACCAGACCCGCCGCCAACAAAACGTTTTCGCCTTGGAACCCACCGATCAGGTTCAGGTGCATCTGGCGCACTGTCCCGTCCATCCGCACGCGAATGTCCTGACCGGTCGAGTTAAAGCGCTGACCCATCAGACAAATATCGGCACCTTCGGCGCGGCCAACGGTATAAAGCGCCTGCCCGCGTGCCTGCGCAATCGCCGCCATATCCACCCCACGGGGATCGTCGATATTGATCACCGCAGCAGCGTCTTCGGGCAGAACGCGTGCGAACAACCCTGCCTTGGCGGCAAAGTAGTCCTCGAACGTGGCGTGGTAATCCAGATGGTCCTGCGTAAAATTCGTAAAGCCCGCCGCCTTCAGCGTCACGCCATCCAGCCTGCGCTGTTCCAGACCGTGGCTCGAGGCCTCCATCGCGGCGTGGGTGATCCCCGCCTGCGCGGCACTGGCCAGAGCGCGATGCAGGGTGATCGGTTCGGGTGTTGTGTGATGCAACGGCGCATGCCAGTCGCCCTCAACCCCTGTTGTGCCCAGATTGATCGCCTGAAGCCCCAGTTCCTGCCAGATGCGGCGCGCAAAGCTGGCGACACTGGTTTTGCCGTTCGTGCCGGTGACCGCAATCATGTTCGCAGGCTGGGCGCCAAACCAAAGCGCCGCCGTAAAGGCCAACGTCTGACGCGGATCAGAGACGACAACCATCGCCGGATCATATTCCGCGATGGCCTCGGCTGCGGCTTCTGCGCCTTCGCTGTCCGTCAGGATCACGTTTGCACCTGCGGCCAAAGCATTGGGGATGAAGCGCGCGCCATGAACATTTGTCCCCGGCAGTGCGGCAAACAGAACGCCCTCCGTCACCTCCCGGCTGTCTACGACCAAACCGGTCACAACGGCCTCGCGCCCGCCGCGCGCTGTCAAACCCAATTCGCTTAACGTCTTCTTCTGGCTCAAAGCAGCCCCCACATGTCGTGACACGAACGATTGTTCCAGCCCCTCATGCCCGTAATCGGCTGCCACCTGCAAGACCTGCCATGACGAAGGCTTAGTTCGAGGTCATCACCACGGGTGAGTTTTGTTCATATTCAGGACGCAAGCCCAGCAAAGGCGCGATACGTCCGATCATTTCTGCGGCCACTGGCACAGCCGTCCAACCCGCGGTACGGCGCGGTTTGTCGCCGCTGTTTTCCGACGGCTCGTCCAACGTCACGACCAGCACATATTTCGGATCATGAGCCGGGAACATGGACGCGAAAGTCGCGATGACTTTATCTTTATAATAGCCGCCCCCGCGTTCCTTCGGCTTGTCGGCGGTACCAGTTTTACCGCCCACGTAGTAGCCGGGCACTTCACCAAAGCTGGCTGTACCTTCGGTCACAACCTTGCGCAGCATGGTTCGCGCCGCAGCCGCTGTGTCGGGACGCATGATGCGTTCGCCGTAGCGCGGGCCGGATTGCTTCAGAAGCGTCGGCGTCACCTGATAGCCGCCGTTCGCGATGGTCGCATAAGCCTGTGCCAAATGCAGCGGAGATGCGGATAGGCCATGACCATAGCTGATCGTCATCGTCGACAGTTCGGACCAGTTCGGCGGCAGCAAGGGCTTGCCGCCCTTGGCTTCGGCGATCTCAAGTTTGGTGGGTTCAAAGAAACCAAGCTTGCCGAGGAAATCCTTCTGGCGATCCACACCGATCATCTGCGCGATACGCGCGGTGCCGATGTTTGACGACTTCACGATGATCTTGGTGACCGAAAGCTCTTTGCCGTAGTCATGGAAGTCGCGGATCTTGTGTTTACCCCAGCGCAGCGGGCCCTTGGTGTCGATCATCGTTTCCGCGTTGACCAGACCCAATTCCATCGCTTGTGCAGTGGTGAAAATTTTGAACGTCGATCCCAGTTCGTAAACGCCTTGTACCGCACGGTTGAACAGCGGGCTGTCCGAAGGCGAACCTTCGACAGGCGGTGCCGGTCGATCGTTGGGGTCGAAATCGGGAAGCGAGGCGATCGAGACAACCTCACCAGTGTGAACATCCATAAGGACCGCTGTCGCGCCCTTCGCGTTCATCAGCATCATGCCGCCTGCAAGAACACGTTCGACCGCCGCCTGAACTGTCAGGTCCAGCGAAAGCTGCACAGGGCGGCCTTCCCGTGCGGGATCGCGCAGGTCGTCGTCAAGGAAACGTTCAAGACCGGCGGTACCAACGACCTCGGCGGAATGCACGCCCTCCTGACCGAAACGGGTGCCCCCCAGAACATGGGCTGCCAACGCACCGTTGGGATAAAGACGCATTTCACGCGGACCGAACAGCAAGCCAGGCTCACCGATATCGTGAACCGCTTGCTTTTGTTCGGGCGAGATTTTCTTGCGCACCCAAACGAATTTGCGATTGCCGGAAAAGTCCTTGATCAGACGCTCTTCATCCAGTTCGGGAAAAATCTGAACCAAGGCTTTGGCCGTCCGCTCGGGTTCGATCATCTGCTGGGGATGGGCGTAAAGCGAATGGGTTTCCATGTTGGTCGCAAGGATACGGCCCTTGCGGTCCACAATGTCCGAACGCGCAGCAACAATAGACGCGCCCTGCGTCTGCGCGCGCGGCTCAGAAGGCTCGGACGCAGAAAGCATCCCCATCCGCGTGCCGATCACCGAAAACGCACAAAAGAACATGACGCCAAGAACCAACAAACGCCCCTCGGCGCGGGTGCGTGCGCTGTCGCGCATCTGTTCATGACGGATGCGCAGGTTTTCCCGTTCGATGGCGTCCGGATTTTCGCCCTTTTTACGGGCGTCCAGAATGCGGGCTAGCGGACGAAGCGGTGTGCGGATCATGGCTTCTCGGCTCCTGCGCTGGTCACATCAACCGGTTGCGACAAATCAAGGCTGGGCGGTGCGGGGTACGCCACCTGATCGGCGCGCCCGAATTGGTCGGGGCGGAACGGCAACAGACCCAAACGGTCAAAGTTCAGTTCGGCCAGATCGCGCAGACGGTCAGGACGGTTCAGATAGGCCCATTCGGCCCGCAAAACCGCCAGACGTTCGCGCGCCAGACCGATGTCGCGCTGCAAACGCTCGACCTCGGAAATCGCGGCCTGAGTTTTGTAATTCTCGTGATAGGCCCAAAACGCGAGGCCAATCACCGACAGAAAGGTCATGACATAAATCAGCGTACGCATCAGTGTTTGCCCTTCTTCAGCTGTGGCATTGCGATGTCTTTTGGGTTGATGTCACCGGTCGGCACGTCGGTGCGCCGCGCCACGCGAAGCTTGGCCGAACGGGAGCGCGGGTTTTCTTGCAACTCGGTTTTGTCCGGTCCGACGGCCTTGTTCGTCAGAATTTCGAACTGCGCTGGAATGTCTTCCTGCATCGGCTGATAGCGGTTGGCCCGCCCTGTTTTCCCGCCCCGCAACTGCATGAACCGTTTCACCATCCGGTCTTCGACCGAATGGAACGTCACAACGGCCAGCAAACCGCCGGGTTTCAAGGCGCGTTCTGCGGCCATCAGACCTTCG
>CATNDK010000161.1 GCA_950096585.1 Thalassococcus halodurans | reverse complement strand
CAGGCGGCGCGCGATGGTCTGGCGCAGACGGGTCATCTTGACGCGTTCTTCGCGGGCAGCATCGTCAGCGGCAACGGGTGCGCGCGGCGCTTTGGGTGCCTCGGCTGCGGCAGGCGCAGAGGATGCGGCTGCGACAGCGCGTGCCACGTCTTCTTTCATGGCGCGACCGTCACGGCCCGAACCCTGAACCTGATCGCGGCTGATGCCGGCTTCGGCCATGGCTTTCTTGGCGGCGGGCGCATCTTCGACGTCCGAACGGCCAGAGCCTGCGGCTGGTGTGCTGTACTGTGTGTCGCCTGCGGGCGCTGCAGCCTCTTTGGCGGCCGGTGCGGCGGCACCGCCTGCGCCTTCTGCGATCACGGCAAGCTGACCGCCTGCTTCGACAGTTGTGCCTTCGCCTGCCAGGATTTTGGACAGGGTGCCAGCGGCGGGCGCGGGGACCTCGACAGAGACTTTGTCTGTTTCCAGTTCACACAGGATTTCGTCCTGAGCGACCGCTTCGCCTTCTTTCTTGAACCATGTCGAAACGGTTGCTTCGGACACGGATTCACCCAGCGTCGGGACCATTACGTCAACCGATGCGCCGGACGCTGCGGGGGCGTCGGCCTTGGCTTCGGTCTTTTTGGCCGGTGCCGGTGCTGCAGCGCTGTCACCTTCCGAGATGTTGGCCAGCAGCGCGTCAACGCCCACTGTTTCACCTTCGGCAGCGACGATTTCCGCCAGTGTGCCAGCGGCGGGCGACGGGACTTCTACAGTGACCTTATCGGTTTCCAGTTCGCACAGCATTTCGTCCACAGCGACAGTATCGCCGGGCTTTTTGAACCATGTCGCAACGGTTGCCTCGGTTACGGATTCACCCAGTGTGGGTACACGCACTTCGGTGGTCATGTTCTTATCCTTCAATCGTCAGCGCTTCATCGACGAGCGCTTCTTGTTGGGCTTTGTGAGCGGAGGCCAGACCTGTTGCGGGCGAGGCCGATGTGGCACGGCCCACGTAACGGGGGCGCGGGTGTTTCGCTTTGATGCGACCCAGAACCCATTCGATATTGGGTTCGATAAAGGTCCATGCACCTTGGTTTTTAGGTTCTTCCTGACACCAGATCATTTCTGCCTGCGGGAAACGTTCCAGTTCCTTGACCAAGGAAATGGCCGGGAACGGATAGAATTGTTCCACACGCAACAGATAGATGTCGTCGATGCCGCGCTTGTCGCGCTCTTCCAGAAGGTCGAAGTAGACCTTGCCGGAACACATCACGACGCGCTTGATCTTGTCGTCGGCAGCCAGCTTGGTGTCCGAGTTGCCCTTTTGCGCATCGTCCCAAAGGACGCGGTGGAAGGACGAACCGGATGTAAAGTCTTCGGCTTCCGAAATGCAGAGCTTGTGACGCAGCAGCGACTTCGGTGTCACCAGAACCAGCGGCTTACGGTAGGAGCGGTGCAGCTGGCGACGCAGGATGTGGAAGTAGTTCGCAGGGGTCGAGCAGTTGGCAACGATCCAGTTGTCCTGACCACACATCTGCAAGAAGCGTTCAAGGCGCGCGGACGAGTGTTCCGGGCCCTGACCTTCAAAGCCGTGCGGCAGAAGGCAAACCAGACCGGACATCCGCAGCCATTTCGATTCACCCGACGAGATGAACTGGTCGAACATGATCTGCGCACCGTTGGCGAAGTCGCCGAACTGGGCTTCCCATAGGGTCAGCGCGTTCGGTTCCGCCAGCGAGTAGCCGTATTCGAAACCAAGAACCGCATATTCGGACAGCGCCGAGTCGATAACCTCGTAGCGGGCCTGACCGTCGCGGATGGCGTTCAGCGGGTAGTAGCGTTCTTCGGTGTCCTGATTGATCAGGGCCGAGTGGCGCTGCGAGAACGTACCACGGGTCGAGTCCTGACCTGCCAGACGCACGGGGTAGCCTTCGGTCAGAAGCGATCCGAATGCCAATGCTTCGGCAGTGGCCCAGTCGAACCCTTTGCCAGTGTCGAACATGTTCTTGCGGGTTTCCAGCAAGCGAGCGACGGTTTTATGCGTCGGGAAGCCATCGGGCGCAGTGGTCAGTGCCTGACCGATCTGCTGCATGGTTTCTTCTTTGATCGACGTTTTGCCGCGCTGGTATTTGCCCTGCTTTTGCTTGTCGAGGTGCGACCAACGGCCATCCAGCCAGTCGGCCTTGTTCGGCTTGAACACCTTGCCGGCTTCGAATTCCTCATTCAGGTGCGCTTGGAACGCGGCCTTCATGTCTTCGATTTCGCCTTCGGGGATCAGGCCGTCTTTGACCAGACGTTCTGTGTACAGCGTCAGGGTTGTGCGCTGCTTTTTGATCTTTTTGTACATCACCGGGTTGGTGAACATGGGCTCGTCGCCCTCGTTGTGACCAAAGCGGCGGTAGCAGAACATGTCGATGACAACGTCTTTGCCGAACTTCTGACGGAACTCGGTCGCGACCTTGGCGGCATGCACCACGGCCTCGGGGTCGTCACCGTTGACGTGGAAGATCGGGGCTTCAACCACCAGCGCGTTGTCCGTCGGGTAGGGCGACGAACGCGAGAAGTGCGGCGCAGTGGTAAAGCCGATCTGGTTGTTCACAACGATATGGATTGTGCCGCCTGTGCGGTGACCGCGCAGACCGGACAGCGCGAAACATTCCGCCACAACGCCCTGACCGGCAAAGGCCGCGTCGCCGTGCAGAAGAACAGGCATAACCTGTGTGCGCTCGGCGTCGTTCAGCTGGTCCTGCTTGGCGCGGGCCTTACCCAGAACAACGGGGTTCACCGCTTCGAGGTGCGAGGGGTTTGCTGTCAGCGACAAGTGCACTTCGTTGCCGTCGAATTCGCGGTCGGACGATGCACCAAGGTGATACTTCACGTCGCCCGAGCCATCGACATCCTCGGGCTTGAAGCTGCCGCCTTGGAATTCGTTGAAGATCGCGCGGTATGGTTTGCCCATCACGTTGGCCAGAACCGACAGGCGGCCACGGTGGGGCATACCGATGATGATGTCACGCACACCCAACGCGCCACCGCGTTTGATGATCTGTTCCATCGCAGGGATCAGCGATTCACCACCATCAAGGCCGAAACGCTTGGTACCCATGTATTTCACGTGCAGGAATTTTTCGAACCCTTCGGCCTCAACCATCTTATTCAGAATGGCTTTACGGCCCTCACGGGTGAATTTGATTTCCTTGCCGAAACCTTCGATCCGCTCTTTCAGCCATGCAGACTGCTCGGGATCAGAGATGTGCATGTACTGAAGCGCAAAGGTGCCACAGTAGGTGCGCTTCAGAACGGAAATGATTTCGCGCAGCGACGCGATTTCCAGACCCAGAACGTTGTCGATGAAGATCGGGCGATCCAGATCGGCGTCGGTGAAGCCGTAGGATTTGTAATCAAGCTCGGGGTGCTCGGATGTGTCGCGCATGCCCAGCGGGTCCAGATCAGCGGCAAGGTGGCCACGGATACGATAGGCGCGGATGATCATCAGGGCGCGGATACTGTCCAGAACAGCGCGGCGCACTTCGGCGTCGGTCAGCGACACACCTGCGGATTTCGCCTTGTCCTGAATTTTCGCACCGGCAGATTTTGCCTCGGCGGGGGCGACCGGCATGGGCCATTCGCCGGTTAGGGCTGCTGTCAGGTCATCGCCCGGTGCAGGGGGCCAGTCGCGGCGCGCCCAAGAGGGGCCGTCGGCTTCTTTCTTGACCGAAATCTCATCGTCGCCAAGCTGCTGGAAGAAGGACTGCCACGCTTCGTCAACGGCATTGGGGTCGTTGGCATAGCGCGCGTACATCTGCTCCAGATATTCGGCATTGTGCCCCTGCATAAAGCTTGAGGCATGGAAAACGTCGTTGGGGCTTTGGTCGGTCATTGGTGCACCTCGGGTTTCAGGCGATTTTGCCCAGCCTGATATTGTCGAGCTCGGGCCGATCGTCACCGGCCCTTGCCATAAACGTGTGGTTGGCGCGCCGGTTCCGGCACGCCACGGGGCCTTAGCCCTTGTTGATCGCTTCCAGAACAGCTTCGCCCAGTGTTGCGGGGCTGTCTGCAACGACGATGCCAGCGGCTTTCATCGCTTCGATCTTGTCCTCGGCACCACCTTTGCCGCCTGCGACGATCGCACCGGCGTGGCCCATGCGACGGCCCGGAGGCGCTGTGCGGCCCGCGATGAAACCGGCTGTCGGCTTCCAACGGCCTTTTTTCTTTTCATCGGCCAGGAACTGGGCGGCTTCTTCTTCGGCGGAACCGCCGATTTCGCCGATCATGATGATCGATTGTGTTTCCGGATCGGCAAGGAACATTTCCAGCACGTCGATGTGCTCGGTGCCTTTGATCGGGTCGCCGCCGATACCAACAGCCGAGGACTGGCCCAGACCCAGATCCGAAGTCTGCTTGACCGCTTCGTATGTCAGGGTGCCCGAGCGGGAAACAACGCCGCATGTGCCGCGCTTGTGGATGTGCCCCGGCATAATGCCGATTTTGCAGGCGTCAGGTGTGATGACACCGGGGCAGTTCGGGCCGATCAGGCGGCTTTTGCTGCCTTCCAGCGCGCGCTGTACCTTCATCATGTCCAGCACCGGAATGCCTTCTGTGATGCAGACGATCAGTTCCATTTCCGCGTCGATCGCTTCAAGGATCGAGTCAGCCGCGAAGGGCGGGGGAACGTAGATGACCGATGCGTTGGCTTCGGTGACGTGCTTGGCTTCGTGGACCGAGTTGAACACGGGCAGGCCCAGATGTTCCTGACCACCTTTGCCCGGTGTCACGCCGCCAACCATTTTTGTGCCATACGCGATGGCCTGTTCGGTGTGGAATGTGCCCTGCGAGCCGGTCAGGCCCTGACAGATCACTTTTGTATTTTCGTCTACGAGGACTGCCATGTCGGAGTCTCCTGGTTATGTTGTCTGTCTGGCCCGGACGACTGCCCGAGCCGTTAGAATTCATGGTGCTGGACGCAGAACGATGGTCACATCGCCGTCCGTATAAGCAGCAGGCTGGCCTGTGCGGTTCACTTGCTCCTGAAGCTCGGCGAATGTGTCGCTGCTCAGGGCGTTGCGATCGCCAACGGCCAGATTGGGAGTAGATGCATGCGAGCAGGAGGTTTTTCCTGACGGCGTCTGAACCAAAACCGAACCCTGCGGGCAGGTTGCTTGGTAAGTCACCGTCTGGCCCTGCGGAATGGCGGCATCGGTGTAGCGGTATGCGTTCGCACCCGCGACAAGCACATCGTCATTCGACGACTGTTGGGGCGCAGAGCAAGCCGTGACCAACAAAAGTGCAATGCCAGAAACCGCCAGACGCATGATCAGCCCTTAACCGCTTTCACGATCTTCTGTGCGCCATCTTTCAGGTCGTCGGCGGCAATAACGTTCAGGCCAGAGGTGTTGATGATCTCTTTGCCTTTCTCAACGTTTGTACCTTCCAGACGAACCACCAGCGGCACTTCCAGACCTACTTCTTTAACCGCGGCAACGACGCCCTCGGCGATAACATCACAGCGCATGATGCCGCCGAAGATGTTGACCAGGATGCCTTTGACGTTCGGGTCGGATGTGATGATCTTGAACGCTTCGGTCACTTTCTCTTTGGTGGCACCACCACCAACATCAAGGAAGTTCGCAGGCTCGGCACCGTAAAGCTTGATGATGTCCATTGTGGCCATCGCCAGACCGGCACCGTTCACCATGCAGCCGATTTCACCGTCCAGAGCGATGTAGTTCAGGTCGTACTTGGAGGCCTGAAGCTCTTTCGGGTCTTCTTCTGTTTCGTCGCGCAGTTCGGCAACGTCCGGCTGGCGGTAGATCGCGTTGCCGTCAAAGCCCAGCTTGGCGTCCAAAACCTTCAGCTTGCCGTCGGTCATGACGATCAGCGGGTTGATTTCCAGCATCTCCATGTCCTTCTCGATGAAGGCTTTGTAGAGGATGCCCATCAGCTTGACGCACTCTTTGATCTGCGCGCCTTCCAGGCCCAGCGCGAATGCAACGCGACGGCCGTGGAATGCCTGGTAACCTGTTGCGGGATCAACGCTGAACGACAGGATCTTTTCGGGGGTCGATGCGGCGACCTCTTCAATGTCCATGCCGCCTTCTGTCGAGCAGACGAAGGAAACGCGCGATGTGACGCGGTCAACCAACAGGGCCAGATACAGTTCGCGTTCGATGTCGGAACCGTCTTCGATGTAGATGCGGTTCACTTGCTTGCCTGCGGGGCCGGTCTGGTGTGTGACCAGTGTCTTGCCCAGCATCTTTTTCGCTTCTTCGGCAGCCTCGGAAACCGACTTGGCCAGGCGGACACCGCCCTTTTCGCCAGCTTCGGCTTCTTTGAATTTGCCTTTACCACGGCCACCGGCGTGGATTTGTGCCTTTACAACCCAGAGGGGGCCATCAAGCTCGCCTGCGGCGGTTTTGGCATCTTCTGCCTTCAGAACCACGCGGCCATCGGACACCGGCGCGCCATAGCTGCGAAGCAGGGCTTTCGCCTGATATTCGTGGATGTTCATAAGTCTCCGTCCCGTTTTGCTGCGGTTGTTCCCCGCTATAACGGTCAGAGAATGCTTGATTGGAGTAAAAATTTTCTCGGATAGGTAAAAATGGATGCATTTATCCATTTTGTGATCACAGTCATTTGCTGTGTGATCACAAATTATGCGCAAGTGGTTTGCGATTCCTTTTTAGGGTGTTCTGAAACCTTAACACAAAAAAAGGCGCGCAGTCTGCGCGCCTTTTGGACTTTGGTAACAGCTGACGCTTATGCAAGGCTCGGGTCGATGCCTTTGCACGCTTCGACCAGGCCCTGAACGGCTTTGACCGATGTGTCGAACATTTCCTGCTCGGCTTTGTTCAGCGTGATGTTGACGATGCGCTCGACGCCGCCGGCGCCGATCACTGTCGGAACACCAACATACATG
>CATNDK010000160.1 GCA_950096585.1 Thalassococcus halodurans | reverse complement strand
CTCGGACGAAGACATCCCGCGATGAACCTTCAGACCTTCGGTCAACTGGCGGCCGATGGTGAACACCGGGTTCAAGGCAGTCATCGGCTCTTGGAAGATCATCCCGATCTCATTGCCGCGAATCGTGCGCATCAGGGATTGCTCGGCTTCGGCCAGATCGATCTCGCCGCCTTCTTTCCGATCAAAAACCAGCTTGCCGCCCGCAATTGTGCCACCGCCGAATTCGATCAGGCGCATCAAAGATAGTGACGAAACCGATTTGCCCGACCCTGATTCCCCGACCACACAGACCGTTTCACCCGAAGCGATTTCAAACGACACGTCTTCAACGCCGACGACCGTTCCGGCCTTTGTTTCAAACTCGACCCGTAGGTTTTCAATCCGTGCAATCGGTGCGTCGAGCATACTGTCCCCCAAGGTTCGTCCAGACGGTTGTGCAACGAGTAAGGCGAAGCCAGACGCCCTTGTCAAACCAACATTTGACTAATCGGTCAAACCAGACAGGACAAAGACAACCCGACCCTACGTCATCCGAACGCCTGCACGAAATTCAGTCATACCAACAAGTTACACACAACCATTGCTTGAAAAATTATTTTTTGATCAAAAGTTAAACTTTTTTCAGGCGGTTACTGACCAGCCAGTCAAGTTTTTGCAGATTTTGTGTATCGGAACACTTGCTTTTTATGTCGATGCGGTTTTCGATGCTGGCATGGTGAACTCGTGTCAAATGGGGAATGACGCAAAATGACTACTGCAGCCAAATCTGCAGACCAATCAAACACCTAAAATCTCAGAACAAAATCAAAGACATCAAAAAAGCATGTCCAACATGGAGACTACAATGAAACTTAAATCTTTGCTGCTTGGCGCAGTTGCCGCTTCCGCGATGGCGCCCGCCGCCATGGCCGAGCGTGGCGCGGACGGCCAAGTCAACATTATCTATTGGCAAGCTCCGTCCATCATGAATCCCTACCTCTCTGGTGGTACGAAGGATATCGAAGCCGCATCGCTGGTGATCGAGCCGCTTGGTCGTTACGACCCCACCGGCGCTCTGGTTCCCTACCTTGCAGAAGAGATCCCGACAGTTGAAAACGGTGGCGTGGCCGCCGACCTGACGTCGATCACATGGAAGATCAAGGAAGGCATGAAGTGGTCCGACGGCTCTGCCCTGACCGCAGCCGACGTCGTCTTCACCGCCGAGTACTGCATGTCCCCCGAAGGCGGCTGCGCGCAGCGTGCCAAGTTCGACGGCGTGACATCTGTAGAAGCGTTGGACGATCTGACAGTTAAAGTCACGTTCGGCCAGCCGACCCCAAACCCCTACGGTCCTTTCATGGGCGGTCAGTCCCCGATCATCCAGAAAGCACAGTTTGAAAACTGCGTCGGCGCGGCAGCATCGTCCTGTACCGATCAGAACTTCTACCCCATCGGCACGGGCCCGTTTGTCGTAACAGACTTCCGTCCGAACGACGTGATCTCGCTTGAAGCGAACCAGAACTATCGTGATCCGGCAAAACCGGCATTTGCGACTGTGAACTTCAAAGGCGGCGGCGACGCGACAGCATCCGGCCGCGCGGTTCTGGAAACAGGCGAATATGATTACGCTTGGAACCTTCAGCTGGCGCCTGACGTGCTGGCGCAAATGGCAGCCGCTGGCAAAGGCGAACCGATCGCAGCATTCGGCACACTGGTCGAGCGGATCGAAATGAACCTGACCAACCCGTCGCCGGACCTTCCGGAAGGCGAGCGTTCGACCGTTGCTGCACCGCACCCCTTCCTGTCGGAAGAACCCGTGCGCCGCGCGCTGTCTATGGCGATTGACCGCGAACTGCTGGTTGAAGTCGGCTACGGTCAGGCCGGTCGCGCGACCTGTAACCTTGTTCCCGCCCCTGCCCTTTATGCGTCCGACAACACAGACTGTCTGACACAGGACATCGAAGGCGCGAAGGCCCTGCTGGAAGGTGCTGGCTGGACCGACACCGACGGTGACGGCATCCGCGACAAGGACGGCGTTAAACTGTCCCTGCTGTACCAAACATCAACAAACGCTGTTCGTCAGGACTTCCAGGCGCTGATCAAACAGTGGTGGTCTGAAATCGGTGTGGAAACAGAACTGCGCAACATCGATGCGTCGGTCTTCTTCGGTGGTGACCCGGGCTCGCCGGACACGTTCCAGAAGTTCTACGCAGACGTGGAAATGTACGCGAACAACTTCGACGGCACAGACCCTCAGTCCTATCTGTCGATGTACCGTTGCGGCAACGAACCCAAGCCGTCTTCGCAGTGGCAGGGTGAAAACATCAACCGCTTCTGCAGCGAAGAGTATGATGCGTTGCTGGACGAACTGGCACGCACAGGCGAGCTGGAAAAGCGCGGCGAAATCGCGAAAAAGCTGAACGACATGCTGACCAAAGAAACGATGACAATCGTTCCGCTGGTCGACCGTGGTCGTGTGTCTGCCCGTGCAATGACACTGGGTGGTGTTCAGCTGAACACATGGGACAGCGAACTTTGGAACGCTGCCGACTGGTACCGGATCAAGGAATAATCCTTTTCCAGACGATAACCGCGTCCCCCCAACGGGGGCGCGGTATTTTCCTATCTGCTCCTAGGGCCAGACGGCCCTTTCCAACACATGCGAATTGGCTGGCCTAAATGCTGACATTCACGATCAGGCGTCTGGTTCTGGCGGTCCCGACGCTGCTGTTTATCAGTTTTGCGATCTTCATGCTGCTGCAACTGGCCCCCGGCGATCCGATGGCCCAAGTGCCATTGACCGTCCCCCCCGAAGTGAAACAACAAATGCGCGAGGCGTTGGGGCTTGGTCAGCCCCCCTTGGTGCAATACTGGAAGTGGTTGGTTCAGGTTCTCTGGATTGAACCCAAAATCCTGATTGACTGGCTTACGCAAGACAGCTGGCTATTGGGCTGGCTTCCGGACACGAACCTCTACCAGAACGAACTGCGCGTGATTTCGTGGCAGACCCGTTCGCCGGTGATGGACATCGTGATCCAGCGTATTCCGCAAACCCTATGGGTCGTTGCCTTGGCCTATGTGGTCGGCGTTCTGATCGCGATCCCGATCGGCGTCTATTCCGCGTATCGCCAGTATTCGGTTTTCGATCAAGCTGGCACGTTCGTGACGATGATCGGCTTTTCGATCCCGCCTTTCTTTACCGGCCCACTGCTGATTGTGATTTTCTCTGTCCAACTGGGCTGGCTGCCGTCGATCTATGACACCACCCACGTGGTGAATGACTGGGCAAGCTTCAAAATCCAGCTGCAGCAAATGATCATGCCGGTCATGGTTCTGGCGCTGCAAACCACAGCACAGATCAGCCGTTACATGCGTGCATCGATGCTGGACAACCTGAACATGGATTACGTTCGCACCGCCCGCGCCAAAGGTATGTCCGAGGCGGTCGTGGTCACGGTTCACGTGCTGCGCAACTCGATGATCCCGGTGATCACTGTCATCGCACTTGGCGTCCCAAGCATCTTTGGTGGCGCGATCATTACGGAAAACGTGTTCAAGGTGAACGGCATCGGTCAGCTTCTGATCACCGCGCTTTTCGCCAACGACCTGCCCATGGTCATGACGCTGACGTTTATCTTTGCCTTCCTGATTGTCGCTTTCAACCTGATCGCTGACATCCTTTACGGCGTACTTGACCCGAGGATCCGCTATGACTGAGCCAGCGACAACAGACGCTCAGGCCATTGCTGCGCTGCAGGACAAAGGCCCCCTCGCCCCGCCACGTAGCCAGTGGTTGGACATCTGGGACCAGTTGAAACGCCACAAAGGCGCGATGATCGGCGGGTTCTTCCTGATCTTCATCACACTTGCCGTTTTGGTCGGGCCTTACATCTGGACGCTTGATCCGCAAAAGCTCGACATCCGGAACAAAGATTTGCGCCCGATCTACACTGCGATCTGGGACGGCACCGCCAAAACCGCGTGGGGCCATCCCTTTGGCACCGACAACCTTGGCCGCGATCAGCTGGCACAGATGCTGGCCGGTGGACGGGCATCCATGGCCGTCGGCTGGGCGGCAATGTTGCTGTCGCTTCTGATTGGCACGGCAGTCGGCGTTGCAGCGGGCTACTTCCGTCGTCTTGACGGCCCCTTGATGCGCCTGACCGACCTGTTCCTATCCTTGCCGATCCTGCCCCTGCTGTTGGTTGCCGTGACACTGTTCCGCCAACCACTTCGTGCCAACTTTGGCCCCGAAGGCGGGATGTTTGTTCTGATCGTCACCATCATCGGAATCACCAGCTGGATGCCCACCGCACGGATCGTGCGCGGCGATATCCTGACGCTGAAGGAACGGGAATTTATTCTGGCGGCGCGGTCCATCGGGACCACGTCGTGGAAGACAATCACCCGCCATCTTCTGCCAAACGTGCTGTCACCGATCATGGTGTCTGCCACACTTGGCCTTGCGACTGCGATCATCACGGAAAGCGCCCTATCCTTCCTAGGTGTCGGATTTCCTTCGGATTTTCCGACCTGGGGTAAGATGCTGGCCGATGCAGTTCCCCGTATGGTCGACTTCCCCGAACGGGTGATCCTGCCGGGCACGGCCATTTCGTTGACCGTGCTGGCGGTGAACTATCTGGGTGACGGTTTGCGCGATGCGCTTGATCCCCGCATGCGCGGGCGCTGAAAACCGGTAAAATAAGGGCAAAGGAGCGCCTGATCCGCAAAAAACCGGATCAGGCGTTCTGCTTTTGACCAGTTGGCAAAACACTTTGTTCTACCCGACGCCAAGACACGAACGCCTGTTTATTAGGCGAACTTGCAACCGCCCCCGATTTTCTGGAATGAGCGGGAAACGCCCTAACTAAGTGGGCGAACTGACACCTGCGACACCGGAGTATCCAGAATGTTCGAGAGTTTGGGTTTCGAAAACTACACAGCCCCCCAAGTGGCTGTCGGCTTTGCCCTCTTGCTGGGATTGGCCTTTGGCTTTTTGGCCGAGCGCACAAAGTTCTGTTTCCGCCGCAGCCTGATCGGCGATGATGCGAAATCCGCGTCGGGTGTCTGGCTGACAGCATTGGGCGTCGCCATTCTGGGCACCCAAGCCGCAGCCATCTTCGGCCTGATCGATTTTGCCGATCACCGGTTCATGAACGCCGACCTGCCGATCCTTGCCATTCTGGTGGGTGGTCTTCTGTTTTGTGCCGGCATGGTCCTGACACGTGGCTGCGTATCGCGCCTGACCGTCCTGACAGCCAGCGGCAACCTGCGCGCTGCGACTGTTCTGCTGGTCTTCGCCATTGTCGCACATGCCACGCTGAAGGGTCTGCTGGCCCCGATCCGCGTGTCGCTGGGTGCCGTCACCGTTCCGATGGGCGATGCCGTGTCCTTCGCACAGCTTCCCGGTGGCGCAGCCGTCTGGGCCGTCGTTCTGGGCGTTGGCGCCTTGGCACTGGGCCTTCGTGGCCGCAACAGCGTGACACTGGTCGTCATGGCGGTTCTGATCGGCCTGCTGGTTCCTGCTGGCTGGGTTGGCACAGGGTTCATCGTGCAGGACGAATTCGATCCGATCGCGATGGAGACACTGTCCTTCACTTCGCCTTGGGCAGACACATTGTTCTTCACCGTCGCCTCGACATCTATCCCTGCGGGCTTTGGCGTGGGCCTGATCGGCGGCACGCTGGCAGGCGCGCTGGTTGCAGCCGTGATCTTTGGAACGTTCCAATGGCAAAGCTTTAGCGCCCCGTCAGAAACAGGCCGTTACATTGCAGGCGGCGCACTGATGGGTATGGGTGGCGTTCTGGCTGGCGGTTGCACCGTGGGTGCCGGTCTGGCCGGTGTTCCGACCCTGTCCTTCGCTGCCCTGCTGGCCATTCTGGCGATCGGTGTTGGCGGTGTTCTGACCCACCGCGTCCTGAACGCACGCGGCGCAACGCCGAACGCAGTCCAGCCCGCCGAATAAGCGGGCCGGACAAAGCAACGCAAACTACATGTCGGGGCCTTTGGCCTCGACCATTTTCCGGATACGCCGGATCATCATCCAGACAAACAGAACCACCGGCAGTGTCACCAAGGCCGTGAGCATGCCCTTGGACAGCCCGATCAGGCTGGCCACCGGATAAAGCAGATAGCTCATGAGCGAGACCGCGTAATAGCTGATCGCGACCACGGACAGGCCTTCAACCGTTTCCTGCAAGCGAAGTTGCATATCGGCGCGGTGGTTCATGCTTTCCAACAATTGCTGGTTCTGGGCCGAGCGTTCGACCTCAACCATTGTACGAAGCAGATCTGCGGCACGCATGGCCCTGTTCGACAGATTGGCCAATTGCTGTTCGGTGGCTTTCACCGTTCGCATCGCGGGGTCGTACCGTCGCATCATGAACTCGGCAAACGTCTGGCGACCATTGAACCGCTCTTCGCGCAAAACCGAAATCCGCTGGGTAACAATCGCCTCATAGGCCCCTGTCGCCCCGAACCGGAACGAGGTCTGCGCGCTGAGTGTTTCCAGCTCAGCCGAAACCGACAAAAGCGATTTCAACGTCTGGTCCGTGCGTTTGTTGCCATGAGTCATGGCATCCATCAGATCGGTCAGTTCCTTGTCGATCTCGCTGATGCGCGGGGCGATCCACTTGACCCGTGTAAAGCCAAGCATCGACATGACCTTATAGGTCTCGATCTCGCAGAGGCGCTGAACGATCCGGCCCATGCGGCGTTCGCCCACATCAGGGCCCACGAACAGGCCGAACCGCAAATGCCCGGCCGTATCAATACGGAAGTCACCGGCAATCACCGCCTGATCATCAATGACCGAGGACATCGCCACAGATTCCGACACAAACCAATCTTCGATGTGCTGCTCCATCGTCGCATCGTCAGGACGCAGCGCACAGCGGATCAGGGCCGATGTCATCCGCACACCCGGCGCACGTTCCAGCCAGTCGTTCGGGAAGACCTCGAAATCAGCGGGGTC
>CATNDK010000159.1 GCA_950096585.1 Thalassococcus halodurans | reverse complement strand
AGATGCTTGAATGGCCCAGTAGTTCCTGCACATGCCGGAGGGAGGCGCCGCGCTGCAGCAGATGGGTGGCAAAGCTGTGACGCATGGCGTGGGGCGTGGCCGTCGACGGCAGGCCAAGCTGCATCCGCGCGGCTGCGGTTACCTTTTGCACCATCCGCGCCTGCAACGGCCCGCCACGGGCCCCGCGAAACACCGGATCATGGGTACCAATAGGGAACGGCGCCATTTTGACGTATCTCGCCACGGCCTCTCGTGCGGCGGGGATCACCGGAACGATCCGTTCCTTGCCGCCCTTCCCGACAATCCGCAGCACATCGCCCAACGGCAGGTCACGGCCCGTCAGGCCCAACGCCTCGGATATCCGCAGGCCACAGCCATAAAGCAGCGTTACAACAGCCGCATCGCGCGCGCCGATCCAGTCGGCCTGCCCCTGATCGCCCACAGTGTCAATGACCGCACGTGCGGCGTCGGCCGACAAGGGCCGCGGCAGTTTTTTCTGAAAACGCGGCGCGCGGGCGGCAAGGACCGAGGTCGCCTCGAACCCCTCACGCTCGGATAGCCAACGATAAAAGCTTTTGACGGCAGACAGCTTACGCGCCGCTGATCGCGGGGCTGCACCCTGCCCGCGCAGATGCGCCATCCACGACCGCATGTCGGACACCGTGATGCGCGACAAAGGGCCAAGGCCCTGCGCCTCGGCATAGTGGTTGGTCATGAAAGCAATGAAATCCAGAACATCCGCACGATAGGCGTTCAGCGTATTTTCCGACGCGCCCTTCAGTGCAGCCATCGAGGCCAACCAGTTTTCCAGCGCGTCCCGCGCTTGTGCGGAAATCCCGAGTGTCACGACAACCAGCGGCGCATGGACCGTTCGAACACACCGGCAAAGAATGCCAGAAGGTCCGTGCCATGCTGCGGCGTGAACTGATGGGGGTCTTCGGCACCGAAGACCAGCAGACCGGGCTGACGGCCTTCGCCGAAGTCCAGCTTCAGGCAGGCCTCGGACCGCAGGTAACTGCCCTTGTCGCCGTAAATGCGTGCATCGCCTTCGTGCATCTGGCGCAGGGTCACCTGACGCACCGGCAGATTACGGCCTTCGGTCAGGTAGTCATTGATAAAGCCCGATTGCGCGATGCTAAGAACATCACCCAGACGGTTCAGCGCCTGATCCTGTTCGCCAGCAGGCGATTCCAGCACCAGGCGGACCGCATCCACACGCAGGATATCGGCCACTTCGCCACCCAGTTCGCGCAGGAACGCCTCGAACTCGATCGGGTCCAGCATGCGCAGGATCGCGCGGTGGATCTGATTGGTGCCGGACAGGTTTTCATAGGCCGCTGCAATCACCGACCGGTGGGTTTCTTCCAACCGGTCCAGACGCTGTTCCAGACGATCCATCGCAATGCCGCGCAGATCGACGATATTCGCGCCCATCGCCCGTTCATTGGCCGCAACCAACGCCCGCATCAGATCGGCGTCTTCAAGCACAATATCCGGGCTGGTCAGGATTTTTTCGCGCAAATCGCCTTCAATACGCGCACTGCTGGTCATGGTTGGCCTCGTGTTCTTTTCGCTACCTTACCAGAAAATGGCAGGTGCCTGAGAATTAAATTCTCACTTATTCGCTCGGCGTCATGTCTCTACTTTGGGGCCGCGTCTGTCAACGAAAGCTTGGTGAAAGTTTATGACAAAACGCGCGGCGTTGTGGGCATGTCACGTCATGCCCCACCAAGGTATTGCGCCAGCGCAGGCGGCGGGTTGTCGAGCAGCGGGCCCGTGGGTTGCGGCGCATGGGCGATGCCGTCGCTGACCAACACAGTCTCTGGCGCGAACCGCCGCGCATCGTTCGGATCATGCGTCACGATCAGCACCAGCGCCTGCAGCCGGTCGGCCACCTTTGCCAGCAAATCCAGCATTTCGACCTTCAGCGCAGGCCCCAACGCCGAGAAAGGCTCGTCCAGCAACATGACGGGCCGTTCCTGCAAAACCACCCGCGCCAAAGCCGCGCGGCTTTGCTGCCCGCCAGACAGTTGCGCCGGTTTGCGCCCTCCCATGCCTGCCAGCCCCACATCCGCCAAAGCCTGCACAATCTTTTCGCGGCCCTCGGCACCGATGCGCCCCCCGTCTGGGCGCAAGGCCAGCGCCAGATTGCGATCAACCGTCAGGTGCGGGAACAGGTTGTTGTCTTGGAATAGCATCGCCAAGGGGCGTTCCGCGGGCGTCAGATCGGTGAAGGCCTGACCGTTCCACGACACCGTGCCAGACAACAAAGGCCGGAAGCCCGCGATTGCATCTAAAAGCGTCGATTTACCTGCGCCCGACGGCCCGATCACGGCATAGCGGCCCGATGCCCGCAAACTCAGATCAGCCCGCAGCTCGAAATCGCCCTCTTTCAGGTGCAGGCCCTTCAACTCAAGCATTCACGCGTCCCCCACGGTCAAACAGCCAGAACAGCCCGAGGCTGAGCATCAACAACAACAGCGCCGCCCCCTGCGCCGCCTCCATCTGGTAGCGGCCCATCAGTTGGTAGACGTGCAGGGGCAAGGGCGCCCGGTCCGGATCGGCAAACAGCGCAATGACCCCCAGATCGCCCATCGACAGTGCCGCCGTCAAACCAGCCGCAAACCCCAAAGGCCGCCGCAAACGCGGCAAATAAACAAAGCGCACCCAAGCCCACGGCGTCAGCCCCAAAGCGGCGCTCAGCCGCGCGTGGTCCTGCCGGATCGCCTCGGCCTCGGGGCGCAGAATACGCAGGGCAAACGGCAGGCTGACCAATGCGTTGATCACCGCTGTGACAGGCAAAGCCACGGACAACGGATTGATGTAAGGCCGCAGGATCAGGAACAGGCCCGTGCCCAGAACCAAGGGCGACAATGCGATCCCCAGAAGGCCAATCAACTCGCCCCGACGCGTCGCGAGCGGCAGCGCCCAGAGGATGCACAGCAATGTCGAGCCCAAAGCGACCGACATCGAATGCCCTGCCGACTGCCACACCGATGCGCTCAACATTGGCAAACCCGCCAGCCCGTTCCACGCCACCAACGCCAAGGGCGTCAACAGAAACAGCGCGGCCAGCATGATCCAGAGCGAATCCAGCGCCAAGCCGATCCGCCCCGTATCAAACCGCGTCACCACGCGATCCAACCCAGACCCGAACCCGTCACCCCGCGCCAGCGCCAAAGCCGCCACACCTGCCACCACGGCCAGTACCAACTGCACCAAAGACAGGCTGGCCGCGCGGGCCAGATCGAAATCAAAGCGCATCGCCTGATAGATCGCCAGTTCAACCGTCGTCGCCTTCGGCCCGCCGCCCAAGGTCAGCGCCACTGCAAAGGACGACAGGCAAATCACAAAGATCACCGCAAAGGCCCCGGGCGCGACGCGCAGCAGCATGGGCCACTCCAACACCTTGAACGCCGCCCAAGGGCGCAAACCCAGACCAGCGGACAGACGGAACCGTTCTGACGGGATCGCCAACCATCCTTGCAACAGCATCCGTGTCGCCAAGGGCAGGTTAAAGAACACATGCGCGATGATGACCCCGTGCAGGCCATAGATCGTCATGCTTGGCAGACCCAAGGCCCGCAGAAGTCCGTTGAAAATACCGTTGTTGCCGAACACCGCGATCAGGCCCAGCACAGCCACGATCACCGGCAGGATGAACGGCGCACCCAACAGAGCCACCAAGGCCCCGCGCCCGACAAACCGCCGCCGCGCCAACGCGCGAGCCACCGGAATGGCAAACAACACGCTGAGGCCCGCAGAAATCACCGCCTGCGTCAGCGTAAACCTGATCGCGCCCCAATCCCCGGGCGCGAACCCGCCAACCCCGCCAGCCCGCAGTGACACTGCCACCACGGGCCCAAAGGTCAAAAGCGCGACAAGCGCGCCCGCGATTACTGCGAAAGCGCGGCGCGCCATGCCTCGATCGCTGTATCACGCAGCTCGGCTGCTTCGTCCTCGGAATAGAACAGAACCTTTTCAGGCAGGTTCAGCTCTTTGAAGCCTTCCGGCCATTTGTCCTGATCCAAAGCCGCAGGGATCGACCAGTTGCCAGTGGCAATCATCGACTGGAACTGTTCGGACAGGACAAACGCCATGAACTGGTCCGCCAGCTCCGGAACATCGGTGCTGGCGATTTTGGCGGCCAGTTCGACCATGAAATAGTGACCTTCAGGGAAGATCGCTGCCTTCTTGGTGCGGTCTTCTTCCGCGATGATGTGGTAGGCAGGGGATGTCGTGTAAGACAGCACCATGTCCGCCTCACCGTCGGTGAACAGGCCATAGCTTTCAGACCAGCCCTTCGTCACAGTCAGCACCTTGGGCGCCAGCTTTTCCCAAGCGGCCTGCGCCTGATCGCCGTAAACCGCCTGCACCCAAAGAACCAGCGCGAGGCCGGAAATGGATGTGCGCGGATCCTGAATGACCAGCTTCAGATCATCATCCGAGTTCACCAGCGCATCAAAGCTGGTGGGCGGATTGGCGATTTTTTCCTCGTTATATATAAACGCCGTATGCCCGTAGTTATAGGGCAGGAAGATCGCGTCATCCCACTCAAGCGGCAGGGTCAGCGGCGACAGGTCCACATTGTGCGGCGCAAACAGGCCGGTTTCGCGGGCCTTCTTGGTGACGTCGGTGTTCAGGCCGAACACGATGTCGGCGTCAGTCTGGTCGCCTTCCAACAGGATGCGCGGCAACAGATCGCCCGGCTTGAACTGCAGATCGCAGCCGCATTCGGCCTCGAACAGCTCTTCGATCTTGGGGCCCGGCCCCCATTCGGATGTGATGTAGTCAGGTGCGTAAACCGTCAGCACAGAGTCCTGTGCTGTCGCGGCAGTTGCCGCCATCAGTCCCGCAGCGATGATAAAGCCCTTGGTCATGGCATTCTCCACTCTGCGACGGACGGGCAAGGATGGAGCGGGACAAGGGTCCGTGGGCCATGGCCTTCCCTCCGCCGGTGTTAACCGGTTCAGGTTCGACGGGTTCGCGAAGCATCGCATCTCAGCTTGGACCAACCCAAGCACCCCGAGGTGCGGCAACAGCTAGTGCCCCACGTGGGTGGATTCAAGCGAAATCCCTTGAGGGTCCGCGTCCCCTGCCCTAGGACGTCACCCAAGATCAGGAGATGCTTCATGAGCTTCAACACATTCGGCCACCTTTTCCGCGTCACCACATGGGGCGAAAGCCACGGACCCGCCCTTGGCTGCACCGTCGACGGCTGCCCTCCGGGCATCGCCGTGACCGAAGAAATGCTGCAGCACTGGCTGGACCGCCGTAAACCGGGCCAAAACCGCTACACCACCCAGCGCCGCGAACCTGACGCGGTGAAAATCCTGTCGGGCGTGTTCGAAGGCAAAACCACAGGCACCTCGATCCAGTTGATGATCGAAAACACCGACCAGCGGTCCAAGGATTACGGCGAGATCGCCGAAACCTTCCGCCCGGGTCACGCCGATATCACCTACTGGCAGAAATACGGCATCCGCGACTATCGCGGTGGCGGCCGCTCGTCGGCGCGCGAAACAGCCGCCCGTGTGGCCGCTGGCGGTATCGCCCGCGCGGTTCTGGCCGACATGCTGCCCGACCTGAAAATCACAGGCTACATGACGCAAATGGGCCCGCACGGCATCACCGGCGACCGCGACATGGCCGAGATCGAGAACAACCCCTTCTGGGTGCCATCAGCCGCGACCGCTGATCAGTGGGCAGAGTATCTGGACGGATTGCGCAAATCCGGCAGCTCTGTCGGCGCGGTGATCGAAGTTGTGGCCCAAGGCCTGCCCGCAGGCATCGGCGCACCGATCTACGCCAAACTGGACACCGATCTTGCCGCCGCGATGATGTCGATCAACGCGGTCAAAGGCGTGGAAATCGGCGAAGGCATGAACGCCGCCGCCCTGACTGGCGAAGAAAACGCAGACGAGATTTCCATGGGGCCGGACGGACAGCCGATCTACGGTTCAAACCACGCAGGCGGCATCCTTGGCGGTATCTCTACTGGTCAGGACGTCGTCGTGCGCTTCTCGGTGAAACCCACATCGTCGATCCTGAAGCCGCGCGGGTCGGTGACCAAATCCGGCAAGGATACCGAAGTCGTCACCAAAGGCCGCCATGACCCTTGCGTCGGCATCCGCGCCGTCCCAGTGGGCGAGGCGATGATGGCCTGCGTTCTGTTGGATCAAATCCTGATGGATCGCGCTCAGACTGGCGGCAAGCGCGGTCAGATCGGATAAGGGTTCCGCCGCGCTTCGCACGTCGGCGTAGTTGGGGGCTCTGCCCCCTTGGCCTTCGGCCAATTCACCCGAGGTATTTGAAGAAAGAAAATACATCGTACTCTTACTGAGTATTTTCTTTCCCAAAATACCTCCGCCGGAGGCTCCCGCATTCAGACCTCGCGCGAGGTTTATGATTCACTCGGCAGCGATGGGTTTCAGGTCCAACCCACCGATATCGCAGAGCAGGTCGATAATCTGATCCACGCCTTGGTTGTGCTTGTTCTGCGCGAAGACAAAGGGCTTACCTGCCCGCATCTTTGTCGCGTCCCGCTCCATCACTTCAAGCGATGCGCCCACGTAGGGTGCCAGATCGGTTTTGTTGATCACGAGGATGTCGGATTTACAGATCGCCGGCCCGCCTTTGCGCGGGATTTCTTCGCCCGCGGCCACGTCGATCACGTAGATCGTCACATCGGCAAGCTCGGGCGAGAAGGTCGCCGACAGGTTGTCGCCGCCGCTCTCGATCAGGATCAGGTCGAGGTCGGGAATCGCCGCGTTGAGCTCGGCAATGGCCGCGAGGTTGATCGAGGCATCCTCGCGGATCGCCGTGTGCGGGCAGCCGCCGGTTTCGACCCCGCGGATCCGTTCCAGCGGCAGCACCTGCATGCGCATCAGCGCCTCGGCATCCTCTTGCGTGTAAATGTCGTTGGTCACCACCGCCATCGACAGGCGGTGTCCCAGCGCGCGGCACAGTTCCGCCGTCAGCGTG
>CATNDK010000158.1 GCA_950096585.1 Thalassococcus halodurans | reverse complement strand
GAAGCCGTGCTTGAGGAAATGGCCGAATACGCCAGTGTGCCGGTGATCAACGGTCTGACCGACCGCACGCACCCCTGCCAGATCATGGCCGACGTCATGACCTTCGAAGAACACCGTGGCCCCATCGCGGGCAAAAAGGTGGTCTGGGCCGGTGACGGCAACAACGTCTGTGCTTCGTGGCTGCATGCGGCTGGTCAGTTCGGCTGTGACCTGACCTTTACAGGCCCTGTGCAACTGGACCCCGAGATGGAGTTCGTCGGTTTTGCCCGCAACAAGGGCGCGCAGATTACCATTGAACGTGACCCCATGAAGGCCGTGGAAAATGCCGATCTGATCATCGCTGACACATGGGTGTCGATGCATGACGCGCAATCGGCCAAGGAACGCCGCCACAATATGCTGCGCCCCTATCAGGTGAACCGCCAGTTGATGGAGGCCGCCAAGCCTGACGCGCTGTTCATGCACTGTCTGCCCGCCCACCGCGAGGAAGAGGTCACATCCGAAGTGATGGACGGCCCGAACTCGGTCATCTGGGACGAGGCCGAAAACCGCCTGCACGCGCAAAAGGCGGTGATGCGCTGGTGTTTGGGTAAGTGATCGCAACATGCGCCTTCCCATAGAAGACGCACTACCGGACTTGCTGACGGCCCTGCAATCGCGGGGCCGCGCTGTTCTTGAGGCCCCGCCGGGTGCGGGTAAGACCACCCGTGTGCCCTTGGCGATGCTTGAGGCCGGATTGACCGACGGCACCATCCTGATGCTGGAACCCCGCCGTCTGGCCGCCCGTGCCAGTGCCGAACGTATGGCCGATGTGCTGGGTGAAAAGGTCGGCCAAACCGTGGGCTACCGCTTGCGCGGCGAGGCCAAGGTCAGCGCCAATACGCGGATCGAGGTGGTGACCGAAGGTATCCTGACCCGCCGCCTGCAATCCGATCCGGGGCTGGATGGCGTTGGCGCGGTGATCTTTGACGAATTTCATGAACGGTCATTGAATGCTGATCTGGGGCTCGCGCTGTGTCTTGAGGTGGCAGGCGCGCTGCGGGATGATCTGATCCTGTTGGCCATGTCGGCGACGCTGGATGCCGGCCCCTTGGCCGAGCTGATGGACGCCCCGCGTGTCACGTCCGAAGGCCGCAGTTTTCCCGTAGAAACCCGCTGGCTGGATCGCCCCGTGCCCAAGGGCAAATGGTTCGAGGATGCGGTCGCCGATCTGGTCGTCTCTGCTGCTGCAGAAACCGAAGGTGGCATTCTGGTGTTCCTGCCGGGCGAGGGCGAAATTCGCAGGGTTGAAAGCAAACTGACGGGCCGTCTGCCCCCCGATCACAACATCAGGCCGCTATATGGCGCGATGGATTTCGCGGCCCAACGCGCAGCGATCCGGCCCGAAACCAAAGGCCGTAAAGTGGTGCTGGCCACGTCAATCGCCGAAACCTCGCTGACCATCGAAGACATCCGCGTCGTTATCGACGGCGGTCGCGCCCGCCGTGCGCGGTTCGATCCATCCTCGGGCATGTCGCGGTTGGTGACAGAACGCGTCACACGGGCCGAAGCGACACAGCGGGCTGGCCGCGCGGGCCGCGTGGCCGAAGGCACCTGTTACCGCCTGTGGACCAAGGGCGAAGAGGGCGGGATGCAACCCTTCCCCCCAGCCGAGATCGAAGCCGCCGACCTGACCGGACTTGCGCTGGAACTGGCGCTTTGGGGGGCTGAGGCCGGTGATCTGCCGTTTCTGACCCAACCAAACGCGGGCGTTCTGGGCGAGGCGCAGGCGTTGCTGCACATGTTGGGCGCGTTGGACGGGCAGGGGCGGATCACCGATCATGGTCGCCAGATCGCTGCGCTGCCGCTGCATCCGCGTCTGGCGCATATGATGGTGCTGGGCGGGGCGGATGCCGCGCCTTTGGCGGCGCTTTTGGCAGATCGCGACCCGCTGCGTGGCGCGCCGTCAGACCTGACGCTGCGCCTGAAGGCACTGGATGATCTGCGCGCTTTCCGCGACCGCCATCCCTATGACGTGAACCGCCCCGCGCTGGACCGTATCCGAACCGAGGCCAAGCGCCTGCGCGGCAAGAGCCCTTCTAAAGGCATGAATGCGGCAGAACTGGCCGGGCTGGCCTATCCCGACCGTATCGGGCTACGCCGCAAAGGTGATGCGCCACGGTTCCAGTTGTCTGGCGGCAAGGGTGCGGTTTTTGCTCCGGATGACCCGTTGGGCGCAAGCCGTCTGATCGTTGCGACCGATCTGGACGGTGATCCCCGCGAGGCCAAGATCAGGCAGGCGATTGCCATCAGTGACAGCGAAGTGAGGGGGCTCTTTGCCGAACAGATCGCGTGGGAAGACAGCTGTGCGTGGTCCAAGCGCGACCGGCGTGTTGTGGCGCGTCAGCAGGAACGGCTGGGGGCCATCGCGCTGGATGATCGCATCTGGAAAGACGCGCCCTCTGATGCCGTGGCCACCGCCATGCTGGACGGTGTGCGCGATCTGGGGCTTTCGCTGTCCGATGCTGCCAAACGGTTCCGCGCCCGCGTGATGCTGGTGCGGGACGCAGGTGGCGATCTGCCTGATATGTCGGACGCGGCCCTGATGGACAGTCTGGGCGACTGGCTGCTGCCCCATCTGAACGGTGTGAAAACCGCCGATGACTGGAAAAAGTTCGATCTGCTGCCCGCGCTGCGCGCCATGCTGGATTGGAACCAGATGCAGGCGCTGGACGCAGCCGCCCCTGCGGCGTTCAAAACGCCTTTGGGCCGTGACATCCCGATTGATTACTCTGGCGATGACCCCGAGATTTCGCTGCGCCTACAGGAAATGTTCGGCCAGACGGTGCATCCTGTCGTGGCCAAACGGCCCCTGCGGGTGACGCTGTTGTCACCGGCGGGTCGGCCTGTGCAGACCACCATGGATATCCCGAACTTCTGGGACACCTCATATGCCGACGTGCGCAAGGATATGCGCGGGCGGTATCCGAAACATCCGTGGCCGGAAAATCCGCGCGAGGCTGATCCGACGCTTCGTGCGAAACGTCGGACCTAGGCGTTTAGTCCCACCAAGGGCCGTGATGGGCGCCTTCGGCATCCAGCCGCTCAAAACCGTGGCGGCCAAAGAAATCACGTTGCGCCTGAACCAAATTCGCGGTGCCACGCGACTGGCGCATCGTATCGTACCACGCCAGCGCCGAGGCCAAGGCAGGCACCGGCAGGCCCGCGGCGACGGCCGCACCGACGACCTGACGCAGGGCGGGGATGCCGTCTTGGATCGTGTCGCGGAAGGCAGGGGCAAGCAGCAACTGGCCCTCGGGCGCACCATCGCGGAACGCGGCTGAAATATCGTCCAGCATCTTGGCGCGGATGATACAGCCTGCGCGCCAGATTTCAGCGATGCGGGCGGGATCAAGGTTCCAGTCGTATTCATCCGACGCGGCCTTCAGAATGCGGAAGCCTTGGGCGTATTCCAGCACACGGGCCACGCGCAGCGCGGCCTCGATCGTGGTCACGTCCAGATCAATCGCACCGCGATCTTCGCCAAACGCTTTGGCGGCCAGTTCGCGCAGCGGTTTTTCCGCCGACCATGCGCGGCCCGCAACGGCGGCTTCGATCATCGTGGCGGATTGGCCCAGCTTCACGGCCTCGATCACCGTCCAGCGGCCTGTGCCTTTCTGACCGGCGCTGTCGCGGATCACATCGACGGCGGGTTTGCCGGTTTCGGGATCGTCATAGCGCAGCACCTTGGCGGTGATCTCCATCAGATAGCTGCCAAGGGGGCCATCGTTCCACGCGTCGAACTGGTCGGCGACGGCAGGCAGGTCTATCCCCAGACCATTGCGCAGAATGTCGTAGGTTTCCGCGATCACCTGCATGTCGGCATATTCGATGCCGTTATGGACGGTCTTTACGAAATGGCCCGCGCCATCGGGACCAAGGTGATCCACACAAGGCGCGCCGTCGAATTTGGCGGCGATCTTTTCCAACACGGGCTTAAGTTCAGACCAACTGTGATCTGTGCCGCCCATCATCATCGACGGGCCATGCCGTGCACCTTCTTCGCCGCCGGATACGCCCAAACCCACAAAGTGCAGGTCGTGTTCGGCAAGACGCGCCGCACGGGCGCGGGTGGAATGGAAATCGGCGTTGCCCGCATCGATCACGGTATCGCCCGCATCCAGCATCGGGATCACATCATCCAGAAACGCATCCATCGGGCCGGTCGAGGGGATCATGGCCAAAAGGTTGCGCGGTTTTGGCAGCGCGTCGATCAGCGCCTTCAGGTCGTCCACAGCGGTGATATTCTCCGCCAGATCGCCCGCACGCTCCATGAATTCGGGAATGACCGAGGCCGTCCGGTTCGACACCGCGATGGCAATTCCCTTGTCCGCCATGTTCAACGCAAGCGCCGCGCCCATGGTGCCCAATCCGTAAATACCGATTTTTGGGTCCGACATGATGAAAAGCTCCTGTTTGAATAACCGTTAGCGCTGACGTGGGTCACAAGGCCGCAGAAGTAAAGGTGTATCGGCGCACAGCGGCCATGCATAAGCCCTTTGGCGACTGGACAAGCCTGTCTCTGCCATGCAGAAAACCACGAACGGATGGGAGGCCACACACCATGGATATCGACGCCCTAGCCAGCGGAATTCTGGCCAGCGACCGCCGCGCCTTGGCCCGTGGGATCACTCTGGTGGAAAGCGGCCGCGACGATCATCGGCAGATGGCGACCGAGCTTCTGGAAAAGGTGAACGCGCAAGGCGGTGGGAAATCGGCGCTGCGCATCGGTCTGTCGGGCACGCCGGGCGTGGGCAAATCTACCTTTATCGAATCCTTTGGCATGATGCTGATCGAACAGGGTCTGAAGGTCGCTGTTCTGGCGGTTGATCCGTCGTCGGCGCGGTCTGGTGGATCGATTCTGGGTGACAAAACGCGGATGGACCGCCTGTCGCGCGAAAAAAACGCCTTTATCCGCCCGTCCCCCAGCCAGTCGCATCTGGGCGGTGTTGCCCGCCGCACGCGCGAGGCGATTGGCCTGTGCGAGGCGTGGGGCTTTGACGTGATCCTTGTGGAAACCGTGGGCGTCGGCCAGTCCGAGACCGTGGTGGCCGAAATGTCCGACCTGTTCCTGCTGCTGCTGGCCCCTGCGGGTGGCGACGAATTGCAGGGCGTGAAGCGCGGTATCATGGAAATGGCCGATATCATTCTGGTCAACAAAGCCGACGGCGACCTGAAGGCCACGGCCACCCGCACCTGTGCCGATTACGCCGGTGCGCTGCGCCTGTTGCGCAAGCGCCCGCAAGATCCCCAAGGCTTCCCCAAGGCGCTGACCGTGTCCGCACTGGAAGAAAACGGGTTGGCGCAGGCATGGGACGAAATGCAGGCGCTGGCGGATTGGCGGCGTGAAAATGGCCACTGGGACAGCCGCCGCGCGGCACAAGCGCGCTACTGGTTCGAATCAGAGGTGCGCGAAGGTTTGCTGTCGCGACTCAGTAAAGAGCCGCTAAAAGGCGCGATGCAGGCGCTTTCGCACGATGTAGAACAGGGTGAATTGACCGCTGCAGCCGCTGCAGACAGGTTTCTGAGGACCTACTTGCAAAGCTAGGCGCAGATAGGCTTGACGCGCACATGCTTAGTGCCTAGAGAAGCCCGACGAGATTCCGGGCGCTGCTAATCGGCGCCCTTTGATTTTGGCGGATGGCCGATCATTCGCCCTTAGAGACGAGGAAAAGACCATGTCGCGTGTTTGCGAACTGACCGGTAAGGGCCCGATGGTTGGCAACAATGTCAGCCACGCCAACAACAAGACCAAGCGTCGCTTTCTGCCGAACCTGAACGACGTAACTCTGCAGTCCGAAACACTGGGCCGCGGTATCAAACTGCGTATTTCGGCAGCTGCTCTGCGTACTGTCGATCACCGCGGTGGTCTGGACAAGTTCCTGGCAAAAGCAAAAGACACTGAGCTTTCGGCAACAGCGCTGAAAGTGAAGAAAGAAATCGCCAAGGCACAAGCCGAAGCGTAAGCTTTCTATCCTGTTGGATGCGAAAAGCCCCACCGGAAACGGTCGGGGCTTTTTCTGTTGTCCGGATCACGCCAACAGGCTGTCGACCCACGCGGGCACGGTTTTGCTGGCAGGGCCGATGATGTGGTCGTCGAAATCACGGGCCACATCGCTTGGGTCCAGATTTAGCTCGACCGTCCATGCGCCTACCGATTTGGCCTCGCGCACGAATCCCGCCGCCGGATAGACCCGCCCTGATGTGCCAATCGCGGCAAATAGCGTCGCGTCATAGAGGTGATCTATGATGTCATCCATGTGATAGGGCATCTCGCCGAACCAGACGATGTCTGGGCGCCCTGTGGGCGCGTTACAGGCGGGGCAGGGGTGTTGGGCCTGCATCTCCAGCGGAGCGGCCCAGCACTGGCCGCAGGTGGCACAGAGCGCCTGATCAAGCTGCCCGTGCATATGGATGACCTTTGCGCCAGCGGCCTCGTGCAGGCCATCGACGTTCTGGGTGATCAGCACGACCTCTCCGTCATAGTCTGCCTGTAGGCGTGCCAGCGCGTGATGGGCGGGGTTGGGTTCGGCCTTGGCCCCTTGGGCGCGGCGCATGTTGTAGAAGTCCTGCACCAGCGCGGGGTCGCGGGCAAAGGCCTCGGGCGTGGCGACATCCTCGACGCGATGTTCGTGCCAGAGCCCGTCAGAGGCGCGAAATGTCTGAAGCCCGCTTTCGGCAGAAACCCCTGCGCCTGTCAGAATGACGATTTTCCGTTGCACCATCGCTGTTTACCCCCGCCTGCCGCGTGTTAGGTTATGCCCTGTGAACCAGCAAAGGGCATGACATGTCGCACCGTATCCTATTCGTCTGTCTGGGCAACATCTGCCGCTCTCCCTCTGCCGAAGCCGTGGTCCGCGCCAAGGCCGCGGAACGGGGAGTGTCGCTGGAGCTCGACAGCGCCGGGACCGGCGACTGGCACATCGGATCGCCGCCCTATGTGCCGACGCAGGAGGCCCTGCGCGCCCGCGGCTACGACGCCTCGA
>CATNDK010000157.1 GCA_950096585.1 Thalassococcus halodurans | reverse complement strand
CCAGGGCCAAGCCCTCTTCGGCACCATATTTGCGCCCGGTCAGCATCATTTCGGTCATCCGGTCGGCGCCGAGCAGACGTCCGACGCGGGCAGTGGCCCCGCCGCCCACGAAGATGCCGCGGCGCCCCTCGGGCAGCTGGAAGATGGTCGAGGCCTCGGCAATCCGCACATGGGTGGCGGCCGCCAGCTCCATCCCGCCGCCGATCACGGCCCCGAACATGGCAGACACGGTAATCAGTCCGCCCAGCTGGATGCGTTCCATCACCGCGTGCCAGTGGCGCGAATGATAGAGCCCCTGTTCGGCCGAACGGCGCACATGTTCCGACAGATCGAGACCGGAACAATAGTGACCGTCCGTCCCAGTCAGGATCACGACGCGCACGCCCTCGGGCGGTTTCGAATAGAAGGCATCCAGCGCATCGACCAGTTCATCGCGCACTTGCCGTGCCTCGATGATCGCGGGCGCGTCCGCGCTGTCGGGGCGCAGCATGCCTGTGTGCATCTCTTCCTGTGCAAACGGCGCCTGACGCCAGCGGAAATAACAGACGGCCTCGGCCCCGTGGGCAAAGGCCTCCCACGTCCAGAGGCGGACCATGCCGGGCAGGGGCGCGGGGTTGTAGGGGGCCCAGTTCACCGGACCGGGCTGCTGCTCCATCACCCACCAGCGGCCACGGCCCACGGCACGATACAGATCGTGGTGAAACGCCTGAAAATCCGGATCGCCCTGACGCGCATATTTGCGTTGGCGTTCGGCCTCGGCGCCTACGCGATCTTCAAGAAAACCAAGGGGATAACTGTCCCACGTTGCGATATCCAAATCACGCCCGACCTTGTAGTGATCAAAGTCCGTGATGCGCCCCATGTAGTTGTGGCTGATCGGCGCGTCGGAGTGCGCGCGGATGATATCCACCTGTTCGCGATTGAACTGCACCACCTGATCCGACGAAAATCGGCGGAAGGCCAAGGCGTGGGCGGGGTTGGGTTCGGTCACTGTCAGGTTGGGCAGATCGATTTCGTCGAAATCGGCGTACTCCATCGACCAGAACACGTTGCCCCAAGCTGCGTTCAGCGCGTCGATATCATCGTCAAATTCATTCCGCAGCCAGTCGCGAAATGCCATTCGCGCGGCATCCGAATAAGAAATCACCGTGTCGTGGCAGCCGTATTCGTTGTCGGTCTGCCATGCGGCGATATAGGGATTTCGGCCATAACGCTGCGCCACCTTTTCCGTGATCCGGCGACTTTCGGCGCTGAATCCTTCGTGGCTAAAGCAATAATGGCGGCGCGACCCGAATTTGCGGGGCTTTCCGTCTACATCCACGGCGATCATATCGGGGTGTTTGTTGACGACCCATCGGGGCGGTGTGGCGGTGGGGGTGCCCAGAACAACCTTCAGGCCCGCACGCCCCAGCACGTCAATTGCGCGATCCAGCCAGTCCCAATGAAACTCGCCCTCGTGCGGTTCTATTTTACCCCACGCGAATTCCCCAATACGCACCCACGTCAGGCCAGCCTCGACCATGCGGGCGGCGTCTTGTTCCCACATGTCTTCGGGCCAATGCTCGGGGTAGTAGCAGGTGCCAAGTGTCCGTTTCATAAAGGATTATCCGTAGATTTCGTCGTAGGAGGCAACGATTTTTTCGGCGCGCGTTTTGATCTCGGAAACTTGTATACCTGTGGTATACAACGCCGTGCCGATGCCAAACCCATCGGCTCCGGCAGCTTTCCAATCGGCGAAATTGTCGGGGCCCGCGCCGCCCACGGCAAAGCATTTCGTGCCTTCGGGCAGAACCGCGCGGATGGCTTTCAGGCCAGCGGGCGTTACAAGCGATCCGGGGAACATTTTCAGCCCGTCGGCACCGGCGCGCAGGGCGGTGAAGCATTCGGTCGGGGTCATCACACCGGGGTAGGACAGCATGCCAGCGGCCTTAGTTGCCGCGATGACCTCGGGGTTACAATCCGGTGACACGATCATCTGCGCGCCAAGGTTGCCCAGCTGTGTGACCGCATCGGTATCCAGCACCGTGCCCGCACCGATCACAGCACGGTCGCCTGCGGCCTCCACCATTGCGGCGATGCTGTCGAACGGGTCGGGTGAATTCAGCGGCACCTCGATCAGCGTGATGCCCGCGTCAATCAGCGCGTTCATGGCGTCGACGGCCTCGGGCGGGGTGATGCCGCGCAGGATGGCGATGATGTTGCGTGTCATGTCAGGCGTCCTGAAGGGTTTTGTATGCGGCGGTCAGTCCGGCAAGCGTGACCGTTTCCGCATCCAGAATGGTCACGGGAACGGCCTGCGCCGACAGGGCGTCGGCATAGGCGGTAGCGATCTTTTCGGCACCCGCGATGCGCACGTCTTGGCCCAGCCAGTAGGGCTTGGCCGCGGCCAGTTCGATGCCGATCAGAAGGCCCGACAGGCGCGAGCGTGCAGTGACCGGATCAAGGTCGGTCAAAAGCGCTTCGGCCCGCAGCGAGAACAGCTCGGCTGCGACGGCGGCGGGGCGGGACATGGCCTGATCCAAGGCGTCGGTAAAGGCATCACCGTCCCAGCCATCATCGGCCACGGAATGGCGAAGAACCGACTGTTTCGACAGAAGCGCGAACATTTCACCGGTCAGGAAGGTGCGGAAGCTCACGACCTCTCCGGCGCTGATATGCGCCCATTTACAATGGGTTCCGGGCAGGCAGACGATGCCGTCAAAGTCGGGATCGATCTGCATCACGCCCGCGATCTGGGTTTCCTCGCCGCGCATGACGTCGGCGGGTTTGTCCTGTTTGATGCCAGGTAGAATGTGCACATCAATCCGCGCGTCGAGGGTGGGCACATGGGTGGCCTGATCAATGCCGGGGGGCTTGCAGGGTACACTGACATAGCGCGCCTCGGCCCAGCCCTGACGCGATCCCGCCATGCCACAGATCACCACGGGCAGGGTGACGCCCGGTTCCAGATGATCGCGCAGCGCGTCGATCAGGACGGGTTCGAAATGGTCGGGGCGCAGCCCGGCCATGCCTTTGTTGCTGTCGATCCGCTGCAGCGCCTGCCCATCGGCTGTCATCAGCCAGAGACGTAGGTGGGTTGTGCCCCAATCGACGGCAATCCAGTCGGGTTTCATAGTCTTGGTCATCCTGTCACTACAACACCACCGTCCACGACCATCGACTGACCGGTCATCATCCGGCTGGCGTTTGAGGCCATGAAAAGGGTGGTGCCTACGATGTCTTCGGGCACGAGGTGATCCTTTAGGCACTGGCGGTCCAGATGCGCGGCAAGGGATTCAGGGTCGGCCCACATATCCAGTTGTTTCTGGGTCAGCACCCAACCAGGCGCCAATGCGTTCACGCGGATACGGTCGGGGCCGAATTCACGCGCAAGGCTGCGGGTCATGCCGTTGATGCCGGAGTTCGCGGTTGTATACGCAGGATATCCAGCGTTCCCCATCATGTAACTGATAGAGGAAAAGTTGATAATCGATCCGCCGCCAGCATCGCGCATACAACCGACAACGGCCTGACAGGCAAAGAAGTAAGCCTTGAGGTTGATGGCCATGGACCAATCCCAGAACTCCTCGGTCACCTCTTCGGTGGTGTGGCGTTTGTCGTTGGCGGCGTTGTTGACCAGCACGGTGATCGGCCCGTTCTGATCGGCTGATTTGGCAATCGCGTCTTGTAGGGCGGGAATGTCGGTGATGTCGCACTGGATAAAAAACGGGCGGTTGCCGGTTTTCTGCTCCATCTCGTCCACAAAGCCGGAAGCGTCCGAGCGGCCCACAAAGGCAACTTTGGCGCCCTGGCGCAGGAAGCCTTCGGTCAGGGACGCGCCGATGCCCGAGCCGCCGCCGGTGATGAAGACCGACTTGCCGTTCAGATCGTGATAGGTGGCGTTCAGGTCCATCAGTGGCTTTCCCTTGTGACTAGGCGGGTGTCTTTGCCCACCAAGAAATCCAGATCCGCGCCTTGGTCGGCTTGCAGAACATGGTCGATGTACAGTTTCGCGTAGCCGCGGGTGTAATGCGGTTCATCCGGTGTCCATGCGGCGCGGCGGTCGGCCAGTTCGGCTTCGTCCACCAGAAGTTCCAGTATGCCTTGCGATGCGCTGACCTTGATCCGGTCGCCGGTTTTCACCAGCGCGAGCGTGCCGCCTGCCTGTGCCTCGGGCGAGACGTGAAGGATGACGGTGCCGAACGCCGTGCCGGACATGCGGGCATCCGAGACGCGGATCATATCGCGCACGCCTTCGCGGACCAGCTTGCGCGGGATCGGCATATTGCCGACCTCGGCCATACCGGGATAGCCCTTGGGCCCGCAACCTTTCAGGACAAGGATGGTGTCTTTGGTGACGGGCAGATCATCGTTGTCGATGGTGGCTTTCAGCTCTTCGATGTTTTCGAAGACGTAGGCCTCGCCTTCGTGTTCCAGCAGCGCATCCGTGGCCGCGGAGGGTTTTACGATCGCGCCGTTGGGGGCAAGGTTGCCACGCAGAACGCGCAGGCCAGCGGCGGGTTTCACCGGTGCATCCCAGCTGTGGATCACATCGCGGTTAAAGCATTCGGCCCCGTCGGCGTAGGCGCTGATATCGCGGCCCAGAACGGTTTGCGCGCCTTCCAATAGGCCCTGATCCGCCAGTTCGCGCAGCACGACCGGCATACCGCCCGCGTAGCAGAAATCTTCCATCAGGTATTTGCCCGACGGCATGCAGTTGACCAGCAGCGGCACGTCCGAGCCCAGTTCGAAATCGGCCAGCGTCAGGTCCACGCCGACACGGCCTGCGATGGCCAGAAGGTGCACAACCGCGTTGGTCGACCCGCCCACCGCGGCATTGGCACGGATGGCGTTGATGAAGGCCTGTTTGGTCAGAACGTCGGACGGTTTGATATCTTCGTCGACCATTTCCACAATCCGCTTGCCGGTCAGATGCGCCAGCGCCATGCGGCGGCTGTCGACGGCGGGCAGGGCGGCGTTGGTGGGCAGCGACAGGCCCATCGCCTCGACCAGTGACGACATGGTGGACGCCGTGCCCATGGTCATGCAGACGCCTTTTGATCGGCTCATGCCGGCTTCAGCGTTCATGAAGTCTTGCAGGGTCATTTCGCCCGCGCGGACGGCCTCGGAAAACTTCCAGACGTCTGTGCCCGATCCGATATCCTTGCCCTGCCATTTGCCGTTCAGCATCGGTCCTGACGACACGACAATGGAGGGCAGATCAACCGATGCTGCGCCCATCAACTGGCCGGGGGTGGTTTTGTCGCAACCGCCCAAAAGGACAACGCCGTCAATGCCATAGGCGCGGATCGATTCCTCGACATCCATGGCCAGAAGGTTGCGGAACAGCATGGCGGTGGGCTTCATCTGGGTTTCGCCAAGGCTCATGACCGGAAACTCGACAGGGAAACCGCCCGCCTCCCACACGCCGCGTTTCACGCCCTCGGCCAGATCGCGCAGGCCCGAATTACACGGCGTCAGTTCGGACCATGTGTTGCAGATGCCGATGACGGGGCGGCCGTCAAAGGCGTGATCCGGAAAGCCCTGATTTTTCATCCATGAGCGATGGATGAAGCCGTCTTTGTCCAGCTTGCCGTACCAGTTTTCACTGCGTCTTTTCTTGGTCATGTTCGTGTTCCTTCGATCACCCACATCGTCTCGGGGAAAGCCCAAGGCAGGGTCAGACCGTGTTGCATCAGATATTGTCCCGACAACACCATATCGCGGCTTTTGATCGCCTGCGATCCGCGTGACAGGTTGGGCAGCGCGTCGTCGCGGTTGAGCAGCCGGATGCTGTAGCGTGCTTTGGCGTCCAGCCCGGTCAGTTGCAAGGGGCGCGGCAGGATTTGCGCCGATGTGGCGTGCTTGCCTGCAAAGACGACAAAACGGCTGCCGTCACTGGCCAGTTGCTGTTCGGCGATGACGGATGGATCGGCGCTGTCGAGCCGCAGGATCGCGGCACTGCTGCGCCAATGGCGGTTGTCTTTCCACCACTGCGTGACGTTGCGCAGAACCTGTGCTTCGTCCTCGGTTAGTTCGCGGGGGTCCATTTCGAACCCCATGTGGCGCTGCGCGGCGACCCATGCGCGTAGGCGGATGTCCAGCGTTCTGCCGGATGTGTGGCAATGGCGCGGGCCGACGTGGCTGCCGGTGACGTCCAGCGGCAGGAACAGCGCGGCCTCGTGCTGGATGCGCAGGCGTTCGATGGCGTCGTTGGAATCCGACAGCCAGACACGCTGGGTGCGTTCCAGTACGCCCAGATCAATGCGCCCGCCACCGGACGAACAGCTTTCAATCTCGACCAGCGGGAAATCGGCGCGCAGGCGGTCGACCAGTGCATAGTAGCCGCGTGTCTGGGCCGCATCGGGGTAGGGCAGAACGCGGTTATGATCCCATTTGATATAGTCGATGTAATAGGCCGACAGGACGGCGGCGATCTTGTCGTAAAGATACGCGCCCACGGCAGGGTTCGCCATGTCCAGCACCGTCTGCTGACGGCCCAGCACCTGATCGGCGGGGCCAAGCGCCCAGTCGGGGTGCGCGCGATAAAGATCGCTGTCGGGGTTCACCATTTCCGGTTCGAACCAGATGCCGAATGTCATGCCCAAACCGTGGACATGATTGACCAGCGGCCCGAGCCCGTCGGGGTATTTGCGCGGATCGATGATCCAGTCGCCCAGGGATGAGGTGTCATCATCGCGTTTCCCAAACCAGCCGTCGTCCAGCACGAACCGTTCGGCCCCCAGCGCCGCTGCGCGGTCGGCGATGGCGATCAGTTCGGGCAGGGAATGGTCGAAATAGATCGCCTCCCAACAGTTGTAATGCACTGGCCGCGGGGTGTCGGGTTTGGGCCACGTCACGATCCGGTCGCGCACGTGGCGCTGGAAGGTGGTGGCAATGCCGTTCAGACCTGTGGTGCTGAAGGTCGCGTATAGTTTGGCGGTTTGTGCCTTGGTCACGGGGGCCAGATCGGTGCCCATGGCGTGGCCGAACTGAACCTGACGGCGCCCGTCGGGCAGTTCTTCGGCCACCATGCGGTGCCCACCGGACCAGCCGTAGTGGATGGCCCAC
>CATNDK010000156.1 GCA_950096585.1 Thalassococcus halodurans | reverse complement strand
CAAAGCGGGCCTTCAGCCCCTCGCCGAATTGCGAGAACGACAGGACAGTGAAGAACAGGACGATCATCGGGAACACCAGCACCCACCAGGCAAAGTGAATCTGGGTGCGGCCCTCGGCGATCATGCCTTCGCCGCCAACTCCCTGAAACTGAACAGGTTCCTGCGATTGGGACTTCAGTCCACGCATCAAGGCCGCGCCAAGTTTGTCGCCAGACGGTTCCCCCGCAATGACAAAAACCTTCATGCCGCCCCCTTTTCGCGCACCCAAAGGAACAGGCCGTTCTGATCCAGTGTTTCGATCACTTTGTCCTGATCCAGCACGATAACACCGCCCGCTTCAATCACCAGCCCGCGCAGCCCCATCTGGACCGCACGTTTCGCCGTGTCCAAACCGATTGTCGGTAAATCCACGCGCCGGTCCTGTTGTGGCTTGGGCGCTTTATAGAACACAGCCCCAAGGGCCGCGTCTGCGTTCATCGCCATCATGGCGTCTGTCCCGCTGTCGACCTCGCGCTGCACAACTTTGCCATCGCGGATCAGACACGCCTGCCCCAGATCCTTTCGGCCCATTTCCCGAATTTCCTGATCGCCAGCCGCAACATCGCTCATGGTGTGCGGATCGGGCTGTGTTCTGGTCGGAATACCTGCCTTCGGCAAAAGCCCTGGCGCCAAATCATGAGCTGCGCGCACCGTGATACCGCGGCTTTCAAAAACCTCGATAACCGCGCGCAACGCACCATCATCCCCAAGCTTCAGCGCCCTGAGAAGGATCGGCACCAAAGGCACCGTCCAAATGTCCATGCGGCTGATTGCAAAATTTGGTCGGTCGATCCCACCGCAAAGGCAGACCTGCGTAACACCCTGCGCCTTCAAAAACCGCAGCAGACCGCCAAGCTTTTCGATGGGAAAGATGTAGCCGACAACCAGATCATTTGGCGCAAATCCATCGACTGCGCAGACCAAGGGCCGAACGCTTTGCGCCAATGCAACTGCCTTTGGCAAATCTCCGCGTCCGGCGATCAGGGCAAGCACAGCTTAGCCCGGTGTCAGGAAGTGACGATCGGTTTCGGCCAGAACGAAATCGGTGATTTCCTTGACGTAGTCCGACGTTGTTTCATCCGAAAGGCGCTTGGCCCGCTCTTGAAACGCCCCTTCGCCCTGCGCCAACATCTGGAACGCCGCCCGCAGTGCAGTGATGTCAGACCGGCTGACGCCGCGCCGCTTCAGACCGACCAGGTTCAATCCATCCAGCTTGCCACGCTGCGCCTGAACAAGGCCATAGGGGATCACATCGTTGGTCACCATGGTTACCGCGCCAATGATCGCGCCGCGGCCGATGCGAACAAACTGGTGTACGCCACACAGGCCGCCGACGATGACATCGTCTTCGATAATGCAGTGACCGGCCACAGCGCTGTTGTTCACCAGAATAACATTGTTGCCGATAATGCAGTCATGCGCGACGTGACAGCCGGCCATGAACAGACCGTCGTCACCTACCTTGGTAAGACCACCGCCGCCAGCTGTACCGGCGTTCATCGTGACGTGTTCACGGATACGGTTACGCTTGCCAACGACCAGCTTGGTCTTTTCGCCGCCGAACTTTTTGTCCTGCGGAATTTCACCGATCACCGCGAAAGAGTGGATCAGTGTGTCTTCACCGATCACCGTGTCGCCAGTGACGACAACGTGGCTTTTCAAAGTCACGCCTTTTTCAAGCACCACTTCGGGGCCGATGTGGCAAAACGGGCCGACGGTACACCCGTCAGCAATCTGCGCACCTTCTTCGATGACCGCGCTTGGATGAATGACAGCGGCGCTCACGCGGGCATATCCATCATGGCTGTGAATTCTGCCTCAGCGGCCATTTCGCCATCAACTTCAGCCACGCCTTTGAACTTCCAGACCTTGCCGCCGGGCTTGCCGCGCACAGTCGTCAGGCGCATTTTCAACTGATCACCCGGTACGACCTTGCGGCGGAACTTGCAGCCGTCGATCGCCATGAAATAGATAAGCATGTTCTTGTCCATCAGTTCCAGACCGACGCCAACCATAACACCTGCAGTCTGAGCCATCGCCTCGACAATGGTCACCCCCGGCATGATCGGCGCACCAGGAAAGTGACCCTGAAAATGCGGTTCGTTCATGGTCACGTTCTTGATGCCAACAGCAGACTGCGCGCCATCGATTTCCTCGACACGGTCCACCAGCAAAAACGGATAACGGTGCGGCAGGATACGCGTGATCATATCGATATCTGCGGTTTTCAATGTATCAGTCATGGACGATCCTTTGGTGTTCTTTGGCAAACTGCCTAGCAACGTCGCGCCCTCTGGGCAAGTCGCAGGCCCTACTCGGCGGGTTTATCGGGAATATCCGAACCATCGCCAAGTGTTTCGTTGATCCGGTCAATCGCTACGTCAGTGATATCGACGGCATCCAATGAAATAATGGTGCTTCGACGCTCAACGATAATCGCGGCATTGGCCTGCTGCATGATCTGCAGCAAAATGGGCTGGGCAGCCTGCAAAAACGTTTGCCGCGTTTCTTCGGATTTAGTGCCCAAAGCCCTTGCCTTAGCATTTTGCTGCTGGCGCAAATTCTGGACCTTTTCATCAAAGGCTTCGGCAAGCTTGGTGAATTCGGCCGGATCAGTCGTGGCGCGCAATTCGGTCAGTTTGCTTTCTTCTGCGATAAGTTCGGCTTCAATCTTCCGGTTTTCGGCAGCAAGCTCAATGCCTTCGGCTTCGATTTCAGAGGCGATACGGATGCCGTAATCGCTTTCCTCGAACATCCTGTCGGATTCCAAAGTCAGGATAACGCTACGAGGTAGCGCAACCGTCCCCTGATCCAGCACTTGAGCAACGACAGGGGAACCCGCCGTTGCCACGGACACCAGAACAGATGCCGCAAGTTGCCGAAATCCAAACATTAGAAGCTGGTCGAAACCGTCAGTTCGAAGGCCTGATCGCGGTCAAACTCTTCTTTCTTCAAAGCTTCGGAGAAGTTGAAACGCAGCGGGCCAAGCGGTGTGGTCCAGAAAAGCGACACACCGACAACATGGCGGTACGATCCCTCATCGTAGAGAACGTCACCGTTTGTTTCATCCAAGCCCCAGAGGTTGCCAACGTCATAGAAGACACCGCCGGACACGCCGTATTCTTCCGGCAGGCCCAGTGGGAACTCTGCCTCAAGCGATGCAACCGCATAGTAGTTACCGCCAAGTGCGTCGTTCACATCGTTGGCTTCGTTGTATTCGCGCGGGCCGACACCACCGGTTTCAAAACCACGCAGTTTGGACGAGCCGAGGAAGAAACGATCCGTGACTCGGCTTTGGCCTTGGGAATAGTGCAAAGCACCGGCTTCAAATGTGGCGCGCAATGTCACTTCGTCCGAGAACGCCAGACGCTGTGCAACAGCACGTGCAGTGGTTTTGACAAACTTCGTGTCCCCGCCCAAGCCACCAAAATCCTGGCTGAACGACACAAGGAAACCATTGTCGGGATCAAGCCCGTTCCGGCGTGTGTCATAGCTGAAGGTGTAGCCAACAGAGCTATCAAGCACACGTTCTTCGGTTGCTTCTGCCGTGATGATCTGACCGACGGTCGAATCCTCGGGAACCGTCAACTCAGTCGATCCGAAGCTGTAGCGCAATTGAAGGCGTCCATTGTCGGAAATCGGGAACCCGAGACTCGGCGTAAAGTTACCAACAGTTGTGTTGTAACGTGCGTTGTCCTGATCTGTCTCACGGTAGTTCAGGTTCAAGCCGAACGACAAATCTCGACCAAGAAGAGCCGGCTCAAGGAAGTTCAGGAAATATTGGCGATTGTTGCTTGTGGTATTCAGACCGAGGTTCAGACGCTGTCCACGACCAAGGAAGTTCCGTTCGGAGAATGACAGTGCCAGACCAAAACCCTGGTTTGTCGAATATGCGCCACCGAAACTGATCGAGCCAGTGGGCGCTTCTTCGACATCAACGTCGACAATCACTTGCTGCGGCGTGGATCCTTCACGGGCTTCAACGTCAGCTGTGGTAAAGAAACCAAGCGCGCGGATGCGTTCTGCGGCTTCGCGGATTTCGCGCGGATTGAAGGGATCGCCTTCCACAGTGTTGAACTGACGACGTACGACGCGATCAAGCGTGGTTGTGTTGCCTTCGATGTCGATGCGTTCAACGAAAATGCGCGGTCCGCGTGTCAGAACATATTCAACATCCAACGTCAGATCGCGGTCATTCCGCGTCACACGCGGTTCGACGCGGATAAAGTCCAGACCTTCGCGCAGTGCTTTGCGCTCAAGGCGTGCGATGTCGCGGTCAACCGCCGAAGGGTTATAGGTCTTGCCTGAACGTGTTGCGATAGCTTCTTCGAATACTTCCGGATCAACTGTATCCAGATCAGACGATACTGTCAGTTGACCGAACTGGAATTGCTGACCTTCTTCCACGTTGAACGTCACGAAATATCCGTCACGTTCCTGGCTGAGTTCTGCGTTTACACCCGTGATGCGGAAATCAACGTAGCCACGGGAGGCGTAGAAATCCTGCAGCAGCTGACGGTCGAACTGAACGCGGTCTTCGATAAAGGTATCGCGCGTCACAAAGGCGCGCAGAAGGCCGGCTTGTTTTGTTCCCAGAACGCGGCGCAGACGACGGTCCGAATATTGCTGGTTACCGACGAACGAGATGCGCTCAACTTCGGCGACACCACCTTCGAAAACCTCAAAGATCAGATCGACGCGGTTGTCGCTGCGGCGGATGATACGCGGCTGCACGCGGGCCGCGATACGGCCCTGCTGTACGTAGGCCTGCACGATGGCGTTGGCATCTTCTTCGGCTTGTGACGGATTGAATACACGACGGGATTGCGATTTCAGGATAGGCTTCAGATCATCGTCTTTAATCCGGTTGTTGCCCTCGATGGCGACAAGGTTGATCGTCGGGTATTCAACGACCTTGATGACCAGAGTGCTGCCTTGCGGAACAAGCTCGACGCTTTCGAACAGGCCAGATGCCTGCAAGCGCTGGAACGCTTCGTTCAATTCACCTGCCGAGATCGACTGACCTCGGGCGATTCCGGCGTAAGACAGGACAGTTCCCGCCTCGATCCGCTGGCTGCCTTCAATGGATACGTTGTTAAAGACGTATGTCTGGGCTGCTGCGGCTGTCGGCAAAGCCGTAAAACCTGTTAGAATACAAAGGGAAAGCGCAGCTACCCCTGATTTCAGCCCCGGTTTAAAACGCTTAATTCCAACACGTCGCGCAGTCGTATAATCGGACATCCCGCCAATCCTTCAAACATCCCTTGGAAAGTGAGTATCGGGATTGTTCAGGCTTGTCAAAAGTCAGAATGCCTAGGATTTTTCGAGCGGAAAATTGCCGCTATCGGGTCACATCGACCCGATGAATGCACCAAAGGACAGCGCGAGCAGAATTGACGCATCATACAGATTTAGGTTCCAGTTCAGGCTCCAAATCAGGCTCAGGCCTTTGTAACCGCTGTGAATCGCTTCCATTTCAACACCATACCTATCGTTCGATAGGACTTTGGTAACTAATGATTGAGGCGATATTTTGACGTTTGCCCCAAAATCAGGGGCAAAACAGATCGTTTGTAAGCCCGAGCACCATCACGCTGAGCACGACGAAAAGGCCAATCGACATCAAAATGCGCAATGCGCGGTCGCTTGGCGGCTTGCCGGTTACGGCTTCATACGCGTGGAAGCACAGGTGCCCACCATCCAGAACGGGGATCGGGAACAGGTTCAAAAGACCAACAGCCGTCGAAAGAACCGCAATGAACCAGATAAAGCTTTGTGTGCCCTGGCTTGCCATCGCACCCGACGTTTCCGCGATTCCGATGGGACCGGACAGGTTACAGGTCGAAATCGCACCAGTGATCATGTGCCAGAGGCCGGACAACGATCCTGTGATAATCCGCCCAGTTTGCGAAATGCCGTTCGAGAGCGCGTCTAGCGGGCTTTGCGACTCGGTCGCTGGATCAAAGAACATGCCGCCCGCGATACCGATGCGATACACGGTTTTAAACGTGTTGTCCGCCTGCGGTTCATCCGTACGACGGGGTTCAAGCGTGACATCCACGATGTCCCCACCCCGCCAAAGTTGCAGTTCCAGCGGCGCGCCTTCGGACCCTTCGACGGTCTCGCGCAATTGCTCAAAGGCAAAGATCGGATCGCCGTTGATCGACAGAATCACATCTTCGGGCTCGATGCCTGCATCATTCGCAGCAGAGCGCGGGATCACCTGCGTCACCAGCGGAGGATAGATATAGGGGCCTTCGACAACCAGTTCGGAACCGTCACGTTCGACCGTATAGTCAAGCGTAGGCTCTTCCGGAAGGTTGTTCAGGAACGTATCAAAGCCCTCAGCGTCGTCAAAGCTGGGTGTCTCCATGCCCGCGATTTCAAGGATCACGTCACCGGCTTGCAGTTCCTGCATATCCGGCAAAGGACGCAGCTCGCCTACGGTGATCGGTTCGGACACCACGCCGCGCGACATGAAAATCAGGGTAAAGACGATGATCGACAGGGCAAAGTTGAACACTGGCCCAGCCGCCACAGTCGCCGACCGAGCCCAAAGCGGCGCACCGTTCATGGTTGCGCGACGTTCCTGTTCAGACAAAGTGCTGAAGGTTCCTTCGTCCTTACCACCCGACGCATTCGCATCGCCCTTGAACTTAACGTAGCCACCCAATGGAAATGCCGCGATCTGCCAGCGCGTACCGCGTTTGTCGACGCGCGAATACAGGATGGGACCGAAACCAAGGGAAAACACATCTGCATGGATGCCCGACCAGCGCCCTACGATATAATGGCCGTATTCGTGGATCGCGACGATCACGGAAAGAGCCACTACAAAAGCGATAATCGTGTAAATGAAGCCACCGAATTGGGGCAACAGCGATACAATATCCAAACCAAACGTCCCTATAGTTTTGCTATGATCTCATCGGCGCGTGTACGTGCCAGATGGTCAGAGTCGAGAATGTTATCAAGGGTAAAATCGGCATCAATATGGCCGGTCGTTGACGAAAGCTGTTCAAGAACGCGCTCGACAACCACCGCCATATCAAGAAATCC
>CATNDK010000155.1 GCA_950096585.1 Thalassococcus halodurans | reverse complement strand
GGGGTGTTCTCGGCGATCACCAGCGTCTCGGGCGTGATCTCGACGCCCTGTTCGCGGATCTGCGCGATTTCCTTCACGAGGTGCCACGGGTCGAGCACCACGCCGTTGCCGATCACCGACATCTTGCCGCCACGCACCACGCCCGACGGAAGGGCGTTGAGCTTGAACACCTTGCCGTCGATCACGAGGGTATGGCCTGCGTTGTGGCCCCCCTGGAAACGGGCGATCACGTCGGCCCGGCTCGACAGCCAGTCGACGATCTTGCCCTTGCCCTCGTCGCCCCACTGGGCGCCCACGACGACCACGTTAGCCATGTCTACGAAACCTTCCGTTGCGATGGGAGTAACCGGCGCCGTCTTACAGAGGTCAGGCGGCGGTGGAAACCACGAATCTTTTCGCAAATTGCCGAAAGATGGATTTTCGCGTCAAAAGGCCGCCGCTTGGAGCTTTGCCGGCAGCCTGAGTTCAGTCATCCCGTCACAATTCCGGATGTCATTCGCTCAGAATGAACACGGTCGCGGACCCATCCAGATCCTCAACGATGTCGTTCACGGAATTGTCCAGATCGAACACGACCTCGCCGGATGTAATCACTCCAAGAGTTTCAAGCCTGCGTCCGGGTTGGATGAAAAGTCCTTCGAATCTGGTATCAACGGTCGCAGTGAACCCCCGTTCGCCCAATGCGCCAAAGGCGCGCGTACCGGTCAGCGTCCCATCCATTGTCAGAAAATAAACGGTGTTTCCACTGACCGATAGACCACGCAATATGTAGCCATCACCTTCCAACGTACCGGCAAATTCGTAAAGCAACTCGGCGCTTTCGGATCCGACGATGATGTCACCGTTCGCATCCAAGTCGCCCAAGAATTCGTATTCGTTAAAGTTGGTCGCCGAGGAAGTGAGGCTATTGTTGGTGAAATCGAAATTGGCCTCCATATCCCCGATGATAATATTTGTTCCCGGGTTCGACAAAGGAACATAAACGTTCCCGGTCATCTGTGCCCGGCCTGTCAGGGCTGTTTCAGGCGCGATATCGTCGGATTCCAATGGGTTATTGAAAAGCTTCGACATTGGCGCAAACTGTGCAGGCAGGTTTTCTCCGAAAATCGGCTCTTTTTCGCCGCCCCCGGCGGATCCTCCCCCGCCACTGCTACAGGCTGTCAGCGCTGCGATTGAGACGAACGAAATAACAAATGGCAGGCGCACTCGTAAAACTCCCGATCTTTAAAATTATCTAAATCGGGACCTACTTGGCACAATCAAAAAGCGTGAAACAAGGTTTTTAAAACACGCATAGGTAATGCAGAATTTGGTGAAATCAGTTTCAGATCAGATTGTCCGCCCGAAACGAAAAGGGCCTGCCTGAGCGAACGCAAGCAGACCCTTCACATCTTGTGGGATCATTTCGATCCGATAGTAAATGCATCAGGTACAGATCCCATCCAGGTACAGATCCCATCCGGGGTCTAAACCGAAAGCAAATTCTATTCGTTCAGCAGGATCAGGGTGTTCAGATCGGCGACATCGATGATCAAATCGGTTGCCTGCCCATCGACATCAAACACGATTGTGCCGGATGTCAAAACGCCATTCGCCAACAGAACCGTTCCTTGCTGGAAGAACGCGCCTTCGCCAGTAACATCGACAGCTGCGCTGAAACCGGCCTCACCCACTGTTTCAAAATTGCGGGTACCCGTCAGAGTTCCGGCCAAAGGAATGGTAAAGGTCGTGTTGCCCTGACTACCTGCACCGCGGTTGATCGACCCTGTACCGCTTACTGTTCCATCAAAGCTGTAGAGCAGCGTGGCTTCTTCTGTGCCAACAATCGGATCGCCAGCCTGATCGACGTCAACCGCAGTCTCGTATTCGTTGAAGTTCGTTGCCGAGGCCGTCAGCGTATTTGAGTCGAAGAAGAACGTGCCCGACATATCGCCGACGATGATATTTACGGCGTCCGCATCTGTCGGCACGTACACATTGCCGGACATGATCGCAGTCCCTGTCAGAGCCGTTTCCTCTGCAAGGTCGGTTTCATCGACAGGGTTGTTGACCGATGCGGAAAGGGAATCGAACTGGGCAGGAAGGTTGTCGCCAAATTCGGGATCGGGCGTAACGCCACCGCCGCCTGTACCGGTGGACGTCGATCCGCCACCACCACCGCCGCCACAAGCCGCCAATGAAAAGGCCCCGAACAAGAGAGCGATCGTCGAATTTTTCATTTTATCATTTCCACACCAACGTCAGGAATCATTAGGCTGTAGCCGCCCAAGGTTCAACATCGGGAAGCGGCATTCTGCCTATCGAGAACACGCAAGGATGAAGCACGAATTAAGCCAACTTGGGCAAAACCCGCGTTTTTTGCCAATTTTACGGACACCGCCCTGAAGCAACCGCGTCCACGGGTATGTTAACGTCTGAACGGGACCTCATTTCAATCACGTTCCGGCGAAACGCGCGGCCTCGGGTTGCAGAGGCCATTTGCATGCATAGATGGTGCTTAATACTGCGCCGATAGGTGGGTTGCGCCATCCGCATCTATGCCCTACACAGCGCCGCATCCGAAATTCTTGGTCAGGTCCCAATGGAAAACGTCATTCTCGTCATCCACCTGTTGCTGGCGCTTGCGCTGATCGGCGTTGTTCTTATGCAGCGTTCCGAAGGAGGCGGCCTTGGCATGGGCGGCGGTGGTGGCGGCGGTGCCGTATCGGCCCGTTCTGCGGGGACGGCTCTTGGCAAACTGACCTGGATCCTTGGCGTCGCCTTTATCTGCACCACACTGACACTGACAGTGATTGCTGCATCCAAAGCCTCTGGCGTGTCTGTTATGGATCGTCTTGGCGGGGCGACTGCGCCTGCCGCAGAAACCGACAGCTCGCTGCCGGGTCTGGACACCGACGGCCTGCTGCCGCCGCCCTCTGCGGGCGACACCGGCGACGCACCTCTGGTTCCGCGCGCGGACTAAAACCACCATACATTGAGGAACGATAACCAACCGCAACAGCATCTTGCGGTTGGGTAGACAGAGTGCTGCGAATCCTCTATAGCTTAAATCCCGTGATGCTGCGGTCTGAGTGGACCGTGGGAGGGCGTAAATTGCCTTCAATCGCTCAACGAAATGGCAAGAAAATCACGGGGTTCGGGCCACATGGCACGCTTTATCTTTATTACTGGCGGTGTTGTTTCTTCTTTGGGGAAGGGACTTGCATCGGCGGCGTTGGGTGCTTTGCTGCAAGCACGCGGATATTCGGTTCGACTGAGAAAGCTTGATCCCTACCTGAACGTCGATCCCGGCACGATGTCGCCGTTTGAACATGGCGAAGTGTTCGTAACAGACGACGGCGCGGAAACCGACCTTGATCTGGGCCACTACGAACGTTTCACCGGCGTTCCTGCGCGCAAGACCGACTCGATCTCGTCCGGCCGGATCTACACCAACGTTTTGGAAAAAGAGCGTCGCGGCGACTATCTTGGCAAAACCATTCAGGTGATTCCGCACGTCACGAACGAGATCAAGGATTTCATCTCGATCGGCGAAGACGAAGTTGACTTCATGCTCTGTGAAATCGGCGGCACCGTGGGCGACATCGAAGGCCTGCCCTTCTTCGAAGCCATCCGCCAGTTTTCACAGGACAAACCGCGCGGCGAATGCATTTTCATGCACCTGACGCTGCTGCCCTACATCAAAGCCTCGGGCGAATTGAAAACCAAGCCGACACAGCACTCGGTTAAAGAACTGCGGTCCATCGGTCTGGCGCCTGATCTGCTGGTGTGCCGGTCCGAAGGTCCGATCCCCCGCAAAGAACGCGAAAAACTGGCGCTGTTCTGTAACGTGCGCCCGGACGCGGTGATTGCGGCACAGGATCTGAAATCGATCTACGAGGCCCCGCTAGCCTATCATCGCGAAGGTCTGGATCAGGCAGTTCTGGACGCGTTCCAGATCAACCCTGCCCCGCGCCCGAACCTGACCCGTTGGGAAGATGTGGCAGACCGCATCTACAACCCCGAAGGTCAGGTCAACGTTGCCATCGTGGGCAAATACACCCAGTTGGAAGACGCTTACAAATCCATCGCCGAGGCGCTGACACATGGTGGCATGGCCAACCGTGTGAAAGTGAATATCGAGTGGGTGGATGCGGAAATCTTCGACAAGGAAGATCCGACGCCGCATCTGCAAGGCTACCACGCGATCCTTGTTCCCGGTGGTTTTGGTGAACGTGGGACCGAAGGCAAAATCAAAGCCGCCCAGTTCGCCCGTGAACACAATGTGCCGTATCTGGGCATCTGTCTGGGTATGCAGATGGCGGTTATCGAAGCGGCGCGGAACGTGGCTGGAATGGACCGCGCGGGATCGGAAGAATTCGATCACGAAGCTGGCAAAAAACGTTTCGAACCCGTCGTTTACCACCTCAAGGAATGGGTTCAGGGCAACGAAAAGGTCAATCGTTCCGTGGCTGATGACAAAGGCGGCACAATGCGCCTTGGTGCCTATGACGCGGTTCTGACCGAAGGGTCCAAAGTGGCGGAAATCTACGGCAAGACAGCCATCGATGAACGCCACCGTCACCGTTATGAGGTCGACATTTCCTACAAGGACAAGCTGGAAGAATGCGGTCTGCTGTTCTCGGGCATGTCGCCGGACGGCAAGCTGCCCGAGATCGTGGAATGGAAAGACCACCCGTGGTTCATCGGCGTTCAGTTCCACCCCGAACTCAAGTCCAAACCCTTCGCGCCGCATCCGCTGTTCAAGGATTTCATCCGCGCAGCCAAGGACATTTCCAGACTGGTTTAAACGGTCCATCACAGGCCGTCCGACACCCCCAAGGGCGGCCATCAGGGCCGCCTTTTTGTTTAGGATCGTTTCACTATGAAGCCAGAGCTTTTGATCCATATCGGCCACGGCAAAACCGGGTCGACCGCGATCCAGAAATGCCTGCGCGCCGCCGCGCCTGACCTGGAAGCCAACGGCATCTATTTTCCTGATCCCGCCAAACACGACAACCATCAGGATATCTTTGTCCACCTGACCGGCAGCCCGAAATACGCGCCCCCCAAAGGCCAGAGCGAAGAGCAGCGGCGCGCGTATTGCGAGGCACAGTGGGATTCCGCGTTGACACATATCACGGCCACCCAGCCCAAGCGCGTTGTCCTAAGCTGTGAAAACCAGTTTCGCCCCTTTTCGAAAGACGCGTTCGACCGGATGAACGGCCTTCTGACCCCTCATTTCAGCAAGATCGACGTGATGGCCTATTTGCGGTCGCCTTCCAGCTATTTCCTGTCGGCGGTCCAGCAAGAACTGAAAAAACGGCCTGATTGCGATCTGCCGTCGGCCAGTCGCTACCGTGACACACTAGAACCGTGGCGCGACATGGGACCCGGCCCACTGACCGCACATCTCTTTGCCCGCGACGCGCTGTACAACGGCAATGTCGTCGATGACTTCTGGCACCGGTATCTGCCTGAAATGGATGCCAGCACGATCCCGCAACTGGTTGATGTGAACACCACAGTCAGCGCCGAAGCGATGGATGTGTTTCAGGACTTTTTCCGCGGCAAGTTCGCCGCCCCTGCCCGCTATTATGCCAAACGCGACCAGCGTATGAAGGCGCTGATCCGGCAGGCTGACGCGGACGTCGCTGGCGGCACAAAACCCCGAATGCTGGACGGTTTGCGCAAAATCATCGATGCGCGCTGTACTGATCTGGAATGGCTGGCGCAGAAATTCGGCATCACCTTCACAGACTTGCAACCCAGCAACATGACAGCGGATGAGGCCGACGCGATCTACAATACGTGGCGCGATGTGTCTGACATCTGCCCTGTCGACACTGACCGCAAAGCCGCGCTTGTCCGCAAGATCACCGAGATCGCCAAGCGTGATCAAAGCCTGAGCGCCAAATTGCGCCGTGCCTTCACGCGCGGCTAGCGTTGTATCGGCCACTCGAAAAAGCTAACAGGCCAGCATGCTATCGTATCAACACGCCTTTCATGCCGGTAATCTGGCCGATGTTCACAAGCACGCCATTCTGGCGGATGTGCTTGCCTATCTGACGCTGAAAGACAAACCCATCAGCTACATCGAAACCCACGCGGGCCGTGCGCTGTATGATTTGTCGGGCGACGAGGCACAGAAAACGCAAGAAGCGGCTGGCGGTGTTGAACGTCTGGAGGATGCGCTGCCCAGCGACCATCCTTATCGCCAGACGCTTGCACGCATCCGCAAGGAACATGGCACACATGCCTATCCGGGTTCTCCTCTACTCGCGAAGGCGTTGCTGCGCCCGACCGATACGGTGCATCTGTCTGAACTGCACCCACAGGAACACGCCGCACTCAGGAATACCATCAAAGGCGCGAACATCTACAATCGCGACGGCTTTGAAACCGCGATCAGCCTGTGCCCCCCAATGCCCCGTCGCGGGTTACTGCTGTGCGATCCGTCATGGGAAATAAAGGACGACTACAGCTATCTGCCCAAGTTCTTTGGCCAGATCGCCCAGAAATGGAACGTCGGCATTCTGGCGCTTTGGTATCCGATCCTGACCAGCGCGGCGCACAAACCGATGATCAAATCCCTGGAACAGAAATTTCCCGACGCGTTGAAAAGCGAGGTTCGCTTTCCGCCCGTTCGGGAAGGCCACCGGATGGTCGGTTCCGGCATGTTCCTTGTGAACCCGCCCTACGGGCTGTCAGACAAGGTCAAAAAGATCGAAGCGATCTTTGCCCGCCTCTGAAGCTTGGAAAACCCGATATCGCGATTAGGTACATCATATGTTTGCAGATTTTCTAAAGCGCCTGACTTCGCCCAGCCCGCAACCGCTGGCTGACCCTGATGCCCGCCTTGCGGTCTCTGCTCTTCTGGTGCGCGTGGCGCGTTCGGACGGGCATTTTAGCCCAGCGGAACGCAGCAAAATTCTGGACGTTCTGGCCCACCGTTATGAATTGAACGACGCAGAGGCTGAAACGCTTGCCAAGGATGCCGAGCAATTGGAATCCGAGGCCCCTGACACTGTGCGCTTTACGCGCGCCATCAAGGATGCAGTCCCGTTCGAGACGCGGATCACCGTAATCGAAGCGCTGTGGGAGGTAGTTCTGGCCGATGGCGGGCGCGACGCCGCAGAAGATTCGCTTGTCCGGCTGGTATCCGGCCTTTTG
>CATNDK010000154.1 GCA_950096585.1 Thalassococcus halodurans | reverse complement strand
CGGACGGTCTTCGGGACGCCGGTCCAACCCGTTGATCGCCGCCGCCGCAAGCCTGCCGGTCTGGCTTGTCGAGACGACGGGAGGCGGCGCGGGGACGGGCAATTGCGCCGAGGGCGGCAAGACCGCGCCGGTGGCCATCGGCGCCCCGGCGCCATTGGGCGCGGCGCCCGAGGGCGCGCCCTGTGCGGCGGACTGCGGCGCCTGTCCGGGCGGCACCTTTTGCGCCGCGTTCTTGGCCGCCTGCGGCAAGCCGATCAGCTGCACCAGCGGCAATTTCAAAGCGGCAATGTTGAAGACGGCGGGCATGGGCCTCTCCGAAACAGCGGTAACGGCCCGTTCAGAGCTACGCCCGAAATCGGGCGATTTGGGGGCGAAGGCCCCCGACAAGGGGGGATTCGCGCAAGGTGGTTAACGGTGCGCAGGTGGCGCAGGGTCCCGGGTCAGGCCCTGGACGGGTCAGCCGTAAAGCTCGGCCGCGCGGCGTTCGAAGGCGCGCACGATCCGCTGCATGGCGTCGTAGAAGAACATGCCCGCCGCGCCCTGCAGGATGCGGTTTTTGAATTCGAAATCCACAAAGAAATGCACGTCCACACCGCCTTCGACATCTTCGAAATGCCACCGGCTGTGCATATGACGAAAGGGACCATCCAGGTACTCGGTATCAATGCGCTTTTCGCCGTCCGTCAGCGTCACTTTCGACCCGAAGCGTTCACGAAATACCTTAAAGCTGATCACCAGATCGGCCAGCATCACCCTCTGCTCACCTTGCTGTTCCTCAGAACGGATGCGCGCGGCGGCGCACCAGGGCAGAAATTTCGGGTAGGATGCGACGTCGGCAACAAGATCGTACATCTGCTGCGCAGTGTATGGCAGCGTTTTCGTTTCAGTGTGGGTCGGCATGACGCCCCGTTTCATCGTGACAGTGGTGCTGGATGTCGTATGCTCGGGGCGAAAAATCAAGGGCAAGACGTGACCATGCAACCATATGTCATAGATGAAATGATCTCGGCCAAAGCCATCGCCGCCCGAATCGAGGCGCTGGCGCAGGAAATCGCCGCTGAATATTCGGACACAGACAAGCTTGTGGTTGTCGGCCTTTTGCGCGGCAGCTTTGTGTTTATCGCCGATCTGGTCCGTGAATTGTCCCTGCCGGTCGAAGTCGATTTCCTCGAGGTTTCCTCCTATGGCGATGCCATGGAATCGAGCCGCGAGGTGCGCGTTCTGAAAGATCTGCGCAGCGGGATCGAAGGGCGTGATGTTCTGGTGGTCGAGGACATCGTGGATACGGGCTTTACCCTGAGCCACGTGATCAAGATGCTGCAAAACCGGACGCCACATAAACTGCGGACTATCGCCTTGCTGGACAAACCATCGCGGCGCGAGGTTGATGTCCGCGCCGATTGGACCGGCTTTGAAATTCCCGATGAATTTGTCGTGGGCTATGGCATCGACTTTGCCCAGCGGAACAGGAACCTGCCCTTTATCGGCAAGGTGCGCTTTACCGAGCAGGACTAGTCAGGCAGCCCCTTTTCGCAGGCTCTATTCTGCCGCGTTGCGCAGAGCGGCCATCAGGTTCTGGAACTTTTCACCCTGAACAGCCACATGCCCACGCAGGGTGTTCGCGGCTGTTTCCGCGTCGCCGTTCACCAGCGCCGAGACGATTGCTTCGTGTTCGGCCATTGATTGCGACATGCGCCCGCGCACGCGCAACTGCTGACGGCGGAACGGTTTCAGACGGTTGTGCAGACGCTGCGCCTCTTGTTCAAGAAAGGCGTTGCCGGACTGCTTGTAGATGATCAGGTGAAACCGTTCGTTTTCATTGTAGTAGCCATCTGCATCCCCTGCATCGACGGCCATCTGGCATTTGGCATTGGCGTCGCGCAAGTTTTCAATAGCCTGATCTGTAATGCGCACCGCTGCGAAACGACCACAGGCGGCTTCCAGTTCAGCCATGACCTCGAACATCTCAAGAAGCTCGACCGGTCCGGGTTGCCGCACGAATGTCCCACGACGGGGAATCAGTTCGACCAGTCCGGTCAGGGACAAACGCTGGAATGCTTCCCGGATCGGAGTGCGAGAAACGCCGAATTGTTCTGCCAGTCGGACCTCATCCAGCCGGTCCCCATCAGAATAACCACCTGCGAAGATCATCTCTTCGATCTGTGTGGCAATGCTATCTGCACGACGTGTTTCCATGATCAAGGATTAGACGCAGTTTTCTCAAAGTTCAAGAAATCAATTCTTGTATACAAAATGTTTGACTCTGAAAACACAGGCTCCATAGTGTGGCGCAGGTTCTGGCATTGCCGGTCAACCCAAGGGAGGAGAAACCATGAAATCCATTTTGAAATCCGCTGTCGCGGCCACCGCCCTATTGGCGCTTGGTACAATGGCGCAGGCCACTGAATTGCGCCTGTCACACCAGTGGTCGAACAAGGACGTCCGCCATCAGGTGGCGCAGATCGTAGCTGATGAGGTGGCTGCCGCTGGCGTTGACCTCGACATCAAGATCTTCGGCTCAAAGTCTCTGTTCAAACCCCGCGAACAGTACAAACCGCTGAGCCGTGGCCAGTTGGACATGACGGTTCTGCCGCTCAGCTATGCTGGCGGTCAGCAGCCTGCGTTCAACCTGACACTGATGCCCGGTCTGGTGAAAAACCACGATCACGCGGCACGCCTGAGCAACTCGCCCTTCATGGAAGCGCTTGAAGCCAAGATGGCAGAAGACGACGTGATGGTTCTGGTCCACGGCTATCTGGCCGGTGGCTTTGTCGGAAAAGACAAGTGCATCACCAAGCCCGAAGACGTGGCGGGCTTACAGACACGTGCGGCAGGCAAGGCATTTGAACAGATGCTGGCCGGCGCAGGTGCCTCGATCGCTTCCATGGCGTCGTCCGAAATCTACAACGCGATGCAGACAGGTGTTCTGACAGCTGCGAACACATCGTCGTCGTCGTTTGTGTCCTACCGCATTTATGAGCAGGTCAGCTGCTATACACCGGCAGGCGACGTTGCGCTTTGGTTCATGTATCAGCCGTTGCTGATGAACAAATCCACGTTCGAAGGTCTGACCGAAGCGCAGCAGGAAGCACTTCTTGCCGCTGCCGCAAAAGCAGAAGCCTTCTATCTGGAAGAAGCCAAGAAGCAGGACGCCGCTTCGGCCAAAGTCTTTGCTGACGCCGGCGTCGAGATCGCGGAAATGAGCGCTGAGGACTTTGAAGCATGGCGCGCGCTTGCGCAGGAAACATCCTACAAAGCCTTCGTCGAAGAAGTGCCGGACGGTCAGGCGCTGCTGGATATGGCATTGGCGGTCGAGTAACCGCCCCGTCAGGGCGGCGAACCAGCCGCCCTGATTTATGCTACAATCCCACCACACAGACACACCACAAGGACGTCAACTATGGCTGGCCACAGCACCCCTGTGCGCGTCGCACAGACTGGCGACAACAAATTTCTAAGGGCCGTTGCTGCCCTGTCTACTTTGGCGGGCTGGACCTCGGCTGCGATGATTGTCGCGGCTGTCGGGATCACCTGTCAGATGATCTTTATCCGCTTTGTTTTGAACGGCTCGACCGTGTGGCAAACCGAGGCCGTCATCTATCTGGTCATCGCGGCGACCCTGATCGGTCTTCCCTACGTCCAGCGCCTACGCGGCCACGTGAATGTCGATCTGATCCCTATCTCTCTTGCACCCAAGGCCCGCTTTGGAATGTTTTTGTGCACGTCCATTCTGTCGATCGTGATCGTTGCGATCATGCTTTGGTACGGATTTGAGTACTGGCATTTCGCATGGGACCGCGGCTGGCGGTCTGACACCGTCTGGGGCGTACGCCTTTGGATTCCCTATCTGGCCCTGCCCGTCGGTTTCGGCCTTTACCTACTACAACTGATCGCTGATCTGATCGCTGTCCTGATCGGCGCAGATAAGCCCTTTGGCCTGGAGGCCGACTGATGGATCCGCTCGTACTTGGCGCATTGGTTGCGCTTGTCACTATCTGTGTTCTTTTCTCGGGCGTGTCTGTTGCGCTTGGCCTGCTGATCGTTTCCGCCGGTTTCTTGATCGTATTTGATGGAATGCGGTCGCTGGAACTGATGCCGGAAATCCTGTTCGGCAAACTTGATAACTTCGCCCTACTGTCCATCCCGATGTTCATCATTATGGGGGCTTCTATCGCCTCAACCCGTGCGGGCGCTGACCTGTACGAGGCCCTTGAGCGTTGGCTGACCCGCGTTCCCGGTGGTCTGGTGGTATCCAACCTTGGCGCCTGCGCCCTGTTTGCCGCGATGTCGGGATCGTCCCCCGCAACCTGCGCCGCGATTGGCAAAATGGGCATCCCTGAAATGCGCAAGCGTGGGTATCCCGATGGCGTGGCCGCGGGCTCTATCGCTGCGGGCGGCACGCTGGGCATTCTGATCCCGCCGTCTGTGACGATGATCGTCTACGGTATCGCCACTGAAACCTCGATCGGTCGTTTGTTTTTGGCAGGCGTCATCCCGGGTCTGCTGCTGGTGGGGCTGTTCATGGCGTGGTCGCTGTATTCCACATGGAAGTCTGGCAATGCGGCGCAGCTGGGATCGGGTAGCTACACATGGGCCGAGCGGTTCGAAATCCTGCCGCGCGTCCTGCCGTTCCTGCTGATCATCATCGGCGTTCTTTATGCGATGTATGGCGGTGTCGCGACACCGTCGGAAACCGCAGCCGTTGGCGCACTGATGTGTCTGGTCATCGCGATGGTCATCTACAAACTGTGGAACCCGCGTGATCTGTGGGTCGTCCTGCGCGACAGCACCAAGGAAAGCGTGATGATCCTGTTCATCATCGCCGCCGCCGGTGTGTTTTCCTACATGCTGTCGTCGCTGTTCATCACGCAGAGCATCGCGGAATGGATCGGCACGCTGGATGTGAACCGCTGGGTTCTGATGGGCGCAATCAACTTGTTCTTGTTGGTTGCGGGCTTTTTCCTGCCGCCGGTCGCGGTCATCCTGATGGCAGCACCGATCCTTTTGCCCATCATAACGACCGCAGGGTTCGATCCGATCTGGTTCGCGGTTGTTCTGACGATCAACATGGAAATCGGCCTGATTTCCCCGCCTGTTGGTCTGAACCTGTATGTGATCAACGGCATCGCGCCTGATATCTCGCTCAAGACCATTCTGGTAGGCTCCCTGCCCTTTGTGGCCTGTATGTTCATCGCGATTATCCTGTTGTGCCTGTTTCCGGGTCTGGCAACTTGGCTGCCTAACGTTGTCATGGGAACCGCGATATGACGCTGCTTGCTGATCTCCTGTCGACCGTTTTCGAACGGCAGCACCAAAATCAGACCGGATCGGGCAAAGATGGCCGCCCGATCTACGAACTGGCCGAAGCCCTTGTCGGGGCTTCGTCCGAACCCTCGGGTTTGGCATTGGCCTCGGATATCCTTAGTCGGTACGAAGTCATGTCGGACGCAGACAAACTGGCGTTCTTCAGCCAAGTGGCAACGGGCATGGATATCGATCCTCCTACGGTTCGTGAAGCGCTTGACGCATATGAGGAAAGCCCCTCGAAAGCGACTTATCGCGCTTATACCGAGGCCTGCGAACCCCGCCGTCAGGAACTGATCCGCCGCTTGAACAGCGTCCCCGGCGCCACAGAGCGTCTGGTGCGGATGCGGGCCGATCTCTTGCGCCTCGGGGCCAAAGCGCCCGAGTTGCAGGCGCTTGATCTGGATTTCCGGCATTTGTTCGCCAGTTGGTTCAACCGTGGCTTTCTGGTGCTGCGCCCCATTAACTGGGAAAGCCCTGCGCATATTCTGGAAAAGATCATCGCCTATGAGGCTGTTCACGCCATCGACAGCTGGGATGACCTGCGCCGCCGATTGCAACCCAGTGACCGGCGCTGCTTTGCCTTCTTCCACCCTTCCATGCCGCAGGAACCGCTGATCTTTGTCGAAGTGGCCCTGACCAAAGGCATCGCCAATTCGGTGCAAAAGCTGCTGTCCGAAGATCGCACACCGATGACCGCCACTGATGCGGACACGGCCGTCTTTTATTCTATTTCCAACTGTCAGGCCGGTCTGGCCGGTATTTCCTTTGGCAATTTCCTGATCAAACAAGTGGCGGCTGATCTATCGGCCGAACTTGGTGGTTTGAAAACTTTTGTTACCCTGTCGCCGATCCCGAAAATGGCGGATTGGATTTTGCAGGAAAACATCAGCTGGGATCAATCTAACCCCGAAGGCACCCGCATTCTTGCAGCACACTACCTGACACAGGCCAAATCCCGAGGTGGGTTGCCCTATGATCCGGTGGCGCGATTCCACCTTGGGAACGGGGCGATTTTGCACGCAGTTCATGCAGATGCCGATATTTCCCCCAAAGGACGCAAACAGTCTGGCGGGGCGATGGTGAATTACCTTTACGATCTGAAAAAGATCGAAGAAAACCACGACGCTTTCGTCACACGACAAGAGGTGGCCACGTCAGATGCGGTTGATGCACTGGCCAAGGCCGCCGCGACCAAACAGAACTAGAAAGGCGCTGTCATGGCAAACCCCCTTTACGATCGCTTGTTCGGGGCCCATGCGGGCAAATCCACCCCCTTCCTGCACCAGCCGGATGGCAGCATGCTGACCCACGATGCGTTTCTGAAAATCGCAGCGCAGATCGCCAATGCGATGACGGATGCAGGCCTGAAAGCCGGTGATCGCGTCGCAGCCCAAATCGAAAAATCGCCCGAGGCACTGGCGCTATATGCTGCTTGTGCGCAGGCTGGTTTGATCTTTCTGCCGCTGAATACCGCCTACACCGCCGACGAGCTTCAGTATTTCATTAAAAACAGCGGTGCGTCCTTAGTCGTGTGTGATGCCGCCAAGTCCGACACGATTGAGCCAATGGCCGCCGCGCTGAATGCTCAGGTCGAAACGCTGAACGCCGACGGCTCTGGCAGCTTGATGGACAAGGCCAGCGCACAGCCTGACAGCTTTGCCACCGTTGGCCGCGATGGCGATGATCTTGCCGCCTTCCTGTACACCTCGGGCACCACGGGCCGGTCCAAAGGCGCGATGCTGTCGCATGCCAACCTCGCCTCGAACTCTGACATGTTGCGCGATTACTGGCGCTTCACCCGCGAAGACGTCCTGATCCACGCCTTGCCGATCTTTCACACGCACGGGCTGTTCGTTG
>CATNDK010000153.1 GCA_950096585.1 Thalassococcus halodurans | reverse complement strand
AGCAACGACGCGCGTATTGGTATTGAAGGTGTCGAAGAGGATGCTGACGGACACTGGATCCCCGCGAAAGACGTGCAATGGGCGCGCAAGTTGAACAAAGACGGATCACTGGGCCGCAAAGCGCAGGTCGCGGGCGATCTGCTTGAGGTCGGCGATGTTGTGCTGGTGCGTGAAATGACTGCGGACGCAGACGGCAGCTTTATCCGCTGGACACTGCGGCAGGTGCCGCGCGTGCAAGGCGCGTTTATGGCTATGGACGTCAATACTGGCCGCGTGATCGCGATGCAGGGCGGTTTTTCCTACCAGCATTCTGTATTCAACCGCGCCACACAGGCGAAGCGACAGCCCGGTTCGTCGTTCAAACCGTTTGTTTATGCTGCCGCTTTGGATAGCGGATATTCCCCCGCGACCATCGTTGTTGACGCCCCGATTGAAATCAACACGCCTCAGGGCGTCTGGCGTCCCAAGAACGCGTCGAACGAATTCTATGGACCGACACCACTGCGCACGGGTATTGAACGGTCGCGTAACCTGATGACGATCCGTCTGGCACAAGAGGTCGGGATGGACGTTGTGGGCCGTTATGCGGAGCGCTTTGGCGTCTACGACAACATGAGCCGCGTTCTGGCCAACGCGCTCGGCTCCGAAGAGACAACGCTGTACCAGATGGTTGCCGCTTATGCGATGTTCGCTAACGGTGGCGAGCGTGTAGAACCCACGCTGGTTGACCGCGTACAGGACCGCTATGGCGAAACTGTTTACCGCCATGACAACCGCACCTGCGTTGATTGCTTTGACCGCAATATTCCCGCAGGGCGTTCGCCACGTATCACCTCGGATCGTGAGCGGATTATGAATGCGGTTACGGCCTATCAGCTGACATCGATGATGAAGGGTGTGGTTGATCGCGGCACCGCGTCGCGCACAGTCAATCTTCCGGTACCTACGGCTGGTAAAACCGGTACGACAAACGATGCGAAAGACGTTTGGTTTGTAGGCTTTACTTCGAACATCGTGGCGGGTTGCTACATTGGTTACGACCAACCGCAACCTATGGGCCGGGGTGCTTCCGGTGGGGGCATGTGTGGCCCCGTGTTCCAGCAGTTCATGCTGGAAGCCGTCAAGAAATACGGCGGTGGCGCATTCAACGTTCCGACCGAATGCCAGTTCATCAAAATCGACCGCTTCACCGGTGCCCGTCTGTCTGACGACGCATCCGGAGAGAACGTTGTGGCCGAGTGTTTCCGCGAGGGCGAAGAGCCGATTTTCGGCATTCAGTTTGACGGTGGTTGGGCGATGGGATCCGGTTTTGATCTGATCTCCCCAACCGGATCAACGCGGGAAGTCACGACTTCCACCGGCAAGAAAGCCATCGTCGGGCCAAAGGCAAGTTTCGGGTCGCTTAGCTCGGGCGGGCTCTACTGATCTTGTCCGCGAGGTGAGACTGGGCTATCACCTCGCGAACCCATAAAAATACCGAAGGTCCGAGCATGCGTGCCGACGCCCAAAATACTGTCGAAAAAATCCAGAAATCGCTGGACCTTCTTGGTCAGCGTCTGAACCTTGAAACGGCTCCGTACCGTCTTGAGGAGTTCAACGCGCGCACCGAGGATCCTGATCTTTGGAACGATCCCGATGCCGCGCAGAAATTGATGCGCGAACGACAGATGCTGGTCGATGCGATCGAAACCTACGACACGATCAAGCAGGAACTGTCCGATAACATCGAGCTGATCGAACTTGGCGAGATGGAAGAAGATGATGAAGTCGTGGCCGAAGCCGAAGCGGCGCTAAAGGCTTTGGCGGAAACTGCCGCCACCAAAGAGCTTGAGGCACTGCTGGATGGTGAAGCGGACGGCAACGACACCTTCCTTGAAATCAACGCAGGTGCGGGCGGCACCGAAAGCTGTGACTGGGCCAGCATGCTGGCGCGGATGTATGTTCGTTGGGCCGAGAAGAAGGGCTACACGGTTGAACTGCAGTCCGAAAGCGCGGGCGAAGAAGCGGGCATCAAGTCGGCAGCTTACAAAATTTCGGGTCCTAACGCTTATGGTTGGCTGAAATCTGAATCCGGTGTGCACCGTCTGGTGCGTATCTCGCCCTATGACTCGGCGGCCAAGCGGCACACGTCGTTTAGCTCTGTCTGGGTGTATCCGGTTGTCGACGACAACATTGAAATCGAAGTGAACCCTGCCGATATCCGCATCGATACGTACCGATCGTCCGGTGCCGGTGGTCAGCACGTCAACACCACCGACTCGGCCGTGCGGATCACGCACGCGCCCACAGGGATCGTTGTGACCTCGTCCGAGAAGTCGCAGCACCAGAACCGCGACATCGCCATGAAGGCCCTGAAATCGCGTCTGTATCAGTTGGAACTGGACAAACGGAACGCAGCCATCAACGAAGCCCATGAAAACAAGGGTGATGCAGGGTGGGGCAACCAGATCCGTTCTTACGTTCTGCAGCCCTATCAGATGGTCAAAGACCTTCGGACGCAGGTTGAGACATCAGATACCAAGGGTGTTCTGGATGGCGATTTGGATAAATTCATGGCCGCGACCCTTGCCATGAAAGTGTCTGGCAAGAGCCGGGCCGACGCGCAGGCGGAATAAAACTTCGGATCAGGTAAACGGCGTGCTCAGCCTTAGCTGGGCACGGTGGAATGGCGGCAGGTCCTCTACATTGCAAATGCCGGATGCGCGTGCCGCCTCAAGCACCGGGCCGGTTTCACGACCCAAGTACTGATAGACCTGACGCGCGACGCGGCGGCCTGCTTCACCTTCAGGCACGGTTCGCACGGTAAATCCCAGCCAATAGTTGCTTTCGAACGCCGGAATGCGCGCAAGAAAGTTGAAGCTTGTGGTTTGCGTGTTTTTCCGGCTGATCAGTGTTGCGATGCCACCCATCTGTTGCATCACAAATCCGCGGAATTCGCGTGTTTTCGGATCACAGGGCAGACCCTGCTGGCGCATCGCGTCTTTCGCTTCATGTCCACGCATGAAGGTCAGGCCATCACGACGGTAGACTGAAACCAGCCCCTGAAAGAAACGTCCTTCTTCCATAAAGCTGGGCCGCGAAAAGCGGTAAAAGCCCGATGGAAAGGTGTGTTCGTCGGGCTGCAGGGCCGTGTTGCCCAGAAAGCTGGCCAGTTCTTCGTGGCCGAAAAGCGTGGATGCTTGTTTGCCTGTAGCAAGGGTTTCTACAGGTTCCAGCAGGATGCGGGCGTCAACGCCGAAGAAGTCACAGATGCGGTGCAGCACGTCTGGCCGCGGGAAGCTTTCACCAGACAGGTAGCGATTAAACTGGGTCCTGTTGATTCCTAAATCGCGGCAAAGTTGTGATATCGAGACAGATGCTTGGGATAATTTCCTAAGATTTGACCCAAAAACCTCGCGGAGTTCGGATGGCGTAAGTGACGCCGCTTTGGCGTTTGGTAACTGGTCCGTCATACGTACTGATTAACCGTGTAAGTCCTAGATTTTGCGCATGATTTACATGCAAGTCCCGATTTGGCGCTAATTGGCGTCAGGGGTGACACTCATTCGCGTCTTAATCTGTATTGCGTAGACACAAAAAGCAAGAGTTCGTTCGCAGGTTGTGGATGGATCGTTCGGAAATGTTCCCCGAAGCTGGTCTAAATCCGATAAATGAGAGAGGGGTCGCTCATGGTCGCTAGAAATATGTATGGTGTTGTTATTTGGTCCAATGCGGATCAGCGTAAAGCGATCATATGGTGTGAAGATCAAGGTGATCTTGCCTACTATACCAAAGATTGTGCCAGCGCGCTTGATGGCGTCACGTTGGATCCGGGCGATCTGATCCAATTTGATCTGCGATTAGAGCAGAGCCTGCGCATGGTTGATAATCCCCAGCGCGTCGAAAGCGGGTCGCATTCGAACCTTGCGTCCAGCCTGAGCACAGAGAACGTCAATCAGGTTGAACCTAGCCGCGTAAGGTCAAAGCGGAGAACGGACAACATCGTGACCTTCCCGACAAAGGCGCGACCCGAGAGAGAGCTTATTCCAGCCTAAGCAACTGATCACCAATTCAAGCAAGAGCGTCCTTTCGGGCGCTCTTGGCTTTTGTAGAGGTACTCAGAACAGCAGAAACAAAAGCGGCCACCTTTTTGTCAAAGGTGGCCGCTTTGGATCTTGTGGTCAGGCTTATTCGCCGCGGGCAAGTGCGGCGACACCGGTGCGCGCGATCTCGGACAGGCCAAGCGGTCGCATCAGATCTGCGAAAGCGTCTACCTTTTCAGGCGTGCCGGTGATCTGGAAAACAAAGCTTTCCAACGTGCTATCAACCACTTGAGCACGGAAGATGTCGGCAAGACGCAGCGCTTCAACGCGTTTCTCGCCTGTGCCAGCCACTTTCAGTAGCGCCAGTTCACGCTCGACCGAGCCGCCTTCGACGGTCAGGTCGTGTACGTCGTGAACCGGAACGATCCGGCCCAGTTGTGCTTTGATCTGCTCGATGATCTGCGGTGTGCCTGTTGTAACGATGGTGATCCGCGAATGATGACCCTGGTGGTCAATCTCGGCCACGGTCAAGCTGTCGATGTTGTAACCACGACCGGAAAACAAACCGATGACGCGAGCCAGAACACCGGGTTCGTTGTCGACGATAACGGCAAGCGTGTGCGTTTCCAGATTGTCGTCAAACGTGGATCGCAGGTTATAGGCCGAATGTTTGGTCGAGCCTTTTTTGATGTTTAGTGGGGACATTTGCGGTTTCCGTATTCTATCTTTCAGGCCAAGGCGGGGCAGGGTGCCGGTGTTAAACCAGCACCGCGCCTTTGCCCTTGATGGCGTCTGTGGCCGCGGCGTCGCCCAGCAGCATTTTGTTGTGCGGCTCGCCCGACGGGATCATCGGGAAGCAGTTTTCGTGCTTTTCAACGAGGCAGTCGAAGATAACCGGACCATCGTAGTCGATCATTTCCATGATCGCGTCATCCAGATCCTTCACGTCATCACAATGGATGCCTTTTGCACCAAAGGCTTCTGCCAGCTTCACGAAATCAGGCAGCGCTTCCGACCACGAATGCGAATAGCGTTCGCCGTGCAGCAACTGCTGCCACTGGCGCACCATGCCCAGACGTTCGTTGTTCAGGATGAACTGTTTCACCGGCAGGCGATACTGGATCGCGGTGCCCATCTCCTGCATGTTCATCAACCACGACGCTTCACCAGCCACGTTGATAACCAGAGACTCGGGGTGGGCAACCTGAATGCCGATGGTGGCAGGGAAGCCATAGCCCATGGTGCCCAGACCACCGGAGGTCATCCAGCGGTTCGGGTCTTCAAAGCCAAGGTACTGCGCTGCCCACATCTGGTGCTGACCAACCTCGGTCGCGATATAGCGATCGCGGCCTTTGGTCAGTTCTTCCAGACGCGCAAGCGCGTGCTGCGGGCGAATGTTGCCTTCTTTCTGTTCGAACTTCAGGCAGTCGACCTTTTTCCACTCTTCGATCTGTGCCCACCAGCGCTGGAGGCCCTCTTTGTTGACCTTGCGGCCACGGGCCTTCCAAACCTTCAGGACATCTTCCAGAACGTGGGCAACGTCACCGATGATCGGCATATCTACGTGGATGACCTTGTTGATCGAGGACGGATCGATGTCGATGTGCGCCTTTTTCGAACGGGGCGAGAACGCGTCGATACGGCCGGTGATCCGGTCATCGAAACGCGCGCCGACGTTGATCATCAGGTCACAGCCGTGCATCGCAAGGTTCGCCTCGTACAGGCCGTGCATGCCCAGCATACCCAGCCAGTTACGGCCGGATGCGGGGTAGCTGCCCAGACCCATCAGGGTCGAGGTGATCGGAATACCTGTTGCATCAACCAGTTCGCGCAGAAGCTGGCTGGCTGCGGGGCCAGAGTTGATAACGCCGCCACCGGTGTAGAAGACAGGACGTTCGGCACCTTCCAGCGCTTCAACCAGCTTGGTGATCATTTCCATGTCACCTTTGACCTTCGGCTCGTAATGGCTTGTGCGGGTCTGCTGCTTGGTTGTGTATTTGCCGCTGGCAAATTGAACGTCTTTCGGGATGTCGATCAGAACAGGGCCGGGGCGGCCGGACGTGGCCACGTGAAAGGCCTCGTGGATGGTTTCCGCCAGTACGTCGGTTTCCTTCACCAGCCAGTTATGCTTGGTGCAGGGGCGTGTGATACCAACAGTGTCCGCCTCTTGGAACGCGTCCGAGCCGATCATGAACGTCGGAACCTGACCCGTCAGAACAACCAGAGGGATCGAGTCCATCAGCGCGTCGGTCAGGCCGGTGACGGCGTTTGTCGCGCCGGGGCCGGAGGTGACCAGAACAACACCGGGTTTGCCGGTGGAACGGGCATAGCCCTCGGCTGCGTGAACGGCGGCCTGTTCGTGACGCACAAGGATGTGCTGAATGTCGGATTGCTGAAAAATCTCATCGTAAATCGGTAGCACCGCGCCACCGGGGTAGCCGAACACTGTGTCCACGCCCTGATCCTTCAGTGCTTGAACTACCATTTTCGCTCCGGTCATCGCCTTGGTCATTATCTTGCTCCGTCTACGGCGTTACATCTGCGCAATAAAAAAGCCCCCGATTTCTCGAGGGCGCATGGGGTACCGTTATGGTGTCCGTTACCGGCCCATGCGCCATTTTCCCACGACTAGTACAATGCTGGTCATCATTTTGGGGGCTCCTATTACGCGGGGGACATTATGTCGGTGGGATAGGGGCGTCAACCGCATTTGGTGAAGAAAAGTTACCTGAGGGGTGCATTTTCTTTCTGAAAATTGCGCATTCTGTCGAGTTGCGTGAAATTTTCCAAAGAAAAGCCCCGAATCTGGCAGTGTTTCTGACCGGAATCGGGGCTTTTTCTGTTATCCGCGGCGGCGCCGTCTGCGATTGCCGCCCTCGCCACTGTTGCTTGCGCCAAAACCGACGTCAGGCAGCGTCACAACTTTCTGGAGTTCAGGGTAAGGCGCGGTTTTGTGCGGGATCGCGTTGGCGGCAACGAAATGTTCCTGGAATTTCGGCTCGATCGCCGTTTCCACTTTGGTGATCTCGCGTACCAGCTTTTCGATCCGCGCACGGGCATCGACGTTACAAAGTGCGATACGCGCACCTGTGCCCGCGGCGTTGCCTGCCGATGTGACTTTATCAAGCGGTACATCAGGGATCATGCCAAGCACCATCGCGTGCTTGGGCGAAATATGTGCCCCAAAGGC
>CATNDK010000152.1 GCA_950096585.1 Thalassococcus halodurans | reverse complement strand
CCGCCACACCTTTTGTTCTGGTCACCCCCACATTCGCTGATGGCGAAGGGCGCGGGGCGGTTCCGAAACAGGTGATCCGGTTCCTGAATGCCCCTGAACGTCGCGCAGGTCTGCGCGGCGTTATTGCAGGCGGCAACCGGAATTTCGGCGCGACCTACGCGCTGGCCGGGGAAGTGATTTCCCGCAAATGCAATGTTCCCGTGCTCTACCGGTTCGAACTGGCTGGCACTGATACCGACATCGCCCGCGTGAAAGCCGGGCTGGACAAATTCTGGAGAACGGAATGCTTGATCACGGCCTGAACGGCACACAGGATTACCACGCGCTGAACGCGATGCTGAACCTTTACGACGAGGACGGCAAAATCCGTTTCGATGCCGACCGTATGGCCGCGCGTCAGTATTTCCTGACTCACGTCAACCAGAACACCGTCTTTTTCCATTCGCTGGAAGAGAAGCTGGGATACCTGGTGGACGAAGGCTATTACGAGGCAGAGGTTCTTGATCAATATGATCGCACCTTCGTCCACCAGTTATGGAACGCGGCTTTTGCGAAAAAGTTCCGCTTCCCGACATTTTTGGGCGCATTTAAATATTACACCGCCTACACGCTGAAAACGCGCGACGGCAGCCGCTATCTGGAACGCTATGAAGACCGCGTTTGCATGGTCGCGCTGGCGCTGGCACGCGGCGACGAAAAACTGGCCACGCGTCTGATGGAAGAAATCCTGTCCGGCCGTTTCCAGCCTGCGACACCCACCTTCCTGAACGCGGGCAAGAAAAGCCGTGGTGAGCTGATTTCCTGCTTCCTGCTGCGCCTGGAAGACAACATGGAATCCGTTGGCCGTTCCATCAACTCGGCCCTTCAGCTGTCCAAGCGCGGCGGCGGTGTGGCCCTGATGCTGACCAACCTGCGCGAAGCGGGTGCGCCGATCAAAGGTATCGAAAACCAGTCGTCCGGCGTGATCCCGATCATGAAGCTTCTGGAAGATAGCTTTTCCTACGCCAACCAGTTGGGCGCGCGTCAGGGGGCCGGTGCGGTTTACTTGAACGCCCACCACCCCGACATTCTACGCTTCCTTGATACAAAGCGCGAAAACGCCGACGAAAAGATCCGCATCAAGACGCTGTCCTTGGGCGTGGTTATTCCCGATGTGACGTTCGAATTGGCGAAAAAGAACGAGGACATGTACCTCTTTTCGCCGCATGACGTGGAAAAGGTCTATGGTGTGCCGTTCTCGGAAATCTCGGTCACCGAGAAATACGCCGAGATGGTCGACGATGGCCGCATCCGCAAGAAAAAGATCAACGCCCGCGAATTCTTCCAGACGATTGCGGAAATCCAGTTCGAGTCCGGCTACCCCTACATCATGTTCGAAGACACGGTGAACCGCGCCAACCCCGTCGAGGGCCGCATCACCATGTCGAACCTGTGTTCGGAAATCCTGCAGGTGAACGAGGCGTCCGAATTCAACGATGACCTCAGCTACAGCCATCTGGGCACAGACATTTCCTGTAACCTCGGGTCGCTGAACATCGCGAAAACCATGGACGGGCCGGACTTTGGCGCGACCGTGGAAACAGCTGTGCGCGCGCTGTCCGCTGTGTCGGAAATGTCGGCGATCGACTCGGTTCCGTCTATCCGCCGTGGCAACGATGAAAGCCATGCGATCGGTCTGGGCCAGATGAACCTGCACGGCTATCTGGCGCGTGAGAATGTCCACTACGGCAGCGCGGAAGGCATTGAATTCACGTCAGTTTACTTTGCCGCGATCACCTACCACGCGATCCGTGCATCCAACATTCTGGCGCGTGAACGGGGCGAAAGTTTCAAAGGGTTCGAGAAATCGAAATACGCCGACGGCACCTATTTCGAGAAATACACAACCCGCGACTGGCTGCCGACCTCGGACAAAGTGACCGAGCTGTTCGCAAGCATCGACCTGCCCACGCGCGATGATTGGGCCAAGCTGGCCAAGGACGTGGCAGAGCACGGCCTTTATAACCGCAACCTTCAGGCGGTGCCGCCCACAGGCTCGATCAGCTACATCAACAACTCGACCTCTTCGATCCACCCCATCGTGTCCAAGATCGAAATCCGTAAAGAGGGCAAAATCGGCCGCGTCTACTATCCGGCGGCCTACATGAACAACGAGAACCTCGAATACTACCGCGATGCCTATGAAATCGGCCCCGAGGCGATCATCGACACCTATGCCGCTGCGACCGAACACGTCGATCAGGGCCTGTCGCTGACGCTGTTCTTCCCTGCCGAGGCCACGACCCGCGACATCAACCGGGCGCAAATCTATGCGTGGAAGAAGGGCATCAAAACCATCTACTACATCCGCCTGCGCCAAGAGGCCCTTGAAGGGACCGAAGTGCAGGGCTGTGTTTCCTGCTCGCTCTGAGGACCGGCTATGAAAGATCTTGCATCCCCGACCATCCCCCGCGCCATCAACTGGAACCGGTTGGAAGACGACAAAGACCTTGAGGTCTGGAACCGTCTGACGGTGAACTTCTGGCTGCCGGAAAAGGTGCCGCTGTCCAACGATGTCCAAAGCTGGGCCACGCTGACCGAGAAAGAACAGCAGTTGACGATCCGCGTCTTCACCGGTCTGACACTGCTCGACACGATCCAGAACACCGTGGGCGCGCCTGCCCTGATGCCCGATGCGCAAACGCCACATGAAGAGGCCGTTCTGACCAACATCGCCTTCATGGAAGCGGTGCACGCACGGTCCTATTCGTCGATCTTCTCGACGCTGTGTTCGACGCGCGAAGTTGATGCGGCCTTCCGCTGGTCCGAGGAAAACGAACACCTCAGCGCCAAAGCGGCCTTGATACTTGATAAATATGACGCGGTCGCAGACCCGATGAAGCGCAAGATCGCTTCGGTCTTCTTGGAAAGCTTCCTGTTCTATTCGGGCTTCTATCTGCCGATGTACTGGTCCAGCCGCGCCAAGCTGACCAACACCGCCGACCTGATCCGCCTGATCATCCGCGACGAAGCGGTGCACGGCTATTACATCGGCTACAAATTCCAGCGCGCGTTGGAAAAGCTGTCTGACGAACGCAAGGACGAGCTGAAGGACTTTGCCTTTGGCTTGATGTTCGAACTCTATGAGATCGAGTGCAAATACACCGCCGAGCTTTACGACGACATCGGCCTGACCGAAGACGTCAAAGCGTTCCTGCACTACAACGCGAACAAGGCGTTGCAGAACCTCGGGTACGAGGCGCTGTTCCCGCCCGCGCTGTGCGAAGTGAACCCCGCCATTCTGGCCGCCCTGTCGCCGGACAGCGAAAACCACGACTTCTTCTCGGGTTCGGGGTCGTCCTATGTGATCGGCAAGGCCGTCGCGACCGAAGACGAAGATTGGGATTTCTGATCAATAGCGGATCATCGGCGCATAACCGCGACCTGAAAGACAAAGGGCCCGTTGCAGCAATGCGACGGGCCTTTTTAGTGCCTGCGCAATCGGGTATCTGTGGTCAGAATTCTTGGGGCAGGACCGCAGTTTATGAAACCCATTCGCCTGATTTCCGGCGTCATGACCGTAGGCTTTTGGACATTGGCCAGCCGTGTGCTGGGCGTGGTGCGGGAAATCTTTCTGCTGGCGCTGATCGGCCCCGGCCCTGTGCTGGATGCCTTTGTCGCGGCCTTCCGCCTGCCCAACATGTTCCGCCGCCTGTTCGCCGAAGGCGCGTTCAACGCGGCCTTTGTCCCGATGTTTTCTCGCAAATACGAAGGCAGCGAAGATCCCCTGAAATTCGCGCGCGATGCGATGAACGGCTTGGGCTTTGTCCTGCTGATCCTGTCGGCTTTGGCGATGATCTTCATGCCCGCGCTGGTCTATGCCACGGCCAGCGGGTTCGAAGGGGATGCGCGGTTTGATCTGACGGTCGGCTATGGCCGGATCATGTTCCCCTACATCCTGTTCATCTCGCTCGCTGCGTTGTTTTCCGGCGCGCTGAACGCCACAGGCCATTTCGCAGCAGCCGCAGCGGCGCCCGTCTTGCTGAACATCTTTGTCATCACCGCCTTGGTCAGCGCGCAACTGTTCGGGGCCGAGGCGATCACGCTACTGGTCTGGACCGTGCCGCTGGCAGGCATCGCGCAACTGGCGCTGGTCTGGATCGCGGCAGAGCGTGCGGGCGTAAAGCTTCGCCCCGGTCGCCCGCGCTGGACCGATGACATGCGCAATCTGGTGCGCGTTGCGATCCCCGCCGCGCTGGCTGGTGGCGTCATGCAGATCAACCTGCTGGTCGGCCAGCAGGTCGCGTCGCAATTCGATAAGGCCGTGGGCTGGCTTTATGCCGCCGACCGTCTGTATCAACTGCCCTTGGGCGTGGTGGGCATTGCCGTGGGCATCGTTCTGCTGCCCGACCTGTCCCGTCGCCTGAAAGCCGATGATACCGCAGGCGGGCGCGCGGCGTTTTCCCGCGCCGGTGAAATCGCGCTTGCCCTGACGATCCCTGCCTCTGTCGCGCTGATCGTGATCCCGCTGCCCATCGTGTCGGTCCTGTTCGAACGCGGCGCGACCAGCGCCAATGACTCGGCCGCCATTGCGCTGGCTGTCGCGATCTACGGCTTGGGCCTGCCTGCCTTCGTACTGCAAAAGGTGCTGCAACCGCTGTTCTTTGCCCGCGAAGACACCAAAACGCCCTTCCGCTATGCGCTGGTGGCGATGGTGGTGAACGCGGCCATGGCTATCGGCCTTGCCCCCTATCTGGGCTGGATCGCACCGACGATTGCCACAACGACCGCAGGCTGGGCGATGGTGTTCCTGCTGATGATCGGTGGCCGACGCATGGGCGAGGTCGCGCGTTTTGACGACCGTTTCCGCAAGCGCGTGATCCGCATCTGCATTGCCTCACTCGCCATGGGCGGGCTGCTTTGGGGCGCGCTCTGGGCCCTGACGCCGCTGCTCAATGCTGCTGGCTGGCGCTATCCCGCTCTGGTCATTCTGATCACGGCTGGTATCGTCGGCTACGGCCTGATCGGCCAAGCGGTGGGGGCGTTCCGGTTGTCTGAATTTGCCTCGGCCTTCAAACGGAAGAAAGGCTAGGCATGGCGATCACCCCGCTGATCACAGCAGCAGAAGCATACCCCGCGCTTGAACAACTGGCCGCCAAAGCCGAACAGGAACTGATCCTGTCGTTCCGCATCTTCGATCACAAGACACCCATCATGTCGCCCGATCTGCTGGAACGCGGGCTGAACACATGGGCCGATCTGATCCACCGGGTGGCCCGCAAAGGCGTGGCCATCCGCATTATCCTGAGCGACTTTGACCCGGTATTTACCCCGCAACTGCACCGATCCGCGTGGCTACACGCAACCGGCTTTGCCGACGGGATCGAAGGCGACGTGCAAATCCTGTGTGCGCCCCATCACCAGAAGGTCGGCAAGGCGTGGACGACCCTTCTTTGGCCGATGATCCGCCGCCGCATGCGCATTCTGCGGGACGCCGACAGCAACCGCCTGACCCCAGTTCAACGCGACGTGCTGCAATCCGGCCCGATGCTGCGCCCTGCGACACTGCACCAGAAATGCGCGGTCGCGGATGGCGAACATTGCATCATCGGCGGGATCGACGTGAACCCCCGTCGCTATGACGACAACGACCATCAGGGCGATGCGGAACAGACGTGGCATGATGTGTCGCTTCAGATCGACGGGCGCTTTGCAGGTGCCCTGCGCAGCCATCTGATCGACACATGGAACGCCGCGTTGGAGCACGGGCAGGCACGATCTGTCGGCGACAAAGCCTTTCCGATCAAACTGACCAACCGTCCCCAGACGACCGAGGACCTGCGCCTCTTGCGCACTATGTCGTTGCCGCGCGACGGGGCCTTTGCCTTTGGGCCGCGCCACCACATCACCGAAAACGAAGATGTGCTGATCAAGGAACTGAGGTCGGCCAAGGATCACATCTACATCGAAACCCAATTCCTGCGGCACAAACCCGTGGCAGACGCCATTCTGGCCGCAGGCCGCGCGTCGCCCGAATTGCAGCTGATCATCGTCATGCCGCCCGAGCCCGAGCGCATTCTGTTTGACGGGCACACAGGCTGGGACGCACGCCATGCCCACGCGCTGCAATCGCGCCTGCTGCATCGGTTGCGCGATGCCTTCGGCGACCGTCTGGCGCTGATTTCACCGGCCCAAGCCGAACGCGCCCCTGAGGACATGAATGGCGAACTTGAGGCCGCAGGCCCTGTTTACGTGCATTCCAAGGTCACGCTGATAGATGGCCGTCTGGGCATTGTCGGGTCGGCCAACCTGAACGGACGGTCCCTGCGCTGGGATACCGAAGCCTCGGTTGCTTTCACCGATCCCGATCTGATCCAGACCATCCAGTCACGTCTGGCCCGAAAGTGGCTGGGGATCGACGGCGATTTGCCGGACGTAACCCGCGCGACCGTCTGGAACGAGGCGGCACAAAAGAACGCCGCGCTTTCGCCGGAAGAGCGCGCAGGCTTTGTCCTGCCCTACCCACTGACCCGCGCGCGCAAGTTTTCGCGGCTTATGCCGATCCTGCCCAACGATATGTTCTAGGGTTTACCGTTCGCGGATGCGGTTCAGAAGGTGCTGGAAGCCACCGGGCACCAGCAGAACAGACAGCGCGAAACCAGTGGCAAAGCCCACGACCTCGGCCACCCAATAATATCCAACGGTCACGAACAGACCAAAGATCAGCTGCAATGCCAGCAGCACGCCGATCAGCGAAAACGCACGGATTTGCGATTCACCCAAGGCCCCCAGCCGCAGCCACAGCAAATAGGTAAACGCCCCGATCAATCCGTAAACCGCCGGAAACGCGCCGATCAGGGGCGGTTGCCCCACCGGCAGCGCCGAATAGGCCAAACCGCCAGCCACCGCGCAGGCGAAAAAGATCACAACCATGCGCACCGGCCCCATGACCTCGGCCACCATCTTGCCCAGCGCCAGAAGCATCACGCAGGCAAACAGCGTTGATGTGAAGGCCCCGTGGATAAAGGGATAGGTGAAAAACCGCATGACATGTTCCGCAGGATAGCGGCCTGTGCCCCACATCCATTTCACCACATCGCCGAAAAACCCGTATTTCTCGATCGCCGCAATGCGCCAGCCCACCGCCGACGGCCCGCCGACCAGCCCTTTTGATCCGAGATAAAACGCGATCTCGACGCCCGCGATGATCAGAAACAGGGCCACTACAACCGGCGGGATCGGGT
>CATNDK010000151.1 GCA_950096585.1 Thalassococcus halodurans | reverse complement strand
CCTTTTCGGCCTCGACCGCCCAAGCGGCGATCAGCATGCCTTCCAGGAACAGATGCGGCGTACGTTCCAGATAGTAGCGGTCTTTGAACGTGCCCGGTTCGCCTTCATCACCGTTCACAGCCAGATAACGGGGGCCGGCATTGCCACGCACAAAGCCCCACTTCTTGCCAGAAGGGAAGCCCGCGCCACCAAGGCCACGCAGACCGGATGCCAGAACCTTGTCCTGCACCGCTTCCCAATTGCCGTTTTCACGCAGGTCTTTCAGCGTGGCATAGCCACCCTCGGCTGCGTAGGCATCGTATGTTTCATAGTCGGGAACATGGGCGTGGGTGTCGCCTGCTTTGATCGCGGCTTCGACCTTTTCGACAGTGGCGTTGTCGATGTGGTTGTGACCCAGTTCCAGAACCGGCGCGGTATCGCAGCGGCCCATGCAGGGCGCGCGCAGCACGCGAACCTCGGACGCGTCGAGACCGCTTTCCAGCGCCTCGCGCAGCTGTTCGGCACCGGCCAATTCGCAGGACAGTGAATCGCAGACGCGGATCGTCAGCGCGGGCGGCGGTGCCTCGTCTTCTTTGACCACATCGAAATGGGCGTAGAAGGTCGCGACCTCATAGACCTCGGCCATGGCCAGTTTCATTTCTTCGGCCAGTGCGCGCAGATGGGCGGCAGACAGATGGCCGAATTCATCCTGAATCAGGTGGAGATATTCGATCAGCAGATCGCGGCGACGCGGACGGTCGCCCAGAAGATCACGGACCTCGGACCAAGAGGTATCAACCAGCTGGCGTCCCTTGGGTGTCCCGCGGCCTTTGCCGGGGGCCTTTTTCCATACGCCTTTTTGTTCGTCCAAAGCCATCAAGCTCTCCTTCCCGAATTGACTGACAACTTACAGCGCCTCAGCCGTTGGGGTGTATTGAAAAGCGACACCTGTTCGGGACGAAACGGCTTATTCCGGCCAAAATTCGATCCTACGGGTGACGGAATTTTCCGATAGGCGTATCATGTTCTTCGCACCGGACTTAACACAGCCAAAAGGATGTAGATGACCCGCTTTGTTCTGATCACACTTGGAATGGTCGCGTTGCTGGCCCTTTCGCTGGTCTTTGGCGGGGTCTGGGCGTGGGCCGCGCTGTTCTACATCACTGTGTTCACCTTCTTTTTGGACAAGCTTGCCGCCATGGCCGCGCCCGAACGCCCCGATCAGGAATTTCCGGCGGGTCACGGCCTGTCGACCTTTCTGGCGCTGGTGCATTTCCCGCTTCTGTTCGGCGGGGCGCTGGTGCTGTCTTCGCGCGCGATGGGCTGGGCCTATGGCGTGCCTGCCTTCTTTGCGCTGGCGCTGTTTTTCGGCCAAGTGTCCAATTCCAATGCCCACGAACTGATCCACCGCGCCGACAGGTTCGGGCACCGGCTTGGCGTTGCTGTTTATGTCAGCCTGCTGTTCGGCCATCATGCCTCGGCCCACCCAAGGGTGCACCATATCCACGCGGCAACGGACAAAGACCCGAACTCGGCCAAGCTGGGTGAAGGGTTCTATGCCTTTGCGATCCGCGCATGGTGGGGCAGTTTCCGCGAAGGTCACCGCGCCGAAACCGCCTTTCGCGGGCGCAAGTCCAAGGGCGGCGGGATACATCCCTACAAGATTTACGGCGCAGGGGCGTTGGTGTGTCTGGCGGTTATCACGCTGGCTGGCGGTGGCCCTGCACTGGCGGTCTACGTCGGGCTAGCTGTTTATGCGCAGTTGCAGCTGATGCTGTCGGATTACGTCCAACACTACGGGCTGCGCCGCAAGAAACGCAGCGATGGGCGCTATGAACCTGTCGGGCCGCAACACAGCTGGAACGCGCCGCACGGGTTTTCGTCGGGTCTGATGCTGAACGCGCCCCGCCATTCGGACCATCACGCCAATCCGACACGCAGCTATCCGAACCTGACGCTGGACCGTGCAGCGATGCCGATCCTGCCGCATTCCCTGCCGGTGATGGCGGTGCTTGCGCTGCTTCCGCCGGTCTGGCGCAACATCATGGACAAGAGGGCAAAGAAATGGGCGTGACACTTCGCTTGATGGCTGTCTGTCTGGCTTTCGCAGTTCCTGCTAACGCGCAATCGCCGATGTCCGCGTCCGAGTTCGAGGCCTACACCACGGGCAAGACGCTTTATTTCGGGCAGGACGGCATGGCCTATGGCGCCGAGCGCTATCTGCCGGACCGCCGTGTCCAGTGGTCTTTCCTTGATGGCGATTGCAAAGATGGTTTCTGGTACGAAGAAAACAGTCAGATCTGCTTTGTCTATGAAGACAACCTTGATCCGCAGTGCTGGACGTTCTTCCGCGCCCCTGCCGGCCTGCGGGCGATATTTGAGAACGACCCCGAGGCCACGACGCTGTACGAGGCTCAACAGGACAGCAAACCGATGCTTTGCTACGGGCCGGACGTGGGCGCTTAACGCCTGTGCAAATACGCACAGAATTGACCATACCCAGACCACCCTGTGCGCCCTACCCTAGACGCAACCACAGGAGCGTCACATGAGCTGGAACCCCACCATCGACCCGAACACGGTCAACCCCGACAGCATCGACACGGTAATCATCCCCCGTGCCCGCGACATCGGCGGGTTCGAGGTCCGGCGTTCGCTTCCTACACCGCGTCGCCAGATGGTCGGGCCCTTCATCTTTTTCGACCAGATGGGACCGGCCGAGTTTCTGACCGATCAAGGCATCGACGTGCGCCCGCACCCGCATATCGGCTTGGGGACGGTGACCTACCTGTACCAAGGCGAATTCCAGCACCGCGACAGTCTGGGCACGAACCAGATGATCTATCCCGGTGAGGTGAACTGGATGCTCGCAGGGCGCGGCGTGACCCATTCGGAACGCACTGGCGACGAGGCCCGCCGCACCGGCCACAGCCTGTTCGGCATCCAGACATGGGTAGCCTTGCCGGAAGACCGCGAAGACATGGCTCCGGATTTCGAACACCACAAGAAAGAGGCCCTGCCCCTTCTGTCGGATCGCGGCGCGACGGCGCGATTGATCCTTGGGGATGCATGGGGGGCTGCGTCGCCCGTCACCATGCAGTCCGAGATTTTCTATGCCGACGTGGTGCTGGAACCGGGCGCGACGCTGCCGCTGCCGGACAACCACGAAGACCGCGGCATCTATATCACCCAAGGTGCGATCGAAGTGGCGGGCGACACCTTTGACACGGGCCGCATGATGGTGTTCCGCCCCGGCGACCGGATCAGCATCAAGGCAGGCCCGCAAGGCGCGCGGCTAATGGCATTGGGTGGCGCAACGATGAACGGACCGCGTTATATCTGGTGGAATTTCGTCTCATCCTCGCCCGAGAAGATCGACGCCGCGAAAGAGGCTTGGAAAACCGCCGACTGGTCGAACGGTCCGTTCCATCTGCCACCGGGTGATGAAGATGAATATGTGCCGATCACACCCGACATGGAGCGGATGAAGATCAAGAACAGGCCCCCGAAATCATGAGACAAAAATGATTTCTGTATCAAAACGCACAGAAGTCAAAACAACTGCAGATTAGTGTCTGAAGGTATGCAGAACTTGGGCCGCGGGATGGCGAGCGATCGCAAGACACCCCCAGTGCCTCGCGGTCCAATTTTGCATACATCTCTTTTGAAATATCGGACGATTAGTGACCTGCACCGTGGTCCATCGGCGGTTCGGCGCGGCGGTTGATGACGGTGAATTCCACGGCAACCTCGCCCGCCTTTTCAAAGACCAGCGTCGCCGGAACAGCTTCGCCTTCCTCGAACGGATCACCGTTCAACCCCATGAACATGATGTGCAGACCGCCGGGTTCGAAACTGACCGTGTCGCCTGCCGCGACCGGCACTGACATTTTATGCACCATGCGCGCGACGCCGTTTTCCTCGACGGTTTCGTGCATCATCACCTGCATCGGATCGGACTTGACCGCCAGCAACACATCATCTGTGTCGCCCATGTTCATCACCGTCAGATAGCCCGCGCCACTGGGCGCTGATTTCGGTGTTTCATAGGCATAGGCACCGGTCACCATCATATCGCTGTTATGCGCCATCTCTGCCGATAGCGGAGCCGCCAGCACGACAAAGGCCAATGACAGTCTACGAAGCATACGCCCATCCTTTCATGTAAATCGGGCAGACCTGCAAAGGCCTGCCCGAAAAACGTATCACGCTGCATCGCAGAAACAAGCCTGCGGTGACGGCTTTAGGTAAAGATCAGCGTATCGAACTCGACCCCGATGATCAGCGGGTCGTGATCGGACGATGCATAGACCCCGTCGTTGTAGAAGGCCGGATCGTTGAAGCTGGTATCATAGTTGATCAGGTCCGGTTCATCCGCGTTGATGTGCCATTCCGTAACGCCGGTGACATTGGCCGCAAAGGCCGCATCCGCAAGCCCCTGATCCAGCGTGCCACGCTGGCCATCAAAGACATAGGAATAGGCCACGTCCTGACCGATAAAGGCATCGATCAGATCGACATAGCCTGCATCGTCATCAAGGAACTGAACGGGGTCTTCTTCGGCATAGGCGTTCATGTCACCCAGAAGCAGAACGTTATCGACGCCGCCGCCGTTGTAGACCGTGCTGATGAACGTATCGAGCTCTTGCGCGGCCTCGGTACGGACACCGTTCCAGAAGCCCTGACCATCACCCTGATCAAAGTTCGGATCCGCCAACAGCGCATCTAGTTGCGCCTGCGTGATGTCCGTGCCACCCGCATCCAGATGGGCCTGCGCCGCATCTGCCAGATCCTGCAAGCCGCTGTCACCTTTGGATTTGAAGTGCGACGAGGCAACGGTGAACGTCTGGCCTGTGGCATTGTCGATGAAGGTGGCCACAACGGTCGGGCGGTTGCGGTCGAAATCATCAACCTCGCTGATGCCCAACGCCGTCTGGATTTCATCTGCAATCGCAAAGGTCGTCGCTGCCGAAGGTTCGTCATAAACGATGTATTCCGAATGCAGCAGCGTCACCGCGTTGGCGTCATAGATGATGCCGGTGGTGATCGCGTCGGTGCCGATGAAATCACCTGTGCCTGTCGGATCGACATAGGCATAGTTCGCGGCGGTGCCTTCGGCGTTCAGTTGATCCACCAAGGTCCCGATCGCAACGGTGCCGTTGTTTTCGATCTCTTGCAGCGCGATGACCTCGGCGCCGGTGCCGATGATACCATCGACAATCTTGGACGACTGGCGTTCGAATTCTTCCGCCGTGTCCGCACCGCGCGGATTAAGCGTGCCATCCGGTCCGGTGCCTGCGCCCGGCTCGTCAATCGTGGTGAAGTAGTTCAGCACGTTATAGGACGCGATCTGAAGCGTTCCGCCCACATCCGCAGGCGCATCGGTCCGCGCGCCTGTGTTTGTGGTTTCGTCGATCTGAAGCGTTTCCGTGACGATGACACGGTACTCACCAAACCCGTAGGACATGATGCCTTGGATCGGGGCCTCGATTTCGGCGCCCAGACGGATCGTGCTGCCTGCATCGCTGAAATCATCGGTGCTGTTCAGAACGCCGTCGCCATCGTCCCCCGGACCGCCCGGCAGATAGTTGAAGCTGCTCGGGTTCTGGGCGTTGATCCCATCATCCAGAAGCAAGCTGTTGTTCGCATTCGTCTCTTGCAGGGCATCGATTTCAGCGGCCTGTGTCTGGGCATCATAAAGCTGCGTCGGCTGGTACTGGTTGCCGGACGACACGGTGATCTGGCCAAAGCGGTCAAGGTTGAAGTTGGTGATGACCGTCAAAGGATCAGCCGTGCCGCTTTCGACCAGCACCTGCATGCCTTCATAGGCTTCGTAATTTTGCGCCATATCCGGCGACAGGGTGATCGTGGCCGGTGTCGGCATGACGGTGGTCGTGGTGACAAACTCGGTGCTGGTCTCCACGATTTGGGTCTGGCCAAAGAATTCGTCGACCGTTCCTGTGACCGTCATCACGTCGCCAAGGCTTACAAGGTCACCGCCGCCCGTGAAGACAAAGATGCCTTCCGAGGTCAGCAAATCGCCGTCCGCGTCGATATCTTCTTCCTGAAGGAAGAAACCGTCGGTTGTCACATAAGTCACCACCGCAGTTACAGACACGGATTGGCCCAGCAACAGACTGTCACCACCCTGCCCCTGAATTTCCGAGATTTTGACCTCCGTCGCGTCGGGGCCCGGATCGCCTTCGGTATTCGCAGCACCGCCAGTGTTTTCAGAAGGGGCGCTCCATGTGCCATCTTCGGTGCGCTGAAGCGAGAAACCGACGGGCGTGCTATTGTCCTCAAACACACCGATGTCTTCGGACGTCAAACCAATCGCTGTGCTATTGGTCGCTGTGAACGTCCCCTCATAGGACAGGAATTCGATCACTTCGCCATTGTCGACGAGCGCGAGGCCGTCGGGCGATCCGTTCTGAATGCCAAGGAAATTCAGCTTGTAATAGTCATAGGTTCCGTCGCTGGTCGGCGTACGGTTGGCCAACAGTGAGCGACCATACAGTTCGCCGGTGCTACCGTTATACAACTCGACACTCATGGCCGAAACATCCGTTCCAGCGGCGACACGAACCTCGATGAATTCGCCTGTGTCGCCATCAACGTTGTCATAATGAAGCTCGTTGATCCGCGGTGTCACGTCCACAGGCCCGTCATTCGACGCACCGGGCGTGCCCAGATCACCGTCGCCAAAGGCATCTTCGGCTGTGGTCCAGTTGGCCCCGACATTGTTGTCCAGCGCCACATCGATCAGTTCCATCGACGCGCCGCTTGGATCAGGGAAATTCGGGCCGCCGTCGTATTCGACGCGGTCGATCTCAACGTTATTGGTGTCGGTCAGAACAATCTCGTCCGCGCCATTGGCCAGGGCCATGCCGCTATATTGGTAATCGACCGGCACGCCGCCGTTTGTTGCGGTATCAGCGTTGTTGCCAAGAACCAGATACCCGCCAACAGGCACGATCAGCGGACCACCATTGTCGATGACAAAGCTGTCGAAATCATTGTCCGACACGGTCCAGCCGTTGATATCCACAGGCTCGGTGCCCGCGTTGTAGACTTCGAAATACTCACCCGCGCTGTCTGCCACGGCAGAGGGGTTCTGCATGATCTCGGTGATCACGATCTGCGCGGGCTCGACCACTGGCACGTTTTCCGCACCGGACGTGTTCTGTTCCGGCTCGCGCCAAGACCCGTCATCGTTGCGCTGAAGCGAGAAGCCGATAGGCGTTGAACCAGCCTCGGACACGCCGATATCGGTCGAGGTCATGCCCGCGGCGGCACCATCAACCGCATCAAGCGAGCCTTCATAGGACAGGAACTCGATCACCTCGGGGCCGTTCGTCAGAACGATCCCATCGGGGCTGCCGTT
>CATNDK010000150.1 GCA_950096585.1 Thalassococcus halodurans | reverse complement strand
AGATAATCAGGCCGGGGAACAGTTTAGGCAGCGTCGACAGCGTCGCGTCGTTGGCAATGTAGGCCGACGTAAACAGAAGCGCCGCTTCCTTGCCATGCAGATCAGCCAGCTCGGCCTCAAGGCGCTTGTGATACACGGTTGTGCCGGAAATGTTGCGCGTACCGCCCGAACCTGCGCCGGTTGCGTCGATGGCTTCGTGCATCGCTGCCAGTACTACGGGGTGCTGACCCATTCCCAGATAGTCATTGCCGCACCAGACGGTGATCGGGGTCTCCGATCCGTCTTCTTTGCGCCATGTCGCGTGAGGAAACTGGCCCTTCTTACGCTCGATATCGATGAAAGTGCGGTAACGGCCTTCTTCGTGAAGACGATTGATCGCTTGGTCCAGTTGCGAGGTGTAGTTCACCCTGCCCTCCAGTCTTCTTCAACATGGTCGCAGCACACGACCAGTTTATTCAAGTTCATGAATACATAACGATGCAAAGTCCATGTGGCAATCGTTTACACGATGACGAACCGTCGCAGTCTTGATTCAGATCAAACCAACCGGCCACTTTCGGAAACTTTTTACCCTTTCAGATCACACACCATATTCACGCAGTTCGTTGACGGCCTAGATAGACGTTTTTGGCCTGCAATGACCATGCCTCCTTTGGTCGACTAAGCAACCAACGGCGCAATAATCCAATAACTTAGCGTCACGCGATTGTGAAATATCAGGCAAGCTGCACAAAAAACGGCAGTTTTTTAAACGAAGTTGTGCGCACGGCTGGTCTGGACACCCGAACCTAGACTGCTACCGTCCCACCCAAACGCAACTCATACCTGCATACAGGAAACCCAATGTCTCTCGATAAAGTGCTCAATCTGATTGATGAAAGCCTGTCCGATTCGACCGAACGTCTGTTTGAGCTTCTTCGCATTCCGTCCATTTCCACAGACCCCGCATATAAAAAGGACTGCGATCAAGCGGCCGACTGGCTGGTTGCCGATCTGAAATCCATCGGGGTCGATGCGCAAAAACACCCGACGCCGGGCCATCCGATGGTCGTCGGCCATATTGGTGACAAAGGCCCGCATGTTCTGTTTTACGGCCACTATGATGTGCAGCCCGTCGATCCCCTGAACCTGTGGGATCGCGGTCCCTTCGATCCGGCGCTTGAGGATACTGCCAAGGGCAAGGTCATTCGCGCACGTGGATCGTCTGATGACAAAGGCCAGTTGATGACATTCGTCGAGGCCTGCCGCGCATGGCAGACTGTGCACGGCGAAATGCCCTGCCGCATTACCTTCTTCTTTGAGGGCGAGGAGGAATCGGGATCGCCTTCGTTGATTCCATTCATGGAACAGAACAAGGACATGCTGACAGCGGATATCGCGCTGATCTGCGACACCGGCCTGTTTGCCGACAAAACCCCCGCTATTGTCACCATGTTGCGCGGCTTGATGGGCGAAGAGATCACCATCACCGGCCCCGACAAAGACCTGCATTCCGGTATGTATGGTGGCCCTGCCCGCAATCCGATCCGCGTCCTGACCAAAATCCTTGGCGGTCTGCACGATGAACAGGGCCGCGTCACCGTGCCTGATTTCTATGCCGGCGTGCCCGAGCTGCCGGCAGAGATCAAAGAACAGTGGGATAACCTCAAGTTTGAGAACAGCGAATTTCTGGGCGAAGTCGGCTTGTCGATCCCCGCTGGGGAAACGGAACACACCGCGCTGGAAATGATCTGGTCCCGTCCGACCGGCGAAATCAACGGCATCTGGGGCGGCTATACCGGAGAGGGCTTTAAAACCGTTCTGCCATCCAAAGCTTCGGCCAAGGTCAGCTTCCGTTTGGTCGGCCAACAAGACCCGCACGCGATCCGCGAAAACTTTCGCACATGGGTTGAGGCGCAAGTGCCCGCTGACTGCACGGTAGAATTCACGCCCCATGGCGCGTCGCCTGCGTCTGTTATGTCCACCGACCACCCTGCCTTTGAAGCCGCACGTTCGGCGCTGTCCGACGAATGGCCCGATCCTGCGGCGTTCGTGGGCTGTGGCGGATCGATCCCAATCGCCGGGTATTTCAAAAGCCTATTGGATATGGATGCGATGCTGATTGGCTTCGGGCGCGACGATGACCAGATCCACTCTCCGAACGAGAAGTATGCGCTGGAAAGCTTCCATAAAGGCACCAGAAGCTGGGCCCGCATTCTGGATGCGGTTTCCAAATTAAGCTGACAATAACGGTTTTGCGGCAGTAACAAACTATCGCAAATGACACCCGCTGCGTTACACCTGAAAACCAAAGGGTGTGACGCAAAAGTTGTATTTGGTCTTAATGAAATCTTAACCACGTCTTAACACGCGCAAAATTCTGCCCAATTTCGCGTCTTAATAGAGTGCATGACAAACACGTTTGAACATTCTGGCCAAGAGGCATTCCGAGAGCGGGTGAAGCGCGTCGATGCGCATTTCTACCGCCACGGCGTTTCCAAGCGTGAATACACAAACGTCAACAAGCGACCGCTTCTATCTGTGTTGTTGGGCTTTGCGTGGATCTATTTTGTCATCAAACTGGTGGAAAACCGCGAAACTCTGAAGGCCAGCTTAGCGCAAGGATCGATTGGCGCGGACGCACAACTCTGGATTATGGGTGGGCTCGGCCTGCTGATTATCCTGACCTTGTTCATGATGGGCGTGTTTGCCGTGCGCATCGTCACAAAACGTCGCGATCAACGTGGGGCAGCGGGCAGTATACTTGCAGGCGGCGCAGCGGCGATGATGTTGGTGGCGACCCCGCCCTACCTCTATCAGGAACTGCCGTTCAAGGTTCTGAACGGTTCCCAAGGCGCAGTAATGGCGGCGCTGAACATGGGCGGCGGCTCTTCTCTGGACGACATCAACTTGGATGTTGACGTCAAAGGTCTGGCTCTGGTTTCCTCGCTCGGGCAATAACGCCCGAGGTCAGGACTTTGCCTGAATTTCTGAACGCCGATCAACACTCTATCAGCTACGACATCACCGGAGACGGCCCACCGCTGCTTTTATTGCATGGGTTCCCGCAAACCCGCGCGATGTGGCGGCCCATTGTGCCGCAGCTAAAACGGCATTTTACCGTCATCACAGCCGACCTGCGCGGGTATGGCGACAGTTTTAAGCCCAAGACGATGCCGGAAATGGGGTTTCGTCCTATGGGCAAGGATATGCTGGACCTGATGGATGCGCTCGGTTTTGACCAGTTTCATCTGGCGGGTCACGACCGCGGCGGGCGCACCGCCCATCGTATGGCGCTGGACGCGCCCGACAGGATCGCCAGCCTGACCGTCATGGATATCGTTCCGACAGAACACTTGCTGGCAAACATCACCCATCATACCGCGCGCGCTTACTACCACTGGTTCTTTCTGGCCCAGCCCGCCCCGTTCCCAGAAACCATGATCGGGCATGATCCCGATATGTATTTCGAACGATGCCTGATCGGTTTTGGTAAGGCGGATATGTCGGATTTTGATCCCGCGCTTTTGGAAGAGTACCGTCGCGGCTGGCGCGATCCTGCCGCGATCACCGCCATGTGTAACGACTACCGCGCCGCGATTGATGTGGACCTGCCGTTGGATACAGCCGACCTGAGCCGAACCGTCGATTGCCCCGCGTTGGTTTTATACGGTGCGGACGGTGCCATGGCCAAAGCGATGGATGTCGGTGCGACGTGGGCAGATCGGCTCAGCGATATGAAAAGCGCGGCGATTGCAGGCGGACATTTCTTTCCGGATCAATCGCCTGACGCGACAGCGCAAGCTATCACTTCATTCTGCGGATCGATTTCCGTTTAGAACAGTCTGGCGAATCGGTCCGGCAGACGAACCTGTGTCTGGTAATCCGGTCTGTCAAATTGCCAAAAACCGGTTTCGCCACGGGGCTTCCAGCTTTCGCGCATCTCGTCGCGCACCCAATCCAGATTGAACCCCTCTTCCATTTTGTAGGATGCAAAACCGTCAAAAACCTCACGGTCTTCGCCCCGCGCCTCGGCAAACCAATGACGCCCGATCGAGGTTTCCGTGACGCCCACACCGATTTCCTGAACAATCGCATTCCGGCTGTTCATCGCATGCACGTACTCGCCAAAATCAACGTACTTCAGGTGCAGCAGATACAGTTCTTTCGGCGAGTTCAGCTTTTCGAACTTCGAAAAATGTCCACCGCGCGCGATCTGCGCCTCTTTGCCCAATACGCAAGGCTTGGAATGATGCGGCGCAAGCTTGGCGTGCATGCGGGGGCCGAGCACGTGATCACCGATCTCGTCCTTCTCCACATCCAAACGCTGAAACATGTCCAACCCAAGAGGCGTGTAGACGCGCGGACGGCGGCGCTTGGCCAGCCAGCCCAGCAGGTCCTCACCACTTTCAGGATCAACGACAACGAATTCGTCAACGTCGGTCACGATCACATGGGAAAAGTAGCCCAACAGTCCAGCCGCCGTGCCGTTCAACAGACGCCAGCGCTTCTTTTCGAATTGAGGATGCGGATCACCGGGAATGCCGATCACGTTGCAGCCAGTGGCCAGATCAGCCACCTCCTCGCCGCGTCCATGGTTGATGATGTAGCAGTTCTCACGGCCCAGCATTTCGCCGTAATAGCGCAGCCAGATTTTCAGGTAGAACGCGTCATCGCGCACCATAGTCAGCGCGGCGGCGGTGGTCTGCATCGTGTGGGCCCCTGTTATTTTGGCCCACGCTACCACGCGCTAAGGGGCTGCGGAACAATCGATAAACCGATGCGCGCCCACCGTGGCAGGCGCGACGCAGTACACTTAGCCCCGCGGGTCAAGAAGCCGCTTCAACAGCCCTTTTTCCGTCACCTGCCCCACAAGGTTGCCCTGAACCGTAACGCCCACTGGGCCGTCTGTATCCGTAACCAGTTGCATGACTTCACTGACGCGGGCGGATTTCGGGATGGACACTGATGGCGCCACTTCTGCGGGTTCCATCACATCGCCAGCCGTCAGAACACCTAAGGGGTTCATGTGCGCCACGAATTCAGCGACGTAGTCATTGGCAGGCTTTGAATAAATCTCTTGCGGGCTGCCACATTGTACAATGCGCCCGCCTTCCATGATCGCGATGCGATTGCCGATCTTGAACGCCTCATCCAGATCATGACTAACGAAAATGATCGTGCGCTTCAGCTTGGCCTGAAGATCCAGCAATTCGTCCTGCAATTTGGTGCGGATCAACGGATCAAGCGCCGAAAACGGTTCATCCATCAAAAGGATCGGTGCCTCGGTCGCAAAGGCGCGGGCCAGACCCACACGTTGCTGCATCCCGCCGGACAGATCGCCAACCTTGCGGTCGCCCCAGCCGTCCAGCCCGACAAGGCCTAGCTGTTCATCAACCTTGGCAGCGCGGTCCGCTTTAGACATGCCGCCGAGTTCAAGGCCCAGCCCCACATTCTCGCGAACGCTGCGCCAAGGCAGCAGACCGAATTGCTGGAAAACCATCGCCACACGGTTCAGACGGATACGTCGCAGTTCTTCTGCATTGGCGTGGGTGACATCGACCATTGCGCCACCGTCATGCACGTGAACGGCCCCGCGCACCACAGGGTTCAGCCCGTTGATCGCCCGCAAAAGCGTGGACTTGCCAGAGCCCGAGAGCCCCATCAGAACAAGGATCTCGCCCTCTTTTACATCAATCGAACAGTTGTGAACGCCCAGCACCTGACCGGTTTTTTCCTGAATCTGGGCGCGGTTTTCACCTTCGTCCATTAAGGGCAATGCCTGATCCGGGTGATCACCGAACACGATGGAAACATTGTCGATTTTGACAGCCGTTGTCATTTGCGGCCTCCCATGTTCAGCATCCGATCCAGCATGATCGCCACGACGACGATGACAAAGCCCGATTCAAAGCCCAGCGACGTGTCCACGCGGTTCAGGGCCCTCACAACAGGCACGCCCAATCCGTCCGCGCCCACAAGCGCCGCGACCACAACCATGGACAGCGACAGCATGATGGTCTGGTTCAAACCCGCCATGATCTGCGGCAGGGCTGATGGCATCTCGACCTTCCACAGCACTTGACGCGGAGTGGCGCCGAATGCGCGTGCGGCTTCAAGCAAGGCGGTCGGTGTTGACGAAACCCCCAGATAGGTCAGCCGGATCGGCGCGGGCAAAACAAAGATCACCGTTGCGATCAGGCCGGGCACCATGCCGATGCCAAAGAACACAATCGCGGGGATCAGATAGACGAACGTCGGCAGTGTCTGCATCAAATCCAGAATGGGCCGCATGTAGGTATAAAGCTTGGGCCGGTGCGCTGCGGCAATCCCGATAGGCACACCCACCGCCATACACACCACGCAAGACGACAAAACCAGCGTCAGGCTTTCCAGCGTTTCGTCCCAGTAATCCTGATTCAGGATGAACAAAAACCCGAGTCCGACAAAGGCCGTCACCTTCCAGCTGCGCTGCAAAAGATATGTGAAGGCCATGAAGGCGAGTATAACAACAAAGGGGTGCGGCGTCTCAAGCAACCACAAAATGCCATCGATCAGCGTTTCCATCAGCCAGGACAGCGCTTCGAGAACAAATTTACCGTTATCTCGGACCCAATCGAAAATTGCTTCCGCAAAGTCCCCGACAGGTATCTTGTATTCCGTAAGCCAGTCGAGCATGGTCACACTCCCAAGTGGATTTTGCGGGTTTGATCGCCAACGGCCAATCCATTGACTGACGAGTCAATTAATCATGCCTTTGATCAAATTCGCAACCATTTTGTCGCAGAGGTAATTGGTGCGGATGAAAGCAGAACAGAAACGACGGCAGGAACTGATCGCTGCGACCATACGTGAAATTGGCGCCGAGGGGACACTGAATGTCACCGTAAGCCAGATCGCAAAGCGTGCGGGTGTTTCTCCGGGTCTGGCCTTTCATTACTTCGGCGACAAAGAGCAGCTTTTTCTGGCAACGATGCGGTCGATCCTGCGGACATACGGCGTGTTGATCCGCGCCAATCTGGTTGGAAAAACAGAGCCTGTTGAACGACTTACAGCCATTCTTGAAACCAACTTCTCGCCCAGCCAGTTCGAAGACGGCGCGGTGGCAGCTTGGCTGAACTTCTATGTTCTGGCCCAGACCTCGCCCGAGGCGCAGCGGCTTTTGGCGCTGTACCATCGTCGCTTCCATTCCAATCTGGTTTATTCCCTGCGTCCTTTGGCGGGCGACGCAGCGCATGGCATTGCCGAACGTCTAGGTGGCTTGGTCGATGGCCTTTACCTGCGGTTCGCGCTGAACCGCAGTCATGTTGACCCCGGTCCGGCCGTTGCTCAGGTTCTGAAAGCCCTCGAAGTCGAGCTTTCCGCGCTCGACGGTTAAAGCCGCGTGGTA
>CATNDK010000149.1 GCA_950096585.1 Thalassococcus halodurans | reverse complement strand
CAAAATGCACCCGAAGCGGTTGAGCCTGCAGAACACAGGAGAAAACCAATGGGTTATAGCACTTTCGGATTAATCATTCTGATTGCTGACTTGTATGCAATCTATCAAACACTGACATCCAGCGCTTCGACCGCAGCGAAGGTCGTCTGGACGCTTGTCATTCTGTTCCTGCCGGTGATCGGCCTGATCGCATGGCTGGTCGCAGGCCCGCGCGGCGACACAGTTCGCGTCTAATAAGTCTAATAAAAGGTAACGGGATGGATAGAGCCATCCATCCCGTCCTCCCTTAGCGGATGACGTGAACCGAGCAACCGGCATGTCGCACAACGCGCGACGCGGTCGAGCCCAGAAACCAATCCGCCAAACCCGGTTTGTGAGACCGGATGACGATCAGATCGCACCCATCTTCCTGCGCTGTATCGTTGATGATCATCGGAGGATGACCAAGCAGCACTTTCAGATCGATGTGGCTGTCTTCGTGCAAAACTTCTTTCATCTGCGCCTCGACCTCGTCCCGCGAGTTGTCAAAGGCCGTCAGCGGCACCTCGGCCATGACGTAGCTTGCCGCCATTTCCACAACAGACAAAACGGTTAGCTTTGCGTCTTCGTCTGCCAGGGCACGTGCCACGGCGACGGATTCCATCAAGGTGCCTTCATGATCGGGCGCAATCGGGATCAGGATATTTTTGTACATAGCGCACCTCCTAAGGCGCACTATGGCTATGATTCTGGATCGCCACCTTGATCTAGATCAGGTTCTGTTAACCACACCAAACACGCGTGACGACGCCCCTGACGTCCAGATCGACATTCACCCGATCCGGCCAGTAATCCTTGGTCACCATCATACCCGGCGGAATAATCCGAAGCTTGCGCCCCGCTTCGATCCCCAAGCTATCGACGTTTTGACCGATCCAGACATCATAGTCCGCCACTTTGCACTCTTTCCCCTCGGCAGGGCGTATAGCCGGCGCGCCCGCGTCCTCGGTCTGGCAAGCCGCCAAAAAGCCGAGAACAAGAAATGGAATGATCAATGGGCGTAGTGGCATCTAGGACTCTTATTCAGCCTGACGTGACGAACTAGCCAGAGCCTACAAGATCAGCCCCATTTCGAAAGATGAAATTTGGTCGTGGCATTTGCAGGCAAGATTTGGCCATCAACCCCTTTAAACAAAAAAACGCCCCCATGACGGGGGCGCAGTTGCTCTCGTGCTTGTTAACCGAGATCAGGCGGGGACATCTGCACGGTCACCCAAAGTGACCGAGACGGTTTGTTCCTGACCCCGGCGTAGCAGAGTGATTTCAACTTCCGTGCCAGGTGCCTTGATCGCGATCGCGCGTGTCAGATCGCGCGGTGTCTCGACCTCTTCTCCGTTCACGGACAGAACGATATCACCCTGTTTGAACCCTGCTTTTTCCGCAGGTGTGTCGGCGGTGACGTCAGCCACCATCACGCCCTTACCCTCCTCAAAGCCAAGCGCCATGGCGACATCTTCGCTGACCGGCTGGATGCGAACGCCCAGCCAACCACGCTGAACCGTGCCATCATCGGACAAATCAGCGATCACATCAGACGCCAGATCGGACGGGACCGAGAAGCCAATACCAACAGACCCGCCTGTCGGGGAAATGATCGCAGTATTCACGCCAATCACCTCGCCCGCTTCGTTGAACAGCGGACCGCCCGAGTTGCCGCGGTTGATGGCGGCATCTGTCTGGATGAAGTTATCAAACGGACCTGCGTTGATATCGCGGCCCAAGGCGGACACGATGCCTGTGGTCACGGTGTTGCCCAGACCGAATGGGTTGCCCATCGCGATGACGTTCTGACCCACCTTCAGCGCGTCAGAGTCGCCAAAGCTGACGTAATCCAGACCTTCTGCGTCGATATCCAGCAGCGCGATATCTGTTGTATTATCAGCACCTTTGACTTCGGCGATATAGCTTGTGCCGTCCTCGAACGTGACCTTCACCTCGTCCGCGCCTTCAATGACGTGGGCGTTGGTAACAATCTGACCGTCAGCGGAAATCACAAATCCTGTGCCTGCGCCGCGCATTTCGCCACCGTTGGGGCCTTGGCCCGGCATATTCGGCATAGGCAGACCAAAGCGGCGCTGGAATTCTTCCCATGGGAAATCCGGTTGTCCGTTCTCAGCCGAAACTTTCTGCGCTTTCTTGGTGACCTCAATGGTCACGACAGACGGGCTCAGTTCCGCGACCAGATCGATGTAGTTCACACCGGCTTGCGGCGCTGCGTTTACCGGCGTGGCGCCCTGCCCCACGGTCAGTGCCGCTGCACTAATCGCAAGCGCGGCCACAGCTGTGCTTGAGGCGAACTTACGGACGACTTTGGATTTGGAAGACTGCATGAAACTCTCCTTGCTCAACACATGCGACCGGTTGGATCCGGCGCGATCACAGCAAAGATCGGATACGAAGATTACACAGACATCCGCGCGAAGATTACAAATTCATAATCTTTCACCTGCACTCAAAGGGTTGAAAACGCGCGCGTCCATCCCAATCCTGTAAAGATCGGAACCGGAACCCGTCTATGAAACTGCTTTTTGTCGAAGATGATCAGACCACTGCGGACTATGTGATGCGCGGCCTTTCCGAGGAAGGTCACAGCGTCGATCACTTCGCGTCCGGCAAAGAGGCGCTGACACAGGCGATGAACACAGCCTATGACGTGCTGATCATCGACCGGATGCTGCCTGATCTGGATGGCTTGTCTCTGATCAAATCCCTGCGCAGTGCAAAAATCAGCACCCCCGCGATCTTTCTGACCGCGATGAGCGGGCTTGAAGACCGCATCGACGGGTTGCGCGCGGGCGGTGATGATTATCTGGTGAAGCCCTTTGCCTTTGGCGAACTATCGGCGCGGGTGGCCGCGCTGGGGCGTCGCCTTCCTATGGCCGCCACTGTCGATACGGTCTTGAAAGCGGGCGATCTTGAGATGGATCTGGTGGCCCGCACGGTTACGCGGTCGGGTCAAAACATCGATCTGCTGCCACGGGAATTCAGCCTGCTGGAACATTTGCTGCGCCGAAAGGGACGCGTACAAACGCGCACGATGCTTTTGGAGGGCGTCTGGAACATCCACTTTGACCCGCAAACCAATGTTGTTGAAACACATATCAGCCGCTTGCGATCCAAGGTGGACAAGCCGTTCAACCGCGATTTGATCTTAACCGTGCGCGGTTCCGGCTATAAGATCGACGGATGAGCATCATTCCCCAAAACTGGCCAAGATTGCTGCGGTCTACACCGCTTAGACTGGCCTTTTTGCTCATCATACTCTTTACAATAATCAATCTACTTACGGTGTCTGGGGCATACATCACCCTCAAAAACCGCACCGAAGGCGATATTCGCGAAAATATCACTGCGGAACTGTCCGGCTTTGATGTTGCCGCCACTGCGGGTGCGCTGCGCACCCTTGTTGATGCCAAAGCGCGGGCCACAGACCCCGCAGCACGGGTATATCTGTTTGTGGGTGATGACGGGCGCACAGCCGGCAACGCCCTTGCGATGCGCGAAAACAATCGGGTCATCCTAAAAGAACTCAACGAAGAGCTGCCGCTGAGCGAAGCAGGCTATCTTCAGGAAACGCGCCGCCTTTCCTCTGGCGTTCTGGTGGTAGCCGAAAGCCTTGAACCCGTGGTCGCGTTACGGCGCACGTTTGTCACCATCCTTGCGCTGACGTTCCTTCCCTCTGCCCTGACCTCGGTCGCCTTAGGCCTGTGGATCGCACGCCGGTCAGCCCGCCGTGTTGCACGGATCGAGGCGACGTTGGGCCAGATCGCTGCCGGTGACCTGACTGCACGCTATTCCGAACAAACAAACCGCCAAGATGACCTGTCGCGCATTGGCGAAGGCGTCAACCGGATGGCCGAGAAACAGGAAGCGGCGGTCACAGCCTTGCGTCAGGTTTCGGCGGACATAGCCCATGACCTGCGCACCCCCCTGCAGCGGATCGCCGTTTTATTGTCAGACCTGAGCGGCCAACTGGAAGACGGAACAGAGCAAGCGAAAATCGCCGACCGCGCAACGGACGAGGCCAACAGGGCTGTATCGGTGTTCCAATCTCTGCTGCAAATCGCCCAGATCGAAGGCGGCGCGCCCACCGCTGATTTCCAAAACATTGATCTGGTGACCATCGCGCGCGAGATGATCGACCTTTACGAACCTTCTGCCGATGATGTAGAAATCGCCTTGGGCCATGCCCTGCCTGACGGTCCGGTCTTTGTGCACGGGGATCGCACAATGGTCAGCCAAGCGCTTGCAAACATTTTGGAAAATGCCCTGAGGCACGGGAAAAGCGGCAAGGTCATCCACGTGTCAGTAGACGAGTCTGAGGCTGGGGCGCGGTTGGTGGTATCGGACAATGGCCCCGGCATTCCCGCAGAAGAGCGCGACAAGGTTTTGCAACGGCTGTACCGGTTGGAACAAAGCAGAACGACGCCGGGCAATGGTCTGGGTTTGTCGTTAGTCGCGGCCATCGCACAGCTGCACGACGCCGACCTAGCACTGGCCGACAACAACCCCGGTTTGCGCGTGTCGCTGACGTTTCCGAAGGTTGCCTAGTGCAGAACGTCGCTGCCGTTTTTCAGGATAACAGGCACGATCAGTTCTTCTTCATCCACCAAATGCCGGTCCAGCATTTTGTTGAACGACAAAAGCTCTTCTCGGAACACACCGATTTCGGACGTGTCCTGCAAAACCCCGTTCGCAGCATTTGCAAACCGGCTTAGCAAGCCGTCCATGGCGTGGTGGTCTTTGTCGAGGATATCAAAGCCGCGCTGAAGCGATGGCTCGAGCCCACTCAGTTGCGGGAAATAGTGGTGGTCTTCGATGTTGTGATGGCCGTGCAGTTCCTGCACCAAGCCACCCCCGAAACGCGCCAGTCGGGGCTTGTACAGCATCAGATCCATCTTGCCGTCCATAGCCTGTTCGGCATCTTCCTGCAGGGCGCCTGTCAGCTGGCGAAACATCATGTGGCGGCCCAGCCAGAACTCGACCAGACCGGCAAAGTTCCTGTGCTGCGTCCACCCTTCACGCGGATAGGTTTCAAGCAGAACGCGCAACGCGTCCGGCAGTCCGGTACGGTGGTCAAGGGCAAGAAGATCTTCGGTCATATGCGCATCCTGTTTCGCCATTACTTGGCACAGTGTTCTGCGCTGTCAAACCATCCGCCTTGCACAGCGAATGTGCCTTGGCGCTCAGACGCGGGAATAGGCGTGGCCCCACCGTTGCAATAACGCCTGCTGCAGGTTCTTGGCCCGCCCGTTCCAACTGGCGGTGCCGCGGGGGCGTTCGCGTTCGGCCTTGGGAATATTCGCACGCCTTTCGGTGTCAGCACTGAAAATAGCAAAGGCCAGTTCGGTGCCGTCCGGCAGATCACAAAATCCGGCCAGCGTGCTTACGAAATTCAGCGTTCCTGTTTTGGCGTTGATATCGATATCTGGCGGATCAAGGCGACGCAGCACCTCATCTTTTACTTGAATTTCCTTAAGTATCGATTTGATATCTAATGATTTACTTAACTCCATCAGCGTCGATACCATTGCGCCAGCAGAAATCCGGCTTTGATCGCCAAGGCCCGAGTGATCCACAAAACCAAGGTTCATAACCCCAAGCCCCTGATGCGCCCAATCGTTCATTTGCCCCGCCGATTGCGCCAGAGTTTGCGGCTGTCCACCACGCGCAACCGAGGCCGCCAAACCTACAATCTCGGCAGTCAGATTGGTCGAATACTTCAGCATATCGCGCAAGATGTCGTTGAGCGGCGCGCTGGAAATGCGGGCGACTTCGACTGTTTCAGGAAGCGCGGAAATCACCTGAGGATGTTTAACCCGAACGCCCTGTGCCCCGAGCATCGTCTGAAACACCTCGCCTGCGTAAAGTTCAGGCTTGCGAACCGGTAACCAGCGCGCCCCGCCTTTGCCCAAAGCACCGCGTGCGACTGTCCAATCATCGTAGCCCGAGGCACTGGCGTAGGTGTAAACCGGCAAATCCCGCTGGACGACCCGCATCTTGGAAATCGTGACATCAGGGCGGTATTTATCCGACCGCCCATCCATGGTCACAGCGTACCCCTGCCCCGATCGCCGCCATTCAAAGTGCACGCGATTGAAGTTCAGGTTCAGGCCCGAAACCGCAGGGTTATAGCCGACGTGATCAGGCTGCGCCGGATCGATCAGGTCCATCCGTGGAAGCGCACCGCCCCAAACCAGAAACTTGCCGCGCACCTCGCGCAGTCCGGCCGTTTTCGCACGTGCAGCCAGGTCGGCCATCATGTTCGTATCAAGCGTCGGGTCACCCCCGCCCGCAAGGATCAGATCGCCATCCAACACACCGTTCGCTATCGGCGCTGTCGCCAACAGCCGCGTGGTAAAGACATGTTCGGGACCCAGTGAATCCAGCGCATATCCGGCTGTCACCGCCTTGGCCACGCTCGCGGGCGGCAACGCGACTTCGGCGTTCATCGCCTCAAGCACTTCGCCTGTCTGTATGTTGACCACCGCGAATCCCACATCGCCCCCCAGATTGGCCTGATCGACCAACTGCTGCGCAGAGGGGACAGATTTACGGAAGAAATCAGGGCCGCGATCCTTGGGACGCAAAGATGTAAGCGGCGCTTCGGCCAGCGCAGGTTGCGCCAATGCGGCCAGGGTCGTTCCCAGAAAAAAGCGGCGCGAAATTGCGGTGTTGGGCGTCTTGATCATAAGGCCGAGTTAAGACGTGCCGTAGAGGCAAGATCAAGTGAAATGGCCGTTACTTTTCGGCGTTTTCTGCACCCTGGTCGCCCGCACGATGTCTCCAGGCCCCCTGCGCGCGTATTGCAGTTGAACTTTGGCTGACCATGGGCACGTTCACAAAGCACCACGCAGGCGCATCGCAAAAAGGCAAAAGATGCGCTTCTTCCTGCCGCAGACGCGCGTGCAGGAATATCCGCGCCGCAGGCGACGTGCGGGCCGATATCCTATCACCCGGACGGGCCAGCACGCCCACGGGGACTGTCCCCATGATATCCTGCCAGTGATCCCAACGATGGAACTGCCGTAGGTTATCTGCCCCCATAAGCCAGACAAAATTCACCCCCTGATGGAGAGATTTCAGCGCGGCAATCGTGTCGGCGGTATAGCGTGTGCCCAACCGGCTTTCCGCGTCCGAGATGGTGACACGCGGATCATCCATCACAGCCCGCGCACGGTCCATTCGTTGCTTAAGCGGTGCAGGCCCCCGTTCCTTCAAAGGGTTCCCCGGACTGACCAACCAAACCGCCCGATCCAGCCCGAACCGGCGCAGCGCCTCGCGGGTGATATGCGCATGACCATCATGAGCCGGATCAAAAGACCCGCCCAACAGCCCGACACGCAGGCCC
>CATNDK010000148.1 GCA_950096585.1 Thalassococcus halodurans | reverse complement strand
TGGATTTGACGGCCCAAACAGTCGGCAGTGCCACACGCATCGATCTGGACAACCTTCCGGGCGAAGACCTGTTGGTCGTCATGACCGGCGAAGGCGCCTTGCGCCTGTCCGGTGAAATCGGCGCGCCACCGGAAAAGCCGCGCACTGCGGTTCGTGAGCTGCGCGTTCTGGATGCCGAGCAGGGACTGGTCGGACTGTTCGATCAGGAAACGGGTGCATCCATTGCCACACGCACATTGGATGCAGGCGGCACCGCGACGCTTGGTGGCTACGCGATCACGTTGGAAAGCGGCTATGCCACAGGCGACACCTTTGTGATCTCGCCAAACGGGGCAGGCAGCGGCGATGCGCGGACCACCGAATTGATGGCCGATCTTCAGAACCCCGCCGGATCGGACGGACGCGGCGGCTTTACGGCGCTTTATGCAGAAATGCTGGGCGCAGTTGGCAGTGCGGTGCGGGCCGGCGAAGACCGTCGCGATTCAACCGAGGCCGTCAAGGACAGCGCGCTGAAGGCAGAAGCCGAAGCCAGTGCCGTCGATCTGGACGAAGAGGCCGCCAAACTGATGCGCCACCAGCAGTCCTATCAGGCCAGCGCCCAGATCATCTCGGTCGCGCGGCAAATGTTCCAAACCCTTCTGAACTCGTTGTGAGGCTGACATGACCATTGGCACAGCACTCTTTCACATTCTGAACACGCAGGCGTTTTCACGCATCGATCGCGATATTTCGGAGCTTCAGGATCAAGTGTCCTCGGGCAAAAACGATCCTCGGTTCTCGGCTGATCTGGAACGGGGACAGCGCCTGTCGGTGGCCAACGAACAGAAAGTCATGATCGACCGCTTCAAACGGAACGGCGAACGGGCCCAGGCGCGTATCGCCGCCGCAGACAGCACGTTCGACAGCATGACCCAGATCATGCAGCGCTTTAACGAATTGGCCATTCAGGGTGGCAACGCCACCGTCAGCCCGAGCGACCGTCAGGCCATGTCCCTTGAGGCCGAGCGCCTGCGTGAATCGCTGTACCAGTTGGCAAACACACGCGACGAAAGCGGCCGCCCGCTGTTCGGTGGCTATCTGACAGAAGGAAACGCCTTTATCGACGGGCCGAACGGCGTCGAATATCGCGGTGACGGCGGCCAGATCCAGATGCGACTGTCCGAGAATGCGGTTGTTCAAACCAACCTGACCGGAGAAGAGATTTTCCTGTCGGTCGAAGATCAGAACGGCCAGAAGCGGAACGTCTTTGATATGATCGACGATCTGATCCGCACCTTTGCCAGCGACGGTGCACATATCACCTCGGAAAAGACGCGAGCGGACAGCATGACCGTGCAGTTCGATTTTCAGCTTCAGGCCGAACAGTGGTCGTTTGACATCACGGGCACCAATGGCACCGCGCATATTCAGGTAGATGCCAGCGCCGATAATCCCGAAGCGATCCGCGATGCGATCAATGCGGTGCAGGCAGAAACCGGTGTGACGGCGACGTTGTCGGATGATCGGTTGTCTGTGGTCATCAAGACCGCAGGCGATGTCAGTATCGCCAACGTGGCGACTGTACCTGATCGGAACGGTGTGCTGGCGTCGGTTCCAAATGATGATGGCACCTATGCCAAACTGGTCTCCAAGGGGCGTACGGCCACGGACCAGATCACCGCAATGTCGCGTGCAGCCGAACATATGTCCAACCGCAGGACGGAAATCGGCGCCATGGGTGCCGCGATTGAACGGTATCAGGATGTGCTATTGAACCGCGAACAGATCCTTGATGCAGCGATCTCAGGGCTTGAGGATCTGGACTTGGCCAAGGCCATTACGAACCTTCAGAAACTGTTGGTCAACCGCGATGCCGCGCATCAAACTTTCGTCAAGATCGGCCAGAAAACGCTGTTCGATTTCATTCGCTAGGAAGTTGGCCCAAGGATTGCAATCAGCGCTTCATGACTGGTTTGCACGTATCCCCACGCATGGTGATCGCAGCGTTTGCTGCGATCTTTTTGCTGACAGCCGAAGCCTTGGCGTCGGTGCCGGACTGCGAGGCACTGGCCGAGCAGGCCGCCGCCGCGCGCGGCGTGCCGTCCAAGCTTTTGCCGGCTATCGCCCGTACCGAAAGCGGGCGGGGGCAGGGCAAACTGGGGCACCGTGCATGGCCATGGACGTTGAACGTCGCGGGCAAGGGCTATTACTTCGACACACGCGAACAGGCGCTGGAAAAGCTGCGTCAGGTCATCGACAGCGGCCAGCGCAACGTCGATGTCGGGTGCATGCAGGTCAATTACCGCTGGCACGGGAAGGAATTCGGCTCGATCGAGGAAATGATGGATCCGGTCGCCAACACCCGCTATGCGGCGCTGTTCATGTCGCGTCTGCGCGAACGCACCGGCAGCTGGAACAAAGCCACGCAGTTCTATCATTCCCAAGACCCCAAGCGCGGCGCGTATTATTTGGGCAAGGTCCAGAAGATAATGAAAAAGGTCGATCCCGGTTCATTCCGCTCGGAAGTGGAAATTGCCGGCGGCGAACAAAACGGAACGATCACGGACAGCACGACAACCTCGTCATGGCAGGTGGCCTCGGCCGAACCCGTCACCGTGACGCCGCAGGGGTCTGCGATCAGAAAAACGATCAAACGTCAGCGGACAGATCAAAGGTTCGCACGCAGAGGGCCGCTGGTCATGGTGGAAAGCCCGTTGTTGGGGATGGCGCATCAGATGGTTGGCGAAGGCTCTGTGCCGGACATGAGCGGTAAAAAATCGAATCTCTCGGCGATAGACGTGCCTTTGTCGCCGGAACTTGCATTGCAGATGGACAGAATTAAGCGGATCAGGAGCGGATTTCAGAACGGACATTGATAAAAACATCAGATATTTTCGAAAAAATAGTTCCTTCGTTTGTGAAGAAAACTTTCGATATCCAACAAAATCCATAGAGGCGCTAACACAGCCATAGCGTCGTTCGTTGTAGTGTCAGAATGCACTAACCTCGTCTGTATACACAGTGGAGGTTTGTAACATGACGACTCATTGGACGCCCGGATCACAAGACATCGAAACAATGTCCGATCCACGCATGGATAGCATGATCGTCGGTCAAACCCCAGTTGTGGTTTCCATGAAAAATGTCATCTCCTTGGTCGCGCCCAGCGATGCGGCAGTGATGGTTCAGGGCCCGACGGGTGCTGGTAAGGAACTGGTCGCTCAGGCGCTGCATATGCTGTCTGGCCGCAAAGGTCCGCTGGTCGCTGTTAACTGTGCTGCGATCCCGGCCGATCTTCTGGAATCCGAACTGTTCGGCCATGAAAAGGGGGCGTTCACTGGCGCAACCGAACGCCGCATCGGCCGCGTCGAACAGGCAGACGGTGGCACGCTGTTCCTTGATGAGATCGGTGAGATGCCTCTGGCGCTTCAGGCAAAACTGCTGCGCCTTCTTGAGACACAGAAAATCCAGCGTATCGGCGGGCGTTCCGAAATCGACGTGAACTTCCGTCTGGTCACGGCCACGCACCGTCGGATCACCGACGAGGTTGCCGAGGGTCGTTTCCGCGAAGACCTGTTCTTCCGCATTAATGTTTTCCCTGTCACCGTTCCATCGCTTGCTGAACGGGCGGCGGACATTCCGCTGATCCTGACGGCCATGGACATGCGCATGAAAGCACAGCGCCCTGGCACGAAGACGCCGATTTTCTCCTCTTGTGCGATGCGCGCGCTGCTGGACCACAGCTGGCCGGGCAACGTTCGTGAACTGCGCAACGTCTTTGAACGCGCTGCTGTCCTGTTCTCGGGGCAGACCGTGACAGCCGAGCATGTGCGCGCCGTCCTGCTGACACCGGACATGAACGGCAGCACCGATGGTGGGGCGGGTGCTATTGTCGATCAACCGGCCGTGACCGATCTTCGTGAAGCGATCGAGGCAGAGGGATCGATCAACATGCGTCGATACCTGCTGGAGATCGAAGCGGGCCTGATCGAAATGGCGCTTGAACTGAACGACGGCTGCGTCGCACATGCGGCCCGCGCCCTGCGCATCAAGCGCACCACACTGATCGAGAAGATGAAGAAACTGTCGATCAACCGTCTGGCTGCTTGATCAGTGCCGGGACTTACCCGGCGCGATCCTGACCCTTCGGATCAGTTGTTATCCGAATTCCACGCATCAATCAGATTGGTGAGGTATTCACCCGTGCTGTTCAGCTGCGTGACAATCGTTTCCATATACGTGAACTGCTCGAGATAGCGATCGACCAGCGTTTCCATCCGCTCGTCCAGCGCCTCTAGTGCTTCGTTCTCTTCGCTGACGGTCATGTTCAGGCTGTTTTCGCGATCACTGATGGACCCACCCAACTGAAGATAGCCGTCAATCGTGTCGCGGATGCTGGATACGGGGCTTTTTGCGAATGTCAGATCAAACGAATGTACGTCCTGCGGCACGGTAAAGGTCGCGCCTTTCAACGGGCCGGTGAGGGCGAAATAGGTTTTTGAACCGTCTTCGTTTGTCAGGCCGAATACATCGTTGCCATTCAGTGTCGCGTCACCCGTATCGGGGTCGCGCGCGAACGTATATCGACCCGGCGTGCCGTCTGACGCAGGCAATCCGTCAATTGACACGCCGGGCTCCGTGCTTCGAAGGCCATCTTGCAGCACGGATTCAAACAGGCTTGGATTGTTCTTCATGACACTGTCGAATTTTGCGGAATCCAGCGAAAGGGACCCGTCACGCTCGGTGCGCACGCCGAAATCGGACAGATAAAGCGTCGCGCCATCCGGTCCGCTGAAGCTTTTGGTCAGCATGTCGGACACTTCGCGTTTGATCGCTTCGGCAACCGGATCGCCCGCCAGTTCGCCGGATTCACTGCCGCCAAATCCACGGGCAGTCAGGTCTTTCAACAGTTTTGTGCTGGCGTTGATGTCGGCCAGCAGGGATTCCATGATATCGCGCGCCAGATCGGGATCGGTGTTAGCCGCGACCGTCACAGGGCCGGTGGTTTCCGCCTCGAGTGTCAGCGTCATGCCAGCGATCAGATCGTTGATTTCATTGCTGCTGCGGCTGACGTTGATGCCGTCCACCGTCAGCTGCGCGTCACTGCTGTTGCGGATCATGGCCGTCGCCGGATCGGTCGCGATATCAAAGGCTTGAAGCGACGCGTCTGACGCCGGATCAACTGTGAACCGCAAGGCGTTTGCCGCGCCTGTTTCCGACACGACGCCAAGTGAAAAGTTCCCGTCACCGACGTTCACCACCCGCGCTGTCACGCCGTCCAGCGCGTTCAGGGATGTGGCCAGATCGGCCAAGGTGGTGGTTTCCGTGACCGTGATTGTCTGCGCCGACCGCGCGCCATTGGCGGTAAAGCTTTGCGGCTCGCCCGCCCATTCACCAAAATCGATGGTCAGAGTGCCTGCGCCGACAAGGGCGTCTTCGCCCGTGAAGCCGGCAAATTCCAGAACCTGCGACTGGGCCAGAGAGCTGACCGTGATCTCGGACGAGATGTTCACAGCGCGTGTCGCGTCGGTCATGGCAACGGACACAGCAGAGGACGACGACTGGGCATTGATGGTGCCCATCGTGCTGGCGATGCTCATGCTTTCCTGAAGGATTTCAAGCTGTCCGCGCATGCGTTCATAGCCCGTCAGGGACAGCTCAGCCGCATCGATACGGTCCGACACAAGCATCTTGCGCGGTTCGATTTCTGCCGACGCCAGATCATTCGACAACTGGGTGATGTCGATCCCTGTGCCGTTTGTGTTCAGCTTACTTAGGATTTCCATGTGCGCTACACTTCCTCAGCCCAACCAACGGTGGTTTTCAAAAACTGTTAGGTGCAGGGCGTGATCAGTAGTTGATTTCAATTTCGATCCTGCGGTTTTTCTCGCGGCCTTCGGGGGAAGTGTTGTCGGCCACGGGCATCGTTTCACCGCGGCTGATCGCCTGAAGACGGCTAGGGTCGATCAGACCGCTGTCCGAGAATTCGCGCAGAACCGAAGACGCGCGTCCGGCGGCCAGACCCCAGTTGTCACGGAATTCGGATCCTGCCGAGACAGGCACGTCATCTGTATGTCCGGTGATGACGATGTCGCTGGCTTCGCCCATAGATGCAAAAGCAAGGCGCGCCATGATATCGCGGGCCTCATCCGTCAGATCAGCTTTGCCCGAGCGGAAGGCACCACCGGCACCGACAGTGATCTTCACCTTGTTTTCTTCCTGTTCGACGGTGACCAGACCCTGGGAAACCTCTTCGCGCAGGGCGACGCGCAGTTCAGCCTCGGCAATCGCTGCTTTGCGTTCGGAGTCACCATCTGCCGGCGTTCCTGTGCCTTCGCTATCGCCGCCGGTTGATCCGCTATCCTGTCCGGTCATCTGCGCCAGTTGGGGCAGGGCATCGGCCAGACCTTCCAACTGCACATCCGAGGTCGAGGCCCCGCTGGCTTTGGCCTGTTCAATCGCCTGCGCCGCATCCTGAATTTGTTCGGCCAGTTCAGTCGGGCTTTCGGTATCGCCTTCAAAAGACATCACCACTTTGCCGTCCTCGGTTTTGACCTGTACCTGTCCTGAGGCCAAGGCATCTGCAATCGCATCCGCCAGCGCCTGATCCGCGCCGTCGCCCTGCGATCCGTTGCCTTCATCAGGCGAGTTTGATGTCTTCTGTTCGATTTCCTTGCGGTCGAACTCGGTCGTGTCCTGCGTGATTTCCTTGGTCACAGACGGCTCGGGTGAGGGGCTGAAGGTCAATTCTAACAGCGTCGTGCCCTTGGGCTGTTCGACCACTGGCACTTCGCGCTGGACACCGAACGCGTTTTTCAGCGAACCGGCGACCATCTTGAACTTGGGCTGGTTAAATTCCGCAAAGGACAGAATAAGAACGAAGAACGCCATAAGCAGCGTCGCCATGTCCGCGAATGTCGCCATCCATGCCGGGGCACCCACCGGTGGGCACTTCGGGCATTCTTCGTCGTCGGCCTCTTCGACAGGGATCGGTAGGGGGATCGGCTTTTTGGACATGTCTTAACCTCAGGCAGCCAGAAGTTTGGCTTTTTCCTTGGGCGGCAGGTTGGCGACCATCTGGTCCTGAACGTTGCGGCTGGATTCACCCTTGGCGATGTTGCGCAGACCTTCGATGACCATCTCGCGATAGGTGACTTCGGCGGCTGTGTAGCCTTCCATCTTGGTCAGCATCGGGCCGAAGATCACGTTGGCAAGAAAAGCGCCGTATAGCGTCGTCAAAAGGGCGACCGCCATCGCAGGGCCAATCGCCTTAGGGTCAGCCATGTTCCCAAGCATCGCCACCAGACCGATCAGCGTTCCGATCATGCCCATCGCGGGGCCAATATCGACCCAGCCTTTCAAAACGCCCTGACTGTCCTCGTGGCGTTTTTTCATCGATTTGATCTCTTGGGACATCTGCTTGACCAGCTTGGATTCATCCGCGCCGTCGACCAGCATCTGTAGACCCTTTTCAAAGAACTTGTCGGGGACCTCTTGGCCCTCAAGCGCCATCATCCCGTCCTTGCG
>CATNDK010000147.1 GCA_950096585.1 Thalassococcus halodurans | reverse complement strand
GTCATAGGTTTCGGTCAAGGTGTCGACCATCGCTTCGTTCCAGCCCGGAATGTCGAGTTCTTCTTCGATCTCGTCCTCGATGGCGTATTTGTCGAGAAACGCCACCATGACACGGCGTTTTTGCCGTTCGTTGATGGTGGGGTGCTGCGCCAGATACGCGCGGAAGCGTTTCATGCCTTCGACTGACATGATCTGCGCCAACAGATCGAATGATCCCGCGATCTTCTGCGTGATCTCGACGCCAGCCATTTCGCGCATGATCTGACCCCAGATCAGGGGCGTATCTTCATTGAACCAAACCGTCAGAGCGACGTCGGGATGCGCGTTGCGTAGTCGTTTCAGAAAGTCGGACCAAAGAAAATCGCGCGGGTCCAAACCACCCATAAAGTCGTCAAAGCTGGATTGCGGCACGTCGTTGAACATCGCGGGCAACCACGTGGCGGGGTTGCGCAGCCCGATGAACAATTCGATCTCGTCGCCTTTGAACAGCGACTTCAGCGCGCCAATACGTTCTTCGGCTTTGCGGTAGGGGATGCCCCCCTGCATCGAAATTTTGGGTACGCCAAAGATGTGCTGGTGGCTTAGAAGAATGCGACTGACGTGTTCCGGATCGTCTGTCAGCAATTCATCTAACATGATTTCGCGGGCATCGGGTGCGGGGGCGGAATTGGTTAGCGAATGTGCGGCTTCGCCCAGCAAAGTTTTGTAGCGCGCAGGCCCCGGAACGGCGACGCCATGTTCCCTGAACGCGGGCGCATTGCGCTGCAGTCCCTTCAGAAGACGACCTTCGTCGGTAAAGTGCACTCCGGTGTGTAAGATTACCTGCATGCGGGGGTCTTTTTGTTGCCTGTTGCTTGGACTATAAACGCTTTTGCTGGCAGTCAAACAGCTTTCCGCCAAGAACGGCCGCACTAAGGTATAGGCGAAACAGACCAGAACTATGGCAGTGACAGACATCCAAGCCGGCACAGACGCAAAAAAACGCGAATGGCTGAATCCGTGGTCCATCGGTGCGATCGCCATTGCGGCAATCGTACTATTGCCGATCCTGAGCGTCGTGTTTCTTGCGATGTTTCCCAAGGAAAATATCTGGCCGCATCTGATTTCGACAACCTTGCCCCGTTATCTGACAACGACAGGCGTGTTGATGTCCGGCGTGGGTTTGATGACCGCCTGCATGGGCACGGGTGCTGCATGGATGGTGACCCGCTATGAATTTCCCTTGCGCAAGTGGTTGCAATGGCTGCTTCTTTTGCCCTTGGCGATTCCGGCATACGTTGGTGCCTATGCACTGGTGGATCTTCTGGAATATGCTGGCCCGGTGCAAAGCGCGTTGCGGTCATTGTTCGGATGGCAATCTGCCCGCGATTACTGGTTCCCTGAAATCCGGTCGATGGGCGCGGCTATTCTGGTGCTGTCGGCCTCGCTTTATCCCTATGTTTACCTGCTGACACGTGCGGCATTCCGCGAACAATCCGGCAGCGCCGAGGAAGTGGCGCGCAGCCTTGGGGCAGGGCCGTTCAAACGGTTCCTGCGTGTGGGGCTGCCATTGGCACGTCCTGCCATTGCGGCAGGTGTCGCCGTGGTGATGATGGAAACGGTCAATGATTTCGGCACGGTGGACTATTTCGCGGTTCAGACGCTGACCACCGGCATCTTCTCGGTCTGGCTGCAGTCGGGCAATGCTGGCGGGGCCGCGCAGATTGCGTGCGTTGTGCTTGCGTTGATCGTGATCCTTGTCACCTTGGAGCGCTATTCACGTCGCAGGATGCGCTTCTTTAACCTGTCGACCCGCCACCGCCCGCCTGAGCATGTGAAACTGCGCGGGTTTCCTGCGTTGTTTGCAACGGTCGCCTGTACCATTCCGTTCCTGATGGGCTTTGTGCTGCCTGCGGGTGTGATCCTGAAACACGCCTTGGCCAACGCCGAGGAATGGGCCGACCCTAAGCTGTTCAGCGCGACGGCCAATACCCTGACCGTGGGCGGCATTGCAGCCGTGCTGACGGTTCTGGGCGGAGTGTTCATGGTATACGGCGTGCGCATCAGCCGCCGGACCTTGCCCCGCCTTTTGATGCCAGTGACCAGCATTGGATACGCCGCACCGGGCGCGGTTCTGGGCGTAGGCATTCTGATCCCGCTGGCAGTGCTGGATCACGTGTTGGCGGATTTGGTTGAAAACACCACTGGTATCGACATTGGCCTGATCCTGACAGGCTCGGCCTTTGCGTTGGTGCTTGCCTATACCGTCCGCTTCTTTGCGATCGCCCAAGGTGCGGCAGACGCAGCTATGGGGCGGGTTTCACCGAACCTGTCGCTGGCCGCACGGTCCTTGGGTAAGGACCAAGGCCAGACCCTGCGTTTGGTCTATTTCCCGATGATGCGCGCCTCGATCGCGTCGGCGTTGCTTCTGGTGTTCGTGGACAGTGTTAAGGAGTTGCCCGCAACCTTGCTGCTGCGCCCGTTCAACTATGACACGCTTGCGACCCGCGTGCATGAGCAGGCCAGCCTTGAAAACCTTGGCGGCGCCGCTCCTGCTGCGGTTCTGGTGATTTTGGTGGGTCTTTGTGCTGTGGCGCTTTTGGCGCGCGCGAACCGCTAGGGGTTAGCGCACCACCATTTCGTCAGCGCGGATCAGGCCCAGCACATCGCGGGCCTGTTCGTCCAGCAAGTCCAGATCAAGATAGTCGTCCGACAACCGGCGCGTCAGGTTTTCCATGCTGGACACTTCGGCGTTCAGGGCTGCCAGTTCCTGCTCCAGCTTCTGCGCATCCACTTCGATTTCCGCACGACGGAACAGGCCGTAGTCGCCTTGGACCGCAGCAAACGTGAAGTACGCGCCAATGCTGATCGCGCCTGCAAAATAGACAAGCGCCCCAAGCGCGGGACGGTTTTTGGAGTAGGTCATGCTCTGCCTCATTGCGCCTTTTGTGGCGCTTTGGCGTGAGTATGCCAAAAAAAAGCGGGGATGTGAATCCCCGCCGTTCAAATTCGATTCGTTTGGATTAACCCAGTGCCGCAACACCCGGCAAAACCTTGCCTTCCATCCATTCAAGGAAGGCACCGCCAGCGGTCGAGATATAGGTGAAATCCTTGGCTGCATCGGCCTTGTTCAGGGCCGCAACCGTGTCACCGCCACCTGCGACAGACACCAATTTGCCAGCGCGCGACAGGGCCGCAGCATGGGCCGCAGCTGCGTTTGTGGCTGTGTCGAAGGGCGCGATTTCAAAGGCCCCCAGCGGACCGTTCCAGATCAGCGTTTTGGCATTGTCCAAAGCGGCTGTGATCTTGGCCACGGCATCGGGGCCCGCATCAAGGATCATCGCATCGGCGGGGCAGGCATCATTGGCAACGGTTTCGTTGTCTGCGCCTGCTTCGAATTCACGCGCGACGACAACATCGCTGGGCAACAGGATTTCACAGTTCAGGCCGCTGGCCTTTTCCATGATCTCTTTCGCGGTGCCGGTCATGTCGTGTTCACACAGCGACTTGCCCACATCGATGCCTTTGGCCGCAAGGAACGTATTCGCCATGCCGCCGCCGATCACCAGCACGTCTACCTTTTCGATGAGGTTCGATAGCAGATCCAGCTTGGTCGACACTTTCGCGCCGCCCACAACGGCGACCACGGGGCGTTCGGGGGCACCAAGGGCCGCTTCCAACGCCGACAGTTCGGCCTGCATCAGGCGACCTGCGCAAGCGGGCAGCAGTCTGGCCAGACCTTCGGTCGAGGCGTGGGCGCGGTGTGCGGCCGAGAACGCATCGTTGCAATACACATCGCCAAGTGCCGCCATTTCCTTGGCCAACTCGGGATCGTTCTTTTCCTCGCCTGCGTGGAAGCGGGTGTTTTCCAGCAGAACAACCTGACCGGCTTGCGCGGCTGCAATTGCGGCTTCGGCCGCAGGGCCACGGCTATCGGCGACAAAGATCACGTCTTTGCCGATCGCCTGTTCCAGCGCGGGCACCAATTGCTGCAGGCTCATTTCGGCAGCGACGTTGCCCTTGGGGCGGCCAAAGTGCGCCAGTAGGACAGGAACGCCACCTTTGCTGATGATGTCCTGTACCGTGGGCACAATCCGTTCGATCCGTGTGGCGTCCGTCACGCGCCCGTCCTCGACCGGTACGTTGATGTCCACGCGCGTCAGAACGCGCTTCCCGTCAAGGTCCATATCGTCGAGTGTTTTCCAGGCCATGTCGATCTCCTCAGATTTGTCGCAGGTTTGGCGGTTTGGCTCCGGAAGGTCAATGCGCCTCACTTGTGAAGACCGCGTGACAGGGCTACGTAGGGAAGAAATTTGCCAAGGGAGCAAGACATGGCCGACTACAAGGACCCCGAAAACACAATCCTGATGGAGCTGAAAGACGGCACCGTCGTTATCGAGCTTCTGCCCGACGTTGCGCCGGAACACAGCGCGCGCATGAAAGAACTGGCGCGTTCCGGTCAGTACGACAACGTGGCCTTCCACCGCGTGATCGACGGCTTCATGGCGCAGACAGGCGACGTGGCCAACGGCAACATGGAAAAGGATTTCAACCTGCGTATGGCGGGTACAGGTGGTTCTGATCTGCCGAACCTGCCTGCTGAATTCTCGAAACTGCCCCACGACCGTGGCACACTGGGTGCGGCGCGTAGCCAGAACCCGAACTCGGCAAACTCGCAGTTCTTCATCAACTTCAAGGACAACCACTTCCTGAACGGTCAGTACACCGTTTACGGTCGTGTGGTATCCGGCATGGAGCACGTCGACGCCATCACACGTGGCGAGCCGCCTGCATCGCCCGACCGCATGATCAGCGTCAAGGTTGCTGCAGATGTATAAGCTGGCAGCTCTTCTGAGCCTTCTGGCGGTACCTGCGGGTGCCACAGGGCTTGAGATTGACGTCACAGGCGAAGCCAACGGTACAATCGTCATCGACCTGTTCGAAGACGTAGCACCCCAGCACGTTGAACAGATCACTGCGCTGGCGTCCGAGGGTGCCTACAATGATGTGGTCTTTCACCGTGTGATTGACGGCTTCATGGCGCAAACAGGCGACGTCGAATTTGGCAAGCCGGGCATGGACATGCGTATGGCGGGTACAGGCGGATCAAACCGCCCCGATCTTCAGGCAGAGTTTTCTGATCTGAACTTCGAACGTGGCGTGATCGGCATGGCCCGCGCGCGCAGCCCGCATTCCGCGAATTCGCAGTTCTTCATCATGTTCGCCCCTGCACCGCACCTGAACGGCCAGTACACCATTGTTGGTCAGGTGACCGAGGGCATGGATGTGGTCGATGCGATCAAAAAGGGCGCTGGCCCGAACGGTGCTATGATCGGTGAACCCGATCGCATGTCCGCGGTCCGTGTGACAGAATAAGCTTTCGTTAAATCGAAGCTGAAAAGGGCGGGAGTTTTCCCGCCCTTTTTGTTTGGCCGTGGATCACCGCTGCTTCAACTTTCCGTTGGTTCACTTGAGCGAATCCGTCGCTGTGCAATGCTTAGGGCAGCTTTGCGCAGGAGGACGCAGGATGCGGTGGGCATTTGTCTGGCTTTTGTGGTGCAGCGCGGCCTTGGCCGATCCGTCATTCTGGAAACACGAATGGCCTGAAACGGATTTTGGCAAAACCAGCGTCAGTAATTGGGTCGAAATACTGTCAGGCGGACCCGGTAAGGATGGGATTCCTGCACTGGATGATCCGCAGTGGGTGGAGGTGAACCAGAAACAGGGGCTGGAACCGCGCGAACCGGTGATCACGCTGGCCCCCGAAGGCGCGCGCGCCCGTGCCTATCCCCTGCGCTATCTGATGTGGCATGAGATCGTGAATGACAGCGTCGGTGGCGTGCCTGTGGCGGCTACCTATTGCCCGCTTTGCAACTCTGCCATCGTATTCGACCGTCGGGTGGCCGGGCAGGTTCTGAGCTTTGGCGTCACGGGCAAGCTGCGCAACTCGGACATGGTTATGTACGACCGCGAAACGCAAAGTTGGTGGCAGCAGGCCTTGGGGCAGGGGATTGTTGGTGATCTCACCGGCACCACGCTGAACACCTTGCCCAGCTGGATGGAAAGCTGGGAGGCGTTTCAAGCCGCGTATCCAGACGGGCTGGTGATGGCCGAGCCCGCGTTTCCCCGATCTTACGGAACCAACCCATATCGCCGCTATGACACGTCTCAGCGTCCGTTTCTCTATTCGGGCGATCCGCCGCCACATGGCATTCCTGCTTTGGAACGCGTGGTTAGGGTGGGCGACAGGGCCTGGCCGATGTCGCGGTTGGCGAAAGAGGGCAAGATCACCGAGGCTGGCATCACACTGATCTGGGCAGACACGCAGGCCTCGGCCCTAGACACAGATGTGATCGGCAAAGGCCGCGACGTCGGCGCGATCCGTGTCAAAAATGAAAAAGGCAAAGACATCGCACATGACGTGCTGTTTGCCTTTGCCTTTCATGCATTCTGGCCCGAAGGCCAGTGGATGCTGGATTAGGACAGCTTGACCAATGCGTGACGCTTTTTACCCGCGCTCAGCTTAACGGGCGACGACAGCGCCGCTGCGTCCAGCATCAGGCCTGCGTTGGTCAGCGGTTCGTCGTCGATCTTGGCGCCGTTTTCCGCGATCAGACGCTTGGCGTCTTTGCCGGATTTGGCCAGACCGGATTTGACCAGGACCTGAACAATAGAAATGCCATCGCCCAGTTCATCCGCAGTCAGTTCCAGCGTCGGCAGGTCATCACCAACACCGCCTTTTTCAAACACTTCGCGCGCGGTGGCTTCGGCAGCGGCTGCAGCCTCGGCACCGTGGCAAAGCGTTGTAACTTCATTCGCAAGCACGATCTTTGCGTCGTTGATGTCGGATCCTGCTAGCGCGCCAAGGCGTTCGCATTCGTCCAGAGGAAGCTCTGTATAAAGCTTCAGGAAACGGCCAACATCGGCGTCAGTCGTGTTCCGCCAGAACTGCCAGAATTCATAGGGCGAGCGCATATCGGCGTTCAGCCAGACCGCACCGTCCTGCGATTTGCCCATCTTCTTGCCGTCAGACGTGGTCAGCAGTGGCGATGTCAGGCCGAAAATCTGCTGGTCGATCACGCGGCGCGTCAGGTCGATCCCGTTAACGATGTTGCCCCACTGGTCCGACCCGCCGAACTGCACCAGACAGCCGTAGCGACGGTTCAGTTCAAGGAAGTCATAGGCCTGCAGGATCATGTAGTTGAACTCGAGGAAGCTCAGCGATTGTTCCCGGTCCAGCCGCGATTTCACGGATTCGAACGACAGCATCCGGTTGACGCTGAAATGCCGCCCGATGTCGCGCAGGAATTCCAGGTAGTTGAGCCCGTCCAGCCATTCGGCATTGTTCAGCATCAGCGCGCCGTTGCCGGATTCGCCATAGTCCAGGTACTTGGCAAAGACCTGTTTCATGCCGTCGATGTTGGCGTCGATCTGGTCTGGCGTCAGCAGCGGGCGTTCATCGGCGCGGAACGACGGGTCGCCCACCTTGGTGGTGCCGCCGCCCATCAGCGTGATCGGCTTGTGCCCGGTCTTTTGGAACCAGCGCAGCATCATGATATTCAGCAGGTGCCCGACATGCAGCGACT
>CATNDK010000146.1 GCA_950096585.1 Thalassococcus halodurans | reverse complement strand
CCAGAATCCCAGAAGCCATCTGCACGCCACTCTGGTCCAAAGGCCACACCACGCGCGGCTGCCGTAGACGGTGGAAGCAGAAATCCCTCCAAGTCTGCGACGACTTCTCGAAACTCGGTTGGCGCAATCGAGATGTCCGATCGAGCAAGGAATGCCGTCCACATCCGCTGACTCGATTCTGAAGCGGAATAGGCCTCCGTCAGCGCAACGGGAGCTGCCGCCGGAATCGCGGTTCGGCGGTGCTGAAATGTTCGCGATATTGCGGTCGACAGGTCTTTGCCGGAGAACTGGAACTGCCGCGAAAGTAGCCAGGTATCGAAGTAGTCCTTCATCCGGCTGTTGATCTCGCCCAACCGCACCATGTCGCGCGCCTGCCGGACCATCGGATAAGCGGAATAGCAGTAATTCACCGCACAGATCGCATCGCTTTTCGCGGCGATTTTCTGGATTTCCTCGCCTTCCTCGACGGTCATGGTCATCGGCTTTTCGCACAGCACGTTAAAGCCGGCCTCAAGGAAGGCCTTGGTGATCTCGAAATGGGTCGAGTTCGGGGTCGCGACGGTGACCAGATCGATCCGGTCGGACCGATCCTTTTCACCTGCCAGCATTTCCTGCCAGTCCCCATAGGCGCGATCCGCCGCCAGCCCGAGGCGCTGGGCATATTCACGGCCCACATCAGGGCGGTGATCCAAGGCACCGGCGGTGAATTCGAACCGCCCGTCCGCCAAAGCGCCCAACCGGTGTGCCGGTCCGATCTGGCTGCCTTCGCCGCCGCCGATCATGCCCCATTTCAATTTAGCCATTCCAACGCCTCCTCAGGAAAAGCCGATAGATTTCAGATAATCGCGGTTCTTGCGCGCATCGCCCACGGGATCGGGGTCAAGCAGCGGATCGCAGTCCTGTTCGACCGTGCACCAGCCATCGTAGCCCGACGATTCCAGCAGTTCGCGGACAGCAGGAAAGTCCACTTCGCCTTGCCCAAGATTACAGAACATCCCCTGCCCGCAGGCATCGTAGAACCCGATCCGGTTTTCGATCACATGTACCTTCACCTTGGGATCGGTGTCTTTGAAATGGACATAGGAAATGCGATCCATATGCCGCTTCATGAAAGCCACCGGATCAAAGCCCGCATAGCTGTGATGACCCGTGTCAAAACAGATTTTCAGCAGGCTGTCGTCGACTTCGTCCAACAGACGCTCCAGCTCTGGCTCAAAGTCCATGAACCCCGCCGCATGGGCGTGAATGCTGACGGTCAGACCGTACTCTAGTGTGCCGATGCGCGCGGCCTCGGCCAAACGGTTGCGCAACCCGTCCCATTCAGAGGCGCTAAGCTGTTCAGCCTCTTGCACCCGTCCGGCGGTGGGCGCGCGACGTTCGGAAATCGAGTCGATCAGCACCAGATGGTTGGCCCCGTGCGCCGCAAGGGAACGGGCCGTGCGATGGGTGGCATCCAGAACGTCGTTCCATGCCAGCGGATCGTGAAACGGGCGGAAAACAACGCCGCCGATCAGTTCCAGATCATGTTGGGCCAAGGCATCGCCCAGCAACACCGGATCTTCGGGCATAAAGCCCACAGGCCCGAGTTCGATCCCCTTGTATCCGGCCCCGGCACATTGCTGCAGAACCGTTTCCCACGTGGGGTTGCGGGGATCATCGGCAAACTCGACACCCCAAGAACAGGGGGCATTTCCTATCCTGATCGCCATTGCGCCACCTCCCCTTAGAAGTTGCTGATATCCTGCCACGCACGGCTTTCATGCGATGCAAACGCTGCCGAAATAATCCGGTTCACCTCATGCCCGTCTTTGAATGTCGGCCACATTGACTTGCCTTCGGCGATAGCCGTCAGGAAATCCTTGGCTTCGATGATGATCTGATCCTGATAGCCCGTTCCATGGCCCGCGCCCTGACAGAACGGCAGGTAATCAGGATGCGCCGGACCCGTCAGGATTTTGGTAAAGCCGCGCTGTGCTTCTGGACCTTCGGCCTTATAAAGCCACAGGGCATTCTGATCTTCCTGATCAAACCGGATCGCGCCTTTGGTGCCAGTGATTTCGTAAGCGTAACCCATCTTCCGCCCCGTCGCGACGCGCGAGATGTACAAATGCCCCATCGCACCATTTTCAAAGCGACACATCATTTGCGCCTGATCATCGTTGGTGACCGCGCCGCCCGTACGTTGTGTGTGAACAGTCTCGACCTCGGCCATGACCGTTTTGATCGGTCCCATCAGGGCCAATGCCGCGTTGATCATATGGGGGGCCAAATCGCCCATGGTTCCATTCGCGCGGCCCGTTGCACGCCATGTGGCTGGTATTTCGGGGTTGGCATAAAAATCTTCAGTGTGTTCCCCACGGAACCACGTGATGTCGCCAATCGCACCTTCGGCCAACAGTTGACGGGCGTACTGGCTGGCGGGTGTGCGGATATAGTTGAAGCCCACCATGTTGACGATGCCGGACGCCTCGGCCGCGGCGACCATGGCGGCGCTGTCTTCTAATGACGCGCCCATCGGCTTTTCGCAGAACACAGGCTTGCCCAGCGCAAAGGCAGCTTCGGCGACCACACGATGTGTGCTTTGGGGAGAGGCGATAACAACGGCGTCGACCTTGGGATCGTTGACCAGTTCCTTCCAGTCGCTTGTGGCGCGGGCAAATCCATAGGCCGCCCGATACCGTTCCGCGCTTTCATCCGAGGTGGCGCAGATCATTTCCAGACGCGGGCGCAGCTTGGTATTGAACACGGCACCCACCGCCGCCATCGCGACAGAATGCGCCTTCCCCATATAGCCGCCGCCAAGAATGCCTATTCCGATCTCGGTCATTCTGCGCCCTCCCCTGCTCAGATTTCATTTGCAACCGGTTGCAAAATTCATATCCTGAGGTCTACCGTCACGCAAGACGCATTTACAGATCGTAAGAGGCCAAGATGGACAGGCTTTTCGAAAAGATCAGAGGCAACCGCTTTGTGGTATTTGGCCGCGCGGGCATGGACCTGTTTGCACAAGACGTCGGCGTCAAAAGCGAAGACGCCGAGGTGTTTCAGGCCGATCTGGGTGGGTCGTCCGCCAACACTTGCGTTGGCCTTTCCAAACTGGGCAGCAGCGCCGCGCTGGTCACCTCCGTTTCGAATGACGCTGTGGGACGGTTCTGTATCAACCGGTTGAAACACTACGGGGTCAGTACAGACTATATCCGGTCGATTGACGGGGAATTCCGCACGTCGCTGGCGGTCTACGAAAGCCGGACCGAGGATTTCCAGAATGTCCTCTACCGCAACGCGGCCGCCGATTTTCAGGTGACCGAGTCGGATGTCGATCAGGTCGATTACACCCGTTTTGACGTGGCGCTGGGTGCCGGAACCGTGTTCGCGTCTGAACCCTCGCGCAGCGCGACGTTCAAGGCCTTTGCCAACGCCAAAGCCGCAGGTCTGCCCATTGTCTTTGACATCGACTACCGCCCCTATTCATGGCTCTCGCCCGAGGTTGCCTCCGATGTTCTGACCCGCGCGGCAGAGGCCAGCGATGTGATTGTCGGCAATGATGAAGAGTTCGACTTTATGGCCGGCGGCGCGGGCAAAGGGCTGGCGATGGCCGAACACCTGGCCACGGCAGGCAAGCTGGCGATCTACAAAATGGGCCCCGACGGCGCGATCACCTTCTGGTCCGGCCAGCGGATCAGAACCGGCGTCTATCCGACGAAAGCGATCAAACCGGTCGGTGCGGGCGACAGCTTTCTGTCCGGCCTATTGGCGTCGCTCGCGGCAGGACACGATCTGGAATCCGCCATCCTGCGCGGATCAGCCTGCGCCGCGATCACCGTCAGCCGACCGGGCTGCGCGCCAGCCATGCCCACCACCGAAGACCTAGACGCGTTCCTGCGCGATCACCCCGTTCCGACGCAACCCTGAGGAAGACGACCATGCATATCGCCCCCTACGACAATGCAAACAAACCCATCGTGGATGTCGAAGACGACCTTGTTCCGCTGACCTATTTCAACATCGTCAAACTGACCAAGGGCGAGGTGTTCGAATATCAGGTTCAAGGCTATGAAACCTGCGTCGTGCCCGCGACTGGAACCGTGGATGTCGATGTGGACGGCGCGGTTTACACGCAGCTTGGCAATCGCGGCGAAGATGTTTGGGACGGCGAGCCGGAAGGTGTCTACGTGCCCGTCGGCGCCAAGGTACGTCTGACCTGTGTTTCGGACAAAACCGAAACCTTCATTGCCGGCGCGAAATACGACAAGGTTCTGGAACCATTCGATGTGCGGACGGCTGATCTGGACGTGGTGCAATACGGATCGGACGACACCAAAACGCACCGCAAGATCAAACATATCCTAGGCGCCCATCACCACGACAAAGTGGGTCGTTTACTGGTCAGCGAACTGTTTACCGTGGGTGCAGGTGGATGGTCGGGTTTTCCCAGCCACAAACACGACACCGACAGACTGCCCGACGAAACACGCCACGATGAAACCTATAACTTCCGGTTCAAGCCGAACTACGGATCGGGCCTTCAGATGTTGCAGCGGATGGATAATAAACTGGGCGATGCCTATCACATCATGGACGGGTCCACCGTGCTGATCGACAAGGGCTATCACCCCTGCTGCGTGCTGCCAGGGTACGAGATGTATTATTTCACCATCCTTGGCGGGCTTAGCCAGCGGTCGTTGAAACAGTATTTCCAGCCGACCCATGCCGAACAGCTGCACACGATCCCCGGCATTATGGATATGGTGGCCAAGTTTAAATGACCGTCGCCACCCTGTCCGAGGTTCTGCAACCAGCCCTGCGCGATGGCTATGCCGTGGCGGGGTTGGTCGTGCTGGGATGGGAAGATGCCCGCGCCTTCGTAACCGCCGCCGAGGCCGAGCGCCTGCCCGTGATCCTACAGGCCGGTCCAGCATGCCGCGCCCACACGCCCCTGCCCATCATAGCCTCCATGTTTCGGCATCTGGCAGAACAGGCCAGCGTGCCGGTCGTCTTGCATCTGGATCACGGCTACAGCCGCGAGGAATGCCAGATGGCGTTGGATCTGGGGTTCACATCGGTCATGTACGATGGATCGCGCAGACCGCTTGAGGACAATATCGCTAAGACCGCAGCGATTGCCGAAATGGCCCCCGCGGCGGGGGCCTCTTGCGAAGGAGAGATCGGGTTCGTCGGCTATCACGACGGTGCCGCGTCAAAGGGCACTGACCCCGCCGAGGCCGCGATTTTCGCCGAACAAACGGGCGTGGATGCCATGGCGATTTCGATCGGAAACGTACATCTGCAATCCAGCGCCAGCAGCACGCTGGACGAAGCCCGTCTGCGCGACATTCAGGCGCTGACCGGCGTTCCTTTGGTCATCCACGGCGGATCGGGTGTGCCGATGGATCAACGCCGCGCCTTGGCCGGAAACTCGAACGTCTGCAAATTCAACATCGGCACCGAACTGCGCCAAACGTTCGGAAAAGCGTTGCGATCAGCACTAGACAGCGACCCGAATGCTTTTGACCGTATCGAGATTTTGAAACAACCCCACGCCCCGCTGGTCACGGCAACCCGCCGCATCCTGCGCAATCTGAAGCCGGATTAGGCGCTGCCCCCTTCGGCAGACAGCATATGCGGCGACACGCCCAGCGTGGACAGCGCCGCGCTCCATTTCAGCACATTGGGTGTGCCGAAAACCAACAGCGGGTCGGCATCACACACAAGCCAGCCGTTCTGGGCCAACTCGCCCTCAAGCTGGTTCGGGCCCCACCCCGCATAGCCCAGACACATCAGCTTTTCCTGCGGACCTTTGCCTTTGGCGATGTCTTCCAGAATGTCCAACGTCGCTGTCATATGGAAATCTTGGTTCACCTCAAGCGTCGTCACAACCGACGTGTAATCAGGCGAATGCAGCACAAATCCGCGCCCCGTTTCGACCGGACCGCCGAATTGCACCGGCATATCCACCATGTCTGGCGTCACTTCGATATCCAACTGATCCATCAGCTTTTTCAGGCGGATATCCTTGCTGGGTTTATTGATGATCAACCCCATGGCCCCGTCTTCCGAATGGGCGCACATGTAGATGACGCTTTGTAGAAATCGGGGATCGCCCATGCCCGGCATGGCGATCAGAAGCTTTCCTGTCAGGCTCGTGTCTTTCAACTGATCAGACATGTTCTGCTCCGATAATCTGCTACCAGCATGGCCGACAGCACCCCAAGGCGCAAGGCCCGTTGCCCGATTGTACGACGTGTCACAGTTATCACGGCTTCGTGCCTTCGCTTAGTCGTGACTTTTCATTTCAGACCGAATGCCCACATCTTATCCGACATGAGAAACAAGATTCTGACATCGGCTTTGGCCCTTATGACCTTGGGCTCTGCTGCCACGGCTGCGGACCTGAGCAATATCATTCAGGCCGAACTGCGCCCCGGTTGGCGCAAGGCTGACGGCACTCATATGACCGCGCTTCAGCTGACGCTGGCACCGGGGTGGAAAACATATTGGCGCGCGCCCGGCGATGCGGGCATTCCGCCCAGCTTTGACTGGTCGGGGTCGTCCAATATGGAATCTGTTGGCATCACTTGGCCCACGCCCAAGGTGATGTACCAATCCGGTATGCGGTCGGTCGGCTATTCCGATCAGGTCGTTTTCCCGATCCAGATCACCCCGTCAGCGGACGGTGACATCAACCTGAACGCCCGCGTTGATCTGGGTCTGTGCAAGGATATCTGCCTGCCTCACAGCGTGACCATCCGCGCCACGCTGACGGCCGACACCACCAAGCCCGACCCAGTGATCGCAGCCGCGCTTTCCGACCGCCCGTTTTCTGAAAAAGAGGCAGGCGTCGGCAAAGTCACCTGTGACATCGCCCCAAGCAGCGACGGTGTCACCCTGACCGCGCGCATTCCCATGGCGGACAGTGGCGGCAAGGAAGAAACCGTGATTGAAACGTCGAACCCGATGATCTGGGTGTCCGAACCGGATGTCACACGTCAGGGTAAAGAGCTGATCACTGCAGCGGACCTGTCCCATGTCGAAGGCAAGCCCTTTGCGTTGGATCGCTCTGGCATCCGCATCACCGTTCTGGGCAAATCTTACGCAGTCGACATCAAAGGCTGCGACGGCTGATCAGGCGCGTTTGCGCCTGATCGCGATCAAGCTTCCTGCCACGATATAAGCCACCAACGCCAATACCGCCGCGCCTACAACAAACAGCGCAAAGGCCATTTGCAGCGACGTGACCTGTGGGAACATCTGCGGCAACGGACCAGCCATCGCTCCGTTCACGGCGAACGCGCCGAGTGTCGCCGCCAGCCAAGCCAGCAGAACCGCCACACCCGCCAGATACGCCACGCGTATCCTCGCCACGCGGAAACGCAGGCCGTGCATCAAAGCGGTTTTGGCACGGCCAAAGTCCTCGCCGATCGCGATCAGTGCCGGCACGACCAACAGCACCAGCACCATGCCAAAGCCCAGACCATAGCAAAGCGTGACAACAGTCGGCTTCAGGAATTGCGCCTGCGACGAGGTTTCATAAAGCAACGGCGCAAGGCCCAGAACCGTCGTCAGCGTGGTCAGAAGAACAGGGCGCAAACGGTCGGCTGTACCGTCGATAATGGCCGGAATGATCCCACGGTTTTCGGCGTATT
>CATNDK010000145.1 GCA_950096585.1 Thalassococcus halodurans | reverse complement strand
AGACGGTCCAGAACCTCATGGCCGTGCGCTTCGGCAACATGCTGTTCGAGCCGCTGTGGAACGCGCAATACGTCGATCACATCCAGATAACAGTGGCAGAGACCGTCAGCGTAGAAGGGCGGGGCGGCTATTACGATAAATCCGGCGCAATGCGGGACATGGTGCAGAACCACCTGATGCAGTTGCTGTGCCTGATCGCGATGGAACCGCCGGCCAAGTTTGACCCCGATGCTGTTCGTGACGAAAAGCTGAAGGTCATTCGCGCACTTGATCCGGTCGAGCCGCATCACGTTGTGCGTGGTCAGTACAGTGCTGATGAAAAGCAGGCGGGTTATCGTGTGCATGCGGAAAACCCGCGGTCGCGTACCGAAAGCTTTGTCGCGATGAAGGTACACGTATCGAACTGGCGCTGGGCGGGCACGCCGTTCTATCTGCGCACAGGTAAGCAATTACGTGCACGCGCGTCGGAAATCGCCGTCGTGTTCAAAGATGCGCCGCATAGCATCTTCGGAGAAGAGGCTGGCCGCCATCGCAACGTCCTGTCGATCCGGTTGCAGCCGAACGAAGGTATGACACTGGGCGTGACGATTAAAGAGCCGGGGCCGGGGGGGATGCGCCTGATCGACGTGCCTTTGGACATGTCTTTCGCCGAAGCACTAGGGCCGGATGGCGAGGATGCGCCGGATGCTTATGAGCGTCTGATCATGGACGTCATTCGTGGCAACCAGACCCTGTTTATGCGCGGCGACGAGGTCGAGGCAGCCTGGGCATGGACCGATCCGATCATCGCAAGCTGGGTCGCGCGCAATGACGTGCCGAAGCCCTATGATGCCGGAAGCTCGGGCCCCGAGGACGCGCTGATGCTGATGCATCGTGACGGTCGCCGTTGGAGAGAGATCAAGGCATGAGCTATAAATTCGTAGAATACGCCGACCGCGAAATGCTGGCGCTTGATCTGGCAAACCTGATCGCGGGTGAGCTGCGCACGGCTTTGTCGCAATCCGATAGTGCGACTTTGGCAGTTCCAGGCGGCACGTCGCCCGGTCCGGTCTTTGACGACCTCTGCGCCGTTGATCTGGATTGGGATCGCGTCAATGTCATGCTGACAGATGAGCGCTGGGTTCCGGAAGATAGCGACCGGTCCAACACGCGCCTGCTACGCGAACGGCTTTTGACCGACAAGGCCGCCGCCGCGAACCTTCTGCCACTTTACGCGCCTTATGACACGCCGGAAGAGGGCTTGGGCGAATTGGCCAAAGGGATCGAGGCGCAACTGCCGTTGTCTGTGGTCCTGCTTGGCATGGGCGCGGATATGCACACGGCGTCGATTTTCCCCGAGGCGGATAAGCTGGACGAAGCTTTGGCACCCAATGCGCCTGTCCTTCTGCCGATGCGCGCCCCCGGTGCGCCAGAGCCGCGGATCACTCTAAGCGCCGAGGCGCTGGATGGTGCAATGTCCAAGCACATCCTGATTTTTGGCGCGGAGAAACGCGCTGCGCTGGAAAATGCCAAGGGCAAAGCCCCCAAAGATGCACCCATCAACGCCGTTCTTAACGGCGCAACCGTTCACTGGGCGGAGTAAGACAACATGTGGAACACCGTTAAATCATTGGCCGATGCGACCCAATCGCGCCGGATCGAAGACCTGTTTGCCAAAGATGCCGACCGTGCATCGCGCTACAGCCTGACCGCGCTGGATATGCTGTTCGATTTCTCGAAAACGCAGATCGATGACGACATTCTGGCGGCACTGCTGGAGATTGCCGAAAAGGCTGACGTGCCTGCGCGTCGCGACGCCATGTTCGCAGGCGAAAAGATCAACGAAACCGAAGGGCGCGCAGTTCTGCACACGGCGCTGCGCAATCTGGATGGAGATGCTGTCATGGTCGACGGGCAGGATGTGATGCCCGAGGTGCTAGACACGTTGAACCGGATGTCTGATCTGTCCGACGCGATCCGATCCAGCGATGTGACGGACGTGGTCAACATCGGGATTGGCGGGTCCGATCTTGGTCCGGCGATGGCGGTTAAGGCCTTGGCGCCTTATCACGATGGCCCGAGCTGTCATTTTGTATCCAACGTGGATGGCGCGGATATCGCCGACACGCTGCGCGGTTTGAACCCTGAGACCACCGTGTTCATCGTCGCGTCAAAGACGTTCACCACCATCGAGACAATGACCAACGCCCGCACAGCCAAGGCGTGGCTGGCCGACAATGGTGTGAGCGATGAAGGCCGCTTTATCGCGCTGTCGTCCAATGTGGAAAAAGCAGGCGAGTTCGGCATTCCCGCAGACCGCGTGTTCGGGTTCGAAGACTGGGTCGGTGGCCGCTATTCCATGTGGGGCCCGATTGGCCTGTCGCTGATGATTGCGATCGGGCCGGATGCGTTCCGTGCGTTCCTGCGTGGCGGACAGGCAATGGACCGTCATTTCTGCGCGGCACCCTTGGCGGAAAACATGCCTGTGCTTCTGGCGTTGGTGGGCATGTTCCACAATCAGGGACTGGGTCATGCGACCCGCGCGGTTCTGCCCTACGACAACCGCCTGATGCGCTTGCCTGCCTACCTTCAGCAGCTCGAGATGGAGAGCAATGGCAAAGGCGTGTCGATGGACGGCGCCGATCTGGACGTGAACTCTGGCCCCGTGGTCTGGGGCGAGCCGGGCACGAACGGCCAGCACGCATTCTATCAGCTGATCCACCAAGGCACGCGTGTGATCCCTTGTGAATTCCTCGTGGCCGCAACAGGGCACGAGGCCGATTTGCAGCATCACCATGATCTACTGGTCGCCAACTGTCTGGCCCAGTCCGAGGCGTTGATGAAAGGCCGCAGTCTGGACGAGGCGCGCGGCAAGGTGGCGGATAAGTTTGAAGGCTACGAATTGGAGCGTCAGGCGCGTCACCGTGTGTTCCCGGGTAATCGCCCGTCGACAACATTGATCTATCCGAAGCTCACGCCGGAAGTACTGGGCCAGATTATTGCGCTTTATGAACACCGCGTGTTCGTCGAAGGCGTGATCCTTGGCATCAATTCGTTCGACCAGTGGGGCGTTGAGCTGGGCAAAGAGCTGGCCACGTCTTTGGGGCCGATTGTGACGGGCGAACAACCCAGCGATGGCAAGGATGCCTCGACCCGTGGTCTGGTGGATTACGTTCTGCGCTATCGCGGAGACTGACTTAGAAATTCCAGCCCCGCGTCAAACGGGGCTGGAAAAGACATTTACTTGGCCAGTGCGCCCGCGATTTTGCCGCTGACGATGCCAAAGATGCCGCCAAGGATCATCGAAACAGCGATGATACCGGCCGCCGACAGCAGCGCATTCATTTCGGTCAGGGCAACGCCCGTCAGCAACATGAAGGCTGCGGTCGACGCATAGCCGTAAACGCCCGCCGGAATCGCGCCGAGTGCAGGCACATGCGCGCCAAGGATCAGCACGACAACCGAGATGCCGACGATTACGGACGCCATCAATGCGCCGCCGCCAACGGTGCCCACAACGAACAGCGCGACGGTTGCAACGATGATGCCCCAGACATGGGCTGTCAGAGATTTCACCAGCGCGTCATTGTCGCCGCCCGTGTGAAAGAAGCTGCCCCAAGCGATGAACAGCGCCCAGATTTGCAGGCCTGTTCCAAGTCCAAGACAGATGTAGGTTGCCACAACGGCAAGCGCGCCAATGACGATGGCAAGTGCAGTTACAAGATTCATTAGTCCCTCCCTAGGTAGATCCGGTTTGATTGTTTTTCCGGATGCGCAAAGTTAGGGCGAAACCTCAAAATGCCGCATAATACTTAGGCATTGGTGCAATTTTGGGCAGATTAGCTGCCAGGAATGTCAAATTCTGCGGGTGCGAGGGTGAAGCCCGCAAATTGGAAACCGGGCGATACCGTACAGCCGACAAGGGTCCATTCCCCCGTTGTTCGTGCCGCTTGCCAGTGGTCTTTCTGCACGATGATCTGGGGGCGTTCACCTGCCATCAAATCGGGGCCCAAACGGTGGATTTCCTTGGGGCCGGCATCCGTCGCAGACAGCGACAAATCAATCGGTGCGCCTGCGTAATAATGCCAGATTTCGGTGGCATCCACGCGGTGCCAATGGCTGCTTTCACCGGCCTTCAGCAGGAAAAAAATGCAAGTGCCACTTGCCCTTGGCTCTTCTTCGCCTTCCCACGTCTGGCGGTAATAGCCGCCCTCGGGGTGCGGTTCGAGTTCAAGCAGTTTGATTATGTCGTCGGCATGCATTCTGTAACCCAATTTAAACTTTGACCGAACGGCGCTGTCAGCCGGTTTTAAGGCCGCAACAGCCAGCCTCTGGCCTCATAAAACAATACACATGAGGCAATTCATATGGGCAATGCGCAAAAACGGCTTCGGCAGATCGCCGAAGACATCGTTGGCCGTGAAGGCGGTTATGTAAACGATCCTGACGATCCCGGCGGGGCGACGAAATTCGGGGTCACGCTTGCGACTTTAGTGCGGCTGGGGCGCGATAATAATGGTGACGGGCGGGTAAATGATTCTGATGTTCGGGCTTTGACCAAGGATCAGGCCGTCGAAATTTTCCTGCAGCACTACTTTGTAGAACCCCGCATCGGTGAACTGCCCGATGCGGTGCAGGCGTCTGTCTTTGACATGTACGTTAATGCAGGTGCCAACGCGGTTAAGATTTTGCAGCGGCTTCTGAACGACATGGGGATGCAGGTTTCTGTGGATGGTGTGATTGGCCCGCAGACAATCGCGGCGGCTGCCAAGGCGATTTCTGTGGCCCCTAATCATCTGGCGGATGCCTACGGGATCGCGCGACGGAACTATTATTTTGCCTTGGCGGATCGCAGGCCCGCATCGCGCAAATTCGCCCGAAGCCGTAGCGGGGGTAAAGGCGGTTGGATCAAACGGGCCGAGGAATTCATCTCGCCTCGTTTTCCCCTGTCGCAAGCCGAGTTTCAGAAACGGGTGGCGGCATGGGCGTGATCAATCAGATGTGGCAGTTTCTGTTTGGCGGTGGGCGTAATGTTGTCGTCGAAACCGCCGAGGTCTTTCGTGTGAACGCCGAAGCGCAAGCCGCGCGGGATATGACAATGAAATCCGCGTCTTTGGATCAGTATGCGTCCGAGTTCGCCCTGATGCGACAGGGCCGGTTTGACCGGTTCATGGACGCGCTGAACCGCGTACCGCGACCGGCAATGGCGCTTGGCACCTTAGGGTTGTTTGTGTCTGCGATGGTGGACCCAGTCTGGTTTGCGGCGCGGATGACGGGAATCGCGCTGGTGCCAGAGCCGCTTTGGTGGCTTTTGGGGGCGATTGTCAGTTTCTATTTCGGGGCGCGATATCAGGCGAAAGGGCAGCAATTCCAGAGGGATATCGCCGCCACGATGGTCGCCACCCCACAGGTCGTCCAGCATATTTCCGATATCGAGAACCTGCGCCGAGAGCCTGTTCCGGAAGCGGCGTCGATTTCGGCAAATCCCGCACTGGAAGACTGGAAGCGTCTGCAAAACTGACGCGTGACAAGTTGACCAACTTTTGAACGCCGAATCTATTGGCCGAGTTCGCTGACTGACCCTATACATTGGGCATGGTTACAGAACTCGGTCACTTCGCACTCATCCTCGCCTTTCTCGTGGCGATCGTTCAAATGGTGGTTCCGGCAATCGGGGCCCATAAACGCTGGTCCGGTTGGATGGCGGTGGCTGAACCTGCAGCCACGATACAATTTATCCTGACATTACTGGCCTTTGGCGCACTGACGCATGCCTTTATCGTGTCGGACTTTTCACTCCGGTTGGTGGTGCTGAACTCGCATTCGGCCAAGCCGATGCTGTATAAAATCAGCGGCACATGGGGCAACCACGAAGGCTCCATGCTGCTTTGGGTGCTGATCGTCACCTTGTTCGGTGCGATGGCCGCGTGGTTCGGAGGCAACCTTCCGCCGACGCTTCGGGCGCGCGTGCTGTCGGTTCAGTCCGCAATCGCCGTTGCTTTCTTTGCTTTCATTCTGTTCACCTCGAACCCGTTCCTGCGCCTCGCAGTGCCGCCGTTTGACGGGCAGGATTTGAACCCGCTTCTACAGGACCCCGGTTTGGCGTTCCATCCGCCGTTCTTGTATTTGGGCTATGTGGGCCTTTCTATCTGCTTTTCGTTCGCTGTGGCGGCCTTGATTGAGGGCCGCGTTGATGCGGCGTGGGCCCGTTGGGTGCGCCCTTGGACGCTGGCGGCTTGGGTCTTCCTGACCATCGGTATCGCGCTGGGGTCGTGGTGGGCTTATTACGAGCTTGGCTGGGGTGGTTTCTGGTTCTGGGATCCGGTTGAAAACGCGAGCTTTATGCCATGGCTGTTCGCAGCGGCCCTGCTGCATTCCGCCATTGTGGTCGAAAAGCGCGAGAGCCTGAAAAGCTGGACGATCCTGCTGGCGATCCTTGCCTTCGGCTTCTCTCTGATCGGGACGTTCATCGTGCGTTCGGGCCTTTTGACATCAGTCCATGCCTTTGCGAATGACCCCGAGCGTGGCGTGTTCATCCTTGGTATTCTGGTGTTCTTCACCGGTGGTGCGTTGATGCTGTTTGCAGCCCGCGCCAATGCGATGCAGGCTAAGGGTGTCTTTGGTCTGGTCAGCCGCGAAAGCGCGTTGGTGGCGAACAACATCCTGCTGGCGGTGTCTTCGCTGGTGGTTTTCGTCGGCACCATGTGGCCGCTGGTGGCCGAGATGTTCCTTGACCGGAAGCTGTCTGTCGGCCCGCCGTTCTTCAACTCTGCCTTTACGCCGTTCATGCTGGTTCTGGGCTTGATCCTGCCGGTTGGCGCGATGCTACCGTGGAAGCGGGCCAAGGTGGGTCGCGTGATCCGCGCCTTGGCACCTGCTTTTGTCATCGCTGTTCTTCTGGCCGCACTGGTCTGGACGATGCAGACTGGCCGCACGATCCTTGGCCCTGTCGGCGTGTTCCTTGGCGCTTGGCTGGTGGGCGGTGCTTTGACGGATCTATGGAGCCGCACAGGCCAGAACCGCGACCTCAGCCGTCTACTGCGCCTTCCGCGCGCTGATTGGGGGAAATCGGTGGCCCACGGTGGTCTTGGTATTACCATGGTTGGTGTCGCGGGCCTGATGGCGTGGCAGGTCGAAGATATCCGCGTGGCCGACATCGGCGAACGGTTCGAGGTGGGCAGCTACGAGCTTGAACTGATTGGCGTCGAGCAGGTGCGTGGCCCGAACTATTTCTCGACCATGGCCGAAGTCGCTGTGTACGACGACGGTGTGGAAGTGGCCCATTTGTATCCTGAAAAACGCGACTATCCCGTTGCCAAGATGCCGACGACCGAGGCCGCAATCGACTACAAATTCCTGCGCGACGTCTATGTCGTGATCGGTGATCCGCAGGATGGCGGTGGCTGGGTCATGCGGACTTACATCAAGCCGCTGGCCAACTGGATCTGGGGTGGCTCTATCCTGATGGCATTGGGTGGGTTGATCAGCTTGACAGACCGTCGGTTCCGTGTGGCCGCCGGTGCCAAGAAAACCACAGCCAAAGCGGTGCCCGCAGAATGAAACATCTTGTTCTGATCCTGACGCTTTTGCTGTCCGCAACCTTTGTCTGCACCGGACCGGCTTGGGCCGTGTTGCCGGATGAGGTGCTGGATGATCCGGTTCTGGAAGAACGGGCGCGCGAAATCTCGAAAGGGTTGCGCTG
>CATNDK010000144.1 GCA_950096585.1 Thalassococcus halodurans | reverse complement strand
CCGCCGGGCGAGTTGGAACTGATGCAAGAACTGGGGATCGCACCATGAGCCGCCAACGCATCATCAACCTTGGTTTACCTAAGTCCGGAACCACCACACTTGGCAAGGCGTTGGCCAAAGCGGGTTTGCGGGTCGCTGACTGGAAAGTGCATGAGGGGCAATCCCGAGGTGACGCACTCAAAGATGAGTTTGTCGGCACACTTTTTTACAAGGGCTACTACGGCACCGGAGACCCTTTGGCCCAGATGGATGAGTTTGACGCCTTCACGGAAATCAGCACAATCTCCAAGGGCTTAAGCATCTGGCCGCAGTTCGATTATCCACTGCTATCCGCCATTGAAAAACATCACTCAGGCGCCAAGTTCATCCTTTCCGCCCGTCCGGCCAAGGATGTCGTCGATAGCATGATGCGCTGGTCCAACCTCGGCTCAAGACGTCTTCCGAATTATTCAGTTCCAGGTCTACCTGTCGGATTTGGCACCACAATTGATGAACTTGAGCGCTGGGTTAACGGGCACTACGAATTTGTGCGCAAGGCTTTTGGCGGTCAGGAAAATTTCCTCGAGTACCAAACAGATGATCCGGATGCCCCCAAGCTGATTGGCGATTTCCTCGGGATCGAGTTGCCCTGGTGGGGGCGCAGTAACGAAAACAAGAACAACGCACCCAAAGATGCGACTAAGAGCAAAGACGAGTAATGCGGGTTTATATTCATATCGGGCCAGACGCGGATAGCGCGGACAGGCTGCAGCGCGTACTGGACACGAAACGTGATCAGTTGATCAGCAAGGGCGTGCTTTACGCCCGTTCACCTGGTGCGCGGAACCATACGCGTTTGTTTATGGCCAGCAGCGATCCGGACGCCGTTGATACGCTGCGCTTCAACCGTGGCTTCATCCTGCCTGAAAAGCAGGCCCGTCTGCGCGAAGACGTAACCCAAAGCCTTGCTGCCGAGGTCGGCGCCACGCGCCCAGACGTTTTGATCCTGTCGTGCCATCAGCTTGGTACAACATTGATGCGCGCCACAGAACGTGCGCGTTTGCACGACATCCTGCGCCCCTTGTCTGATGACATCCGTATCATTGCCACGGTCGACGACCCTGCCCGCATGCTGACCCGCCGTTATGCGGCACAAGTGCTGGACGGTCGCAGCAGCGGGCTCGAGGTAGAACTGAGTCTGATCAAAAAAGACAACTGGTGGGACGGCGCCCTGTCACGCTGGCCCGGCCTTCGACCCGAGGCCGGTGTTTTCCCCGAAGTGCAAGGCCCCTCGCCTTGGCTTGATCTGGCACGGTTGGTTCAGGAATGGGACAGCACGTTCGGCAAAGGCGCGACACAACTTGTGTCGTTCGACCGCGACCGGATGTGGACCGATGTCTTCGCGGACGATCTGAAAGCAGTCTTTGAAATCCCGCATAACTTTGGCCGCGCGGAACCTGCGGACGTACCGCAACAGCCCTCTGCTGCGTGGCTGTCCCGAGCGCGCCGTTTCAACGATGCAGTCATCCGCCTGTTGGATCGCACCGACATGATCCTTGGTCGCCCCTTGTGGCGCAAACTGGTTGGCGAAATCAAAGTGCCCGGCGATCCGATTGACGCTGGCAGTCTGAACGAAATCTCGGCCTTTTTTGCCGAAGACCTACAGGAATTGGCCGAAAACCATCCTGATCTCCATCTCGAACATCTGCATCCCGATCCGGAACAGGATCGTTGGGAAGAGGCTGATCCGATGTACGGCTTCCGCCCGACCCAGTACCTGATGGCCGCCCGTTGGCGTATCAATCAGGCCGCAAAGCATGAAATGGAAACCAAAGCGCAGGCCCTGCAAGCACTGCAATCCATGCCGGCCCATGAACAAGAAGCGGCCAGCACAACCCTGCCCCCTGTCGATGGCCTGACACCAGAGGCCGACGCGGTGATGCCCCAACTGGCCAAAGAAAAGTTTGCCCAGCTACAGGGCTCGATCTATGCGCCGCACAACAACATCGGTCGCGTCAACGAAGAAGAACTTGCCGCCGCGTTCGAGCCTATCACCCCCCGCGCCTTGCCCGAGGGCAATACCGGCAACGTGATCGTCGGCTGCATGAAAAACGAAGCGCCCTACATCATTGAATGGGTTGCCTACCACCGCGCCATGGGCGTTGATAACTTCCTGATCTACACCAACGGATGCGAGGACGGGACGACAGAAATCCTTGATCGCCTTCAGGAAATGGGCGTGCTCCAGCACCGATTGAATGACGACTGGAAAGGCAATTCACCCCAGCAATACGCGCTGAACCGGTCATTGAAAGAACCGGTGATCATGAACGCCGAGTGGATCGCGCACATCGACGTGGACGAGTTTATCAACGTTCGCTGCGGCAATGGCACCCTTCAGGATTTCTTTGAACGCGTTCCTGATGCTACCAACGTTGCGATGACGTGGCGGCTGTTCGGGCATAACGGCGTGACGACACTGGCCGATGAATTTGTCATCGAGCAGTTCGATACATGCGCCCCGAAATTCTGCCCCAAGCCGCACACCGTTTGGGGTTATAAAACGATGTACAAGAACATCGGTGCCTACCAAAAAATCAGCTGTCATCGCCCGAACAAGCTGAACGAGGGCTTTGTTACCAAAGTAAAATGGGTCAATGGGTCCGGTCTGGACATGACTGGCGAGGCCATCAACAACGGCTGGCGGTCGTCCAAGAAATCCATCGGGTATGATCTGCTTCAACTGAACCACTATGCTCTGCGCTCAGCTGAAAGCTTCCTTGTGAAACGCCAACGTGGTCGCGCCCTGCACGTCGATCGGTCCATCGGTTTGAACTACTGGATCCGCATGGATTGGACCGATTTCAAAGACATCACGATCAAACGCAACGTGCCCCGTCTGCGGGCCGAATATGATCGTTTGATGCAGGATGACACACTGCGCAAATGGCATGAAACAGGTGTCGCATGGCACCGCGCCAAGGCTGATGAACTGCACGGAATGCCAGAGTTTGAAGAACTGTATCAGCAGGCTTTGTCGCTGAAGCTGACAGAAACCGAACGCGTCGCCTATGCGTTGGCTTTGGATTTGGAAAGCTAAGATGTCCGAGGCCGCAAGCGATACCGATGTGATTAACGCGGACGGAATTTTGTTTCCGAACGACCCGCGTATTATTTCGGACCGGATCGCCAAGCGGCTTGAACGTGGTGGCTATGAAGAACGCGAAGCAAATGCTGTGCGTCAGGTTCTGCGCCGTGGGGATCGCGTGTTGGAACTGGGCGGCGGCATTGGCTTTATGTCTTCCCTGATCGGAAGAAGTCGCCCACCTTCGGAGTTTCATGTCTACGAAGGCAATCCCAAGCTTGTTCCCTTCATCCGAAGGGTTCATGCGCTCAATAATCTGGACAACATTACGGTCCACAACACGCTGCTTTCGGTGGACGCAACCGACGACATTCCGTTTTATATCCGGAAGGATTTTCTTGGTTCCTCCATGGACCGTAACAACGAACCAGACACCATCATCGAAACCGCAATGGTCCCGCAAAAACCCTTTTCAGAAGTCGTAGATACACTGCAACCCACCTTCCTTGTATGTGACATCGAAGGTGCGGAACGTATGCTTTTGCCAACTGCCGATCTGTCTTGCCTCCGCGCGGCTGTAGTTGAACTTCACCCCCAATGGATCGGTCAGGACGGGGTTCAAGAGGTATTCGACGCCTTTAACAAAGCCGGTCTGACGTATTTTGCCCGCTCGTCTCATGGCAAAGTCGTTACATTCAAGAAGCGGTGATAACCGAATGAAAATAATCGCCATTCTTTGCGTTCGAAATGAAGGGGCCTTCCTGCTGGACTGGCTGGCGCACACACTGGCGTCCGGCGTGACACATGTTTTGGCCTATTCAAACGACTGCGACGATGGCACCGACCTGATGCTTGATCGGCTATCCGAGGTCGCGCCGGTCACACACCTTCGCAACCCTGGGCCCTATGATCAGGGCGGCATTCAGTTCACCGCCCTAAAGGACGCCGCAAAGCAGAAATTGGTCAAAGAGGCCGACTGGATCCTACCGCTGGATGTGGATGAGTTCATCAACGTTCATGTCGGCAACCGCACCCTGCCCGATCTGATCAACGCCCTGCCTGACGCCACGGCAATCACGCTTACGTGGCGGTTGTTCGGGAACAACGGACAAGCGCGATACCATGATCAGCCGGTACCGCATCGGTTTGCCAAAGCCGCGCCTAAAATTCTGTATTGGCCTTGGCGCGCGTCGATGTTCAAAACGCTTTACAAGAACGACAGCACCTATGGAAAACCGGGCGTCCATCGCCCCCGTTCCCCCAACGACAACAAGATCAGCCAAGCCCGCTGGTTTGATGGTCACGGGCGCGAACTCGACGCGCTGTTCCAGACAAAACGAATCTTTTCGACCTTTGGGCAAGACAACTACGGTCTGGCCCAGCTTAACCATTACCCGTTGGGCGACATGGAAAGTTACGTGCTCAAAGCCTATCGCGGCCGCGCTGTGCATTCCGACCATTTGCTGGGGTTGGATTACTGGGTGGAACGCAATTTCAACGTCGAAGAAGATCAGACCATCCGACAATTAGACCCGCTTGTGGCAAAGTTCCGCGCAGAGTTCGCGAAGGACAGTCAATTGGAGGAACTTCACGATAAATCAGTGGCTTGGCGCAAAGAGACATTCGACAAGCTGATGTTGGAGGAACCCTACCGCGCGCTATTCGGCCGCCTACTCATGACGCCCCCGACACAGCCGCTTCCCCTGAATGCCGCGCGCTTTCTTTCCAGCTATGGCAACCGAGCTCGGGAACTGGCCCTCCAAAATCCTGATCAAAAACCCTAAATCTCCTACGATACGGCTCAATTTTGCCTAAATGCGCTGGAATACGTTAGGAAAATATGCGCCCGAAATGGGCCACGGATCGAGGATACGCAGACAATGCAGGACATTTCTGACCTGATTGATGATGATTTGCCCGAGCTGTCCTACAAGGACTGGCGCGGTCGTATGCGTGCCATCGGCGATGTCCATGGTTTTTACGAAGATCTGGGTCCAGCCCATCACGGTTTGTTCGTCGAAGACGGCGATACGCTGCTTGTGACGTTTGAAAGCTTCGCAGGCATCCAGACGCTTTCGAATGACGGCATGCCTTTGGGTTACCAAATGGTGCAATCCGAAGGCTGGTCGCATCTGGCGGTCGTGTCGAAATCCGACACGTGGTTCCGCGCCCCCGAAGTCTACGGGTTTTTCGATCAACTCAGCGACGACGGTTTCTTTGACGAATTCGACAAGGTCGTCTTCTACGGCGCAGGCCCCTGCGGATACGCAGCCGCGGCGTTTTCTGTGTCCGCGCCGGGCGCACGTATTCTGGCGCTCCAGCCTCAGGCCACGCTAGACCCGCGCGTCAGTGAATGGGACGAGCGTTTCACAGAGCAACGGCGCATGTCCTTTACGGACCGCTATGGCTATGCCCCCGACATGCTGGATGCGGCGCAACAGGCCTATGTGCTTTATGACCCGCGCGAACATCTGGACGCAGTGCATTCGGCCCTGTTCAATCGCAGCAATGTCAAACGCTTCCGCATGCCGTTTATGGGCGCGGCTTTGCAATCCGACATTATCGATCTGGACCTGCTTGAACCTTTGTTGATCGCCGTTGCCAGCGATACGCTGACGGACCTCAGCTTTGCCAAAATGCTGCGCGCGCGGCGCGATCACGTGCCCTATTTGATGAAACTGCTCGCCAAGCTGGACGCCGATGGGCGCGAAGGACTTGCGCTGATGCTGTGTGAAAACGTGGTGCCACGCCATCCGGTCCGCCGTTTCCGCCGCCGCCTGCGCACGCTACGCCATGTTGACGGCGATGAAACCGGAAATGAGGACGAAGCTCAGTCCGCTACCTACGCCGACTGACCAACGCGTCGCGGATCGGGGCCTGAAAATACCCGATCAATCCGCAGATCAACATCAAAATCATTGGCGTGGGCATTGACAGAAAGCTCAGGATCAGCGCGGCCAAACCCATCGTGACGCAAAACGCGATCAGCCTGCGGCCCGCTTCGTCAGGCAGCCTTTCCTCATCCAGATACCGATGCAGAAATTCTGTCACCCGTGGTTGAACAGGCACGACCGCTGCACCGGCCAGAACTGACAAAACAATGGTCAACAACATCGCAAACCTACCTTCGCTTTCGCGGTGATGTTGCCTGATGTCGGAACCAACGTAAACATCGACAAGGGCACAGAATGCCTCTGGCCCCGCGTCACACCTCGTGCTAACCGCACAATCATGACCGACATGCTGACACTCCGCCGCCCCGACGATTGGCACCTGCACCTGCGCGATGGCGCAATGCTGAAGGCCGTTCTGCCTGAAACCGCACGCCATTTCGGCCGCGCGATCATCATGCCGAACCTTGTGCCGCCTGTTGTGACATCCTCGGACGCAGCCGCCTATCGTGACCGCATTCTGGCGGCCCTGCCCGATGGCATGACGTTCGAGCCGCTAATGACCCTCTATCTGACCGAGAACACGGACCCCGAGGATGTGGCAGCCGCCCATGCCTCTGGCCTGATCAAGGCGGTCAAACTGTACCCTGCGGGGGCCACTACGAACTCGGCCTCGGGCGTCACGAATTTCGAAAACGTCCGCGCGGTGCTTGAGAAAATGGCCGAGATCGGTCTGCCCCTGTGTGTGCATGGCGAAGTGACCACACATGACGTCGATATCTTTGACCGCGAAGCTGTGTTCATTGATACCGTGCTGGACCCGCTGCGCAAAAGCACACCGGGATTGCGCGTGGTCATGGAACACATCACAACACGCCAAGGCGTCGAATACGCCCGTTCCGGCGGCGACGATCTGGGCGCGACGATCACCACGCACCACTTGGTCATCAACCGTAACCACATTCTGGTTGGCGGCATCAAACCGCATTACTACTGCCTGCCCGTCGCCAAGCGCGAAGAGCACCGCTTGGCCCTGCGCGACGCCGCAACATCGGGTGAAGGCCGCTTCTTCCTAGGCACCGACAGCGCGCCGCATCCCGACGATGCAAAGGAAAGCGCTTGTGGCTGCGCGGGCTGCTTTACAGCAACCAACACAATGTCGATCCTTGCCGAAGTGTTCGAACAGGACGGCGCGCTGGACAAGCTTGAGGCCTTCACATCGCTGAACGGCCCTGCGTTCTATGGCCTGCCTGCGAACACCGACACCATCACCCTGACCAAGGGCGATACCGTCACCTACCCCGAAAAAATCCAGACTGGCGAGGCCAAAGTGACCGTCTTCGATCCCGCCATGCCGCTGCACTGGCGCGTCAACGCCTGACCCCGCGATCCAAAGAAAGGTACACTGATGATCCCGACCAGCTTTCCCACCAAAGAGGAAATCGCCCGCTTGTCCGCGCGGATGTTGTTGGAAATCGGTGCTGTGAACTTCCGTCCGGAAGATCCGTTCATTCTGGCGTCCGGTCTGCCTTCGGCGACCTATATCGACTGCCGCAAGCTGATCTCGTTCCCGCGTATCCGCTCGACCCTGATGGACTTCCTGACAATCACCGTGATGCGTGACGCGGGTTTTGAGGCGTTCGACAACATCGCAGGTGGCGAAACCGCGGGCATTCCCTTTGCCGCGCTGGTGGCCGAGCGCATGGCGCTGCCCATGACGTATGTTCGCAAGAAACCCAAAGGCTACGGCAGAAACGCCCGCATCGAAGGTGCGATGACAGAAGGCCAGCGCGTTCTGCTGGTCGAAGAC
>CATNDK010000143.1 GCA_950096585.1 Thalassococcus halodurans | reverse complement strand
GCAACAAAGCGGGGGGGTTGACGACGATCCTTGAGAAGTCCCTGGGCGCTGTGGCCAAGGCGGGATCTGCGCCATTGTCGGATGTGCTGCACTATGGCGAGAAGATCGATAGCAAAGGTCTACTGTTTATGGATACGCCCGGGTATGATCCGGTGTCAGTCACCGGTCAGATCGCTGGTGGCGCGCAGTTGATTGTGTTTACCACTGGGCGAGGATCGGCGTTTGGATCGAAACCTGCGCCGACGATCAAAGTGGCCACCAATGACCGCCTGTATCAGTCGATGTCCGAGGACATGGACATCAACTGCGGCGATATTCTGAGCCAAGGTGTGTCCATCCCGGATAAGGGCCGTGAGATGTTGGAGCATTTCCTTGCTGTCGCCTCGGGCCAGCCCAGCAAAAGCGAAGAGCTGGGGCTGGGCGACAACGAAACTGTGCCATGGCAAATCGGTGCAGTGATGTAAGATCGAAACGCGAAGGGTAACCTTCGCGTTTTTTTTGTTTCAGGGGGTGCTCGGATTCCCGCCTTGACAAAACCTACTAAATCTATCAGGAATAACTCAGCCACCCCGCACAGGGTCAGCCAGATCAGATCGCTGTGCCAGGGGGTTGCCCTTGGCGTTCCTGCAATTTGCCGAAATGGCCAACCCTGACTGAGGGCACACATAATGATGAACCGTGAAGTTAGCGTCGAAGGCGCGCAAATCGTTCCCACGCATGACGCCGAGCTTCTGACCGCGGGCGGCACACTGGCCCACATCCGTTTGAACGATCAAGTCTACACGCTGCGGATCACCCGCGCGGGCAAACTGATTTTGACGAAATAATCCTAACGAACCGGCGATGGCACGCGCTGCCAACGGGATCGTCCTGCACGTCGAGTTTACGCCCGTTGGTCTGGTTCGAAGGACAAAGGGAATGGCCGGATTTAGGGGTGAATCCGGCCATTTTCTTTTTGGAAGGGTTGGCGGTTTTCACACATCGCTTTGGTTCTGACGGTTAGCTGCAATCCCAAGTCAGGTAGGCACTTTGAAAGTCCCGTTTGGCCAATGCATCGCGGCTGATCATAACATTCAGCACGCCGGAATCCCCGAGTTTGATGTCATCGTCATAGCCCAAGTGGAACACCACGCGATCCAAATGCCGGCATTCGGGGTTATCGATGCGTGGGTCAGCCTGAATAAACGTTGGATGCCCGCCGACCCAATGATTGCCGTATCCGGCCAAGATGCGATCGGTTCTGTCGCCCCAATCGTCTAGAATCGCGGCCGCGTCGTCATTCTCCGGCAACCTGTTTTCCATCCACGGATTTTTCGCTTCAAACGGCCAGTTGTCAGGATTGCCCGGAACGACGCCCAATTCGAAAGCTAGCGGCAGGCCGACGCGTCTGGCCTTTTCGGAAAATTCGCTGACACGCGGTGTTGTTTGTTGGATTTCATCCGGAATTGTCATGAGCTGATCTGACACAGGGTCAGGGTCCCACCGGATAATTCGGTCACAGCCTTTGACGTCGTCAATCCATTCAAACGATGAGAAAATTTGTAGAATGCCTTTGGACGGAAAGCCCTCTAACGGAGGGAGGTCGGCGAAATTGATTTGGGCGACAAAGGCCAGCGGAAACCCGTCGTCCAGCCTTTTGGGCCAGCTTGTATCGTCGCCTATTGCCAGTGGGGAGCCGCCGATACGGCTTTCCTGAGGAGAATTGGGCGGCCTTTTCTGGACTGTCGCTTTGGCTATCGGCAGGCTGCTTTGTTCGATGTTGTCCCAGAAGGACTGCACCTCGGTCAGCGTTATTCTTGGTGCTGCTTCGGCCTCTTTCAAACGTTTAGGCTGCAAAACGAAGAGTTCTATTAAGTATAATCCAGCAATAATTACTGCGAAAATGGTGGCGACAAAAAACAACGTGCTCATAGGCAATCCTGTAAAAAGTAGTCGAAAGAATATGTAGCTACTTTAGCGAAACTCGACGGCGCGTACAGCCTATGATTGAAGCGGCGATACGGGTTTTTAGATTTTGAAAATTGGCATCTGGGCCAGGCGTGCTTTTCGGCAGGCTGCCAGCGCAATCCGGTGAGTTTGAAATACAACCCTAGATGTGCGCCCTCTGAAACCATCCGTGTCAGCGGTTTTTGACGACAGGGGGTCTTTGTGGACGTCAGAACTGGCTTTCGAGCCCGAAAGATGGCTCGAAATCCGATGGCTGCGTATTGCCGTTTGCTGGAAATATGGGCGTGTGACTAATCCCTGAGCAAAAGGACATCGAGGGCGTTCGAAAAAGACACTGTCAGTTTGATTGTCATTCGCCTGTAGCGTGTGGGTGATTATTGTCGATCCATGAACACCACAGGCACATTTATTCACAGCGAACAGGTTTCGCAGATAGCGGCAATTTCGGCCGCTCTTGAATCTGATATTGTCAGCGGTGCACTTCCCGCTGGCACTGTTTTGGACGAAGTTTGGTTGTCCGAAAAGTATCGAGTTGAACGGGCGGATATCCAGTCGGTGATGCACACGCTCGTGTCGCGCAAATTGGCAAATCGGAGTTTTGCCAAAGGTCTGGTGGTTGCCCAGATCACCCGCGAACGGATTGCGCAGATGTTCGAGGCGCTGAGCGAGATTGATCTGCTTTGCGTCAGGCTTGCGGCCGAGCGGATGACGCTTGGCGAAGTATGGGCGTTGGAAGAGTTGCACCGCCAGATGGGGGCCATGGTCGAGGCCGAGGATTACGATGGCTATGACCGTGCGAACGCGCGCTTTCACGATATGATCTGCCGCAGTACCAAAAACCCCGATCTGGTTGTGATGCGCACCGGTGTGCGGGGGCGTTTGATCGGGCTGGTGGCCCGTCAGGTGGACACGCCCGCACGGCTGAATATCTCGCACGATCAGCACGGGGCAATCGTGCGGTCGCTGCGCAATCGCGATTCTGTTCAGGCAGAAGAGGCGCTGAAAACGCATATTGCGTTCTCAGCCGAACATATCCTGTCTAACGTGGACGTTTAGCGCTTTTTCATCGCTTCCAGCAGGGCAGCACCCAGTGCGCCCTGTGAATTGTCCTGTTTGGGTTTCGGAGCGGATTTTCCGTTGTGACGCTGGGGGCGACCCTTGCCATGGGACGGACCGGCGCTGCGTTCGGTGCGGGCCTCTTTCGCCGAGGTGCCGCCGTCTTTGCGCATGGACAGGCCGATGCGTTTGCGGGGGACGTCGACCTCGGTCACGCGAACTTTGACGACATCGCCGGTTTTCACCACCTCATGCGGGTCTTTTACGAACCGGTCGGCCAGTTGGCTGACGTGGACAAGCCCGTCCTGATGGACGCCGATATCCACGAAGGCCCCGAAGGCGGCGACGTTGGTGACGGTGCCTTCCAGAACCATGCCTTCGCGCAGATCGTTGATGGTTTCGACGCCGTCGGTGAATTGTGCGGTCTTGAAGCTCGGGCGCGGGTCGCGGCCGGGTTTTTCCAATTCGCCAAAGATATCGCGCACGGTGGGTAGGCCGAAGGTGTCATCGGCGAAATCGGCTGGGTTCAGGCGCTTCAGAAGGTCAGGGTCCTTCATCACCTCGCGCAGATCACGGCCACAAGCGGCGACTATCTTGCGAGCCACGCCATAGGCTTCGGGGTGGACCGAGGACGCATCGAGTGGTTCCTCGCCGTCGCGGATACGCAAGAAGCCCGCGCATTGTTCAAACGCCTTCGGCCCAAGCCGCGCGACCTTGAGAAGGGCTTTGCGATCCTTGAAGGGGCCGTTGGAGTCGCGATGGGCGACGACGGCCTCGGCCAACACTGGGCCAAGGCCCGACACATGCGCCAGAAGCGGGGCCGAGGCCGTGTTCAGATCAACGCCAACCGCGTTCACGGCGTCTTCAACCACGGCATCCAGCGCTTTGGTCAGGCGGGATTGATCGACGTCGTGCTGGTACTGGCCCACGCCGATGGCCTTGGGTTCGATTTTCACCAGCTCGGCCAGCGGATCCTGTAAGCGGCGGGCGATGGACACGGCGCCACGCAGGGACACGTCGAGATCAGGGAATTCCTTGGCCGCAAGTTCCGAAGCCGAATAGACCGATGCGCCCGCCTCGGACACGACGACCTTTGTGGGGGCAGGGATGCCCTTGGGCAGCAGTTTGATCGCGTCCGCGACCAGACGTTCGGTTTCGCGGCTTGCTGTGCCGTTGCCGATGGCGATCAGGGCGACGTTATGCTGGGCGATGTGGCGGTGGATGGCGGCGATCGCGCCATTCACATCGTTCTTGGGCTGGAAGGGATAGAGCGTGTCTGTCGCCAGCACCTTGCCGGTTGCATCCACAACAGCCGCCTTCACACCCGTCCGGATACCCGGGTCGAGACCTAGTACGGATTTCGCGCCGGCCGGCGCGGCCAGCAGCAGATCCTTCAGGTTACGGGCGAAGACATGAATGGCTTCTTCATGGGCGCGGGCGCGCATTTCGCCCATCAGATCGACCATCATGGTCAGCGACAGTTTGATGCGCCACGTCCAGCCCGCCATGGTGCGCAGCCAGTCGTCGCCTTTGCCACCCTGACCGACGTTCAGCGCTTGGGCTACAATACCTGCCGCGCGGGGTGCGCCGGTTTCGGGATCGGGGGCGATATCGAGCGTTACGATACCCTCATTGGCAGCGCGCAGCATGGCCAATGCACGGTGGGCGGGAACGTCTGCCCATTTTTCCCGCTTGTCAAAATAGTCCTGAAATTTGGCACCCTCAGCCTCTTTTCCTGCGACGACAGAGGAGGTTAGCCACGCCTCTGCCCGCATGAAATCGCGCAGGCGGCCCAGCAGGGTGGCGTCCTCGGACAGGCGTTCGGCGATGATGTCGCGCGCGCCGTTCAGGGCCGATTTCACGTCTGGCACGTTTTCGGTGATGAAGGTCGCGGCCAGGGCCTCGGGGTCGACGCTGCGATCATTCAGGATGCCGTCAGCCAGCGGTTCCAGCCCGTTTTCCTTGGCGATGGTCGCCTTGGTGCGCCGTTTGGGGCGATAGGGCAGGTAGATGTCTTCCAACTCGGACTTGGTTGTCGCGTTCACGATGGATCGCGCCAGTTCGTCGGTCAGCTTGTCCTGCGATTTGACGGATTCAAGAATGGTCGCGCGGCGGGCTTCCAGTTCGCGCAGGTAGGACAGCCGGTCGGCCAAGGTGCGCAGTTGGGAATCGTCCAGACCGCCTGTGGCCTCTTTCCGGTAGCGGGCGATGAAAGGAACGGTCGATCCTTCGTCCAGCAGTTTGACGGCGGCATCCACCTGACGGGGTTGGGCCGAAATGTCAGTGGCGATCAGCTGGGCGATACGTGCGTTGGTGTCCAAGGAGGCCTCCGAAAGTGTTGGAGGTTCGTTCTAGCCGCAGGACAAATCGGGGAAAAGAGCCCGCGCGCCTATCGGCGGAAAAAGTCAGTCGGTCTTTTTCCGGACGTAGAGCTCCATCCGGTGGTGCACGATTTCATAGCCGATTTCGGCGGCCAGTTCGGTTTGCAACTGTTCGATGCGGTCCGAGCAGAATTCGATCACTTCGCCGGTGTCCACGTCGATCATGTGGTGGTCGTCTTCGGCTTTTTCGAAACGGGACGGCGTGCCGTCGAACTGATGGCGCTGGATGACGCCCTGATCCTCAAGCGCGGTCAGGGTGCGATAGACCGTGGACAGCGACAGACTGGGCATATCCTTGGACGCGCGGCGGTGCAGTTCCACGGCGTCGGGATGATCATCTGCGCCCGCGATCACGGTCAGCAAAGCCGCCCGCTGGCGGGTGATGCGCACACCTGCGTCGCGCAGGGCTTGGGTCAGGTCATCTGCTTTGGTCATGCTCTATTCTTTGGCACGGGGCGGAAAAATCATCAACCCTTCTTGCAAATCGTTCGCAACAAGCTTGACAAGTTGCAAATCAGTTGCAAATGCATAAAGGGACAAGATTGGAGCATTTGATGTTCACAAGACGTGGCTTTATTGCAGGCACCACCGGTTTCGCGGCTTTCGCAGGAACGGGGGCAGGGGCCTTTGCATCCGGCCGTATCAAGGTGGCGACCACCTTCACCATCATCGCGGATATGGCGCAGAACGTGGCGGGTGATCTGGCCGATGTGGTGTCAATCACCAAGCCCGGATCGGAAATCCATGGCTACCAGCCGACCCCGCGCGATATTCTGGCGGCGCAAGACGCCGATTTGATCCTGTGGAACGGTATGAACCTTGAACTGTGGTTCGAACAGTTTTTCCGCAATTTGCGGAATGTGCCTGCGGCTGTTCTGTCTGACGGCGTTGATCCGATGCCGATCAGCAGCGGGTCCTATGAAGGCAAGCCGAACCCGCATGCATGGATGGCGCTGGATTCGGCGCTGATCTATGTGGACAACATCCGCGATGCCCTGTCCGAGGTCGACCCAGCGAATGCCGAGGCCTACGCCGCCAACGCCGAGGTCTACAAAACCCAGATTGCCGACACGATTGGCCCGTTGCGGGAAGCCGTGCGTGCGCTGCCCGAAAACCAGCGCTGGCTGGCAACTTCGGAAGGTGCGTTTTCCTATCTGGCGCGGGATTTTGAGCTGAAGGAACTGTACCTCTGGCCGATCAATGCGGATCAGCAGGGCACGCCGAAGCAGATCAAGGATGTCATCGACGCGGTCCGCGCGAATGGCGTTCCTGCCGTATTCTCGGAATCCACAGTCTCGGATCGTCCGGCCAAACAGATCGCCCGTGAAACCGGCGCGGCCTATGGCGGGGTGCTTTACGTGGACTCCCTATCCGAGGCTGACGGCCCCGTGCCGACCTATCTGGATTTGCTGCGGGTCACGTCCGAGACCATCTTGCAAGGGCTGCAATCATGACCGGCCTGCGCGCAAACGGGATCGGGGTGACGTACCCCAACGGCCATGTTGCGCTGCGTGATGCGAGTTTCGAACTGCCAGAAAAATCGATCACCGCGCTTTTGGGTGTGAACGGCGCGGGGAAGTCCACGTTGTTCAAGGCGCTGATGGGCTTTGTGAAGGTGACATCAGGCACGGTCGAGTTTCTCGGCAAACCCGCCGAACAGGCGTTGGATCAACAGATGGTCGCCTATGTGCCCCAGTCGGAAGAGGTCGATTGGTCTTTCCCCGTGCTGGTTAAGGATGTGGTCATGATGGGCCGCTATGGCCGCATGGGCTTTCTGCGCCGTCCGAAGGCTGCTGATAAGTTGGCGGTCGAGGCGGCGCTAAGCCGTGTCGGCATGCAGGACTATCAGAACCGTCAGATTGGTGAGCTGTCCGGCGGTCAGAAAAAGCGGGTCTTCTTGGCCCGTGCGCTGGCACAAGAGGCGCAGGTTATTCTGCTGGACGAACCCTTTGCCGGTGTGGACGTCCAGACCGAAGAGCAGATCATGGATCTGCTGCGCGCTTTGCGTGACGAAGGTGCTGTGATCCTTGTTGCGACGCACCACCTGAACACTGTGCCGCAATTTTGCGATCATGCGGTTCTGGTGGATGGCACTGTTCTGGATGCGGGGCCTTTGGAGCAGACCTTTACACCGGAAAAGCTGCGCCGTGCCTTTGGCGATCGGTTGCTGATCACCAGTCCCGTGCAACGCCGCGCCGCATCGGCCACGCGCACGCCCGGTGCGCGCGCGACCCTGTCCGGTGCGCCGGTGATCTATGTCCACGCCAAGGTGGCGGTGTTTGATCAGACCGCCGCGATCGTGTCTTCGGCGAACTTGAACGGGCGCTCGCTGCGCTGGTTGCTCTGAAGGAGACGCAGCTTCGACGCTAACCGCGCACCGGACAGCGGTCGA